>CBFIBN010000081.1:0-7861 GCA_965660775.1 Arenicellales bacterium | reverse complement strand
AGATATTGTTCGGCCAGCGGTTAGCGCTGATCGTTGCACTTTGCCCACGGTTGCCATGAGCACGGTACATGCCCGGCTGCTGGGTTGTGCCGAACGCTTGCCGGGTAAGCGACGCCTGGCCAGCGGCGAGGCGGAATTGGTTGCTCTGCCCGAGGGACGTTCCGGTGAATTACTGGTCTTTCGGGTTTTTGATCGAGTGAGTTACGCACTGGTCCGCGACGTTGAGCGCGCGATCCAGCCCAGGGATAGGGTAGTGAACCCCGGTACCTGACATTTTTGCCGGGGCATGGAAGCATCCGGCAAGCATAAGTAGGCTAGTTCTGCTGTTGCTGATTACAAGGCCAAGGAGGGCCAATTATGGACGAAAGAGATTTAGCTTGGTTGCGTATTGGACGCGCAACTCTCCCCGAAAGCATCAAGCGGGTTGTGCTCCAGCATTTTCCTGACCCCCTCGAAGCGCTCAGCGCTGACTTATCGGTTTTGCCCAGACAGAACCGGTTGGGCTCTGGGGTAAGGTTAACCCTCGGCGGCCGCAGTAACGAGCGGTTAGTGGCACAGGACGCAAAATGGCTTGCCAGCGAAGGACATTCGGTGATCGGCTTGACTGATCCGAAATTTCCTTCGCTGTTGGGCGAAATCTCTTGCCCGCCCGTGGTGTTGTATTGCAAGGGCGATGAATCCTTATTGCAAGGCCCGGCACTTGCGATTGTCGGCAGCCGTAATCCGACCCCAGCGGGGGTTGAAACCGCTCATGATTTTGCCAGTGAACTTGCGGCCATTGGAATTGTAGTTGTGAGCGGACTTGCGCTTGGGATTGATAGCGCTGCCCACCGCGGCGCTCTAAAGGCTCGCGGCCCAACGATTGCCGCATGCGCCACAGGTCTGGATATCGTTTACCCCCGATGTCACCATGACCTTGCCCATCAGATCTCGGAAGGGGGTCTGGTAGTTTCAGAATTTGTCCTTGGCACTGGTGTCCGGCGACACCATTTTCCCCAGCGCAACCGATTGATTAGCGGGCTCAGCCTGGGTACGTTGATCGTTGAGGCGGCGCCAGGTAGCGGTAGCCTGATTACGGCGGGTTTTGCGGCTGATCAGGGTCGTGAGGTATTTGCGGTTCCCGGTTCGATCAACTCACCCCTTTCCCGTGGAGTTCACCAGTTGATCCGTGACGGCGCCCAATTGGTGGAGTCGACGAGGCAGATCGTTGAGCATCTATCACTGTCGAATGAGGTGCAAGAAATTGTGAAACCTGCAGGAAAACAGCCATATTGGTGCACCCTGGACCTTGACACTGTGGACTTTGCTCCCACCAGTGTCAACCGGGTTGCCGAGCGGTCAGGTTTGACGATCAGCGAGGTTTGCGCCATGCTGATACGAATGGAGTTGGCAGGTTTGGTACGTAGTTGTGCAGGCGGGTATTTGCGTTTGCGTTGAGTTTGGCTTGGAAAAACCATCATTGACTACTGGCTCAGTGATGGCTGGAAGACTGCCAGGGGTGCTTAATCCGGGTTCGATCATTCGAAGTTGGGCGCCGATATGTCATGATCTGATAGTTGCGCCAGATCGAAGTGGTGAGTCGACTAAACGGGAATTCACGGTTTCAGTAAACGAGTTTGATATTTATGGGCAGGTCTTTAGTCATTGTTGAGTCGCCGGCCAAGGCGAAAACCATCAATAAGTACCTAGGCAGCGAATATGTGGTCAGATCGAGTGTTGGCCACGTTCGTGATTTGCCAGTTAGTGGTTCGAAAAAAAAGGCAGACCCCAAAGCGCGTGCGCGCCAAGCGGCGAAAACGAGAAAAATGTCACCAGCTGTCAAGGCGCGTTACCGCAAGAAAAAGACCTACAGTAATCTGGTCAAGAGTATGGGGGTCGACCCCCAGAACAACTGGGAGGCGAACTACCAGATTTTGCCCGATAAGACCAAGGTGGTCGCTGAGTTGCAAAAACTCGCCGTTGTTGCCGATTCAATCTATCTTGCCACTGACTTGGATCGCGAGGGTGAAGCGATCGCCTGGCATCTCAAAGAAGTCATCGGCGGGGACCCGCAGCGTTATCGACGGGTCGTTTTTAATGAAATTACACGCCAGGCAATTCATGAGGCCTTTGAGCATCCAGGCACGCTCGACGATCACAAGGTCGAGGCGCAGCAGACCCGCCGTTTCCTTGATCGTGTGGTTGGATTTATGCTTTCGCCGTTGCTTTGGGCGAAAATCGCCCGGGGGTTATCGGCTGGCCGTGTGCAGTCAGTTACCGTCAGTTTGCTGGTTGAGCGTGAGCGCGAAATCCGCGCCTTTGTACCGGAAGAATACTGGGAAGTATTTGCGGATACTGAATGTACCGAAGGACCGCTTCGCCTGCAGGTCGTTAAGCAGAATGGCGAGAATTTCCGCCCTCAGAACCAAACCCAGACCCAGGCTGCACTGGCGGATTTAGCCCAGAACCCATACCAGGTATCAGATCGTACCGACAGGCCGACTCAGTCACGGCCCAATCCACCGCTGATCACCTCTACTTTGCAGCAGGCGGCGAGCACCCGACTGGGTTTTTCTGTAAAGAAGACCATGATGCTGGCCCAGCGATTGTACGAAGCTGGCTTAATCACCTACATGCGTACCGATTCCACCAACTTGAGCGCTGATGCGTTATCAAGGTGTCGGCAGCACATCCATGACCAATTCGGCGAGAAATATTTGCCTGCTTCGGCGAATGTTTATGCCAGTAAAGCTGGTGCGCAGGAGGCTCACGAAGCGATTCGACCGACTGATGTGCGCCAACGGGGGAGCCATCTTTCGCTGGAGGCTGATCAGCAGCGCCTGTATGACCTGGTACGCAATTATTTTGTTGCCTGTCAGATGACCCATGCCCAGTACCTGAGTTCAACCCTGACGGTCACTTGTGGTGATTTCGAACTGCGGGCCCGCGGGCGGATTCTGGTTTTTGACGGCCACACCCGTGCTTTACCACCGGCTGGCAAGCAGGAAAATATAGAACTGCCAGATATCCCCAAGGGACGTCGCCTGACTCTGAAGCAGCTCGAGCCCGTGCAGAATTTCACCAAACCCCCGGCACGCTTTACCGAGGCCAGCCTGGTAAAGGAGCTCGAGAAACGAGGCATTGGTCGACCTTCAACCTATGCGTCGATTATCTCGACAATCCAGGACCGCGGCTATGCTCGGCTTGCCAACCGGCGTTTTTATGCGCAGAAGATGGGCGAGATTGTTACTGACCGGTTACGTGAGAACTTCAGTGAACTGATGGATTACGGTTTTACGGCCGAAATGGAAGAGACCCTTGATGAGATCGCCACTGGCAAAAAAGACTGGAAGAACGTCCTGAATGGGTTTTATGACAACTTCACTCAGAAGCTGGATGCGGCCAATGGCGAAGGCGAGGGAAAAACAGCCGTGGGAGGTATGCGGGCGAATCTACCGACAGAGACAGATATTCCGTGCCCGACTTGCGCTCGACATATGCAGATACGCAATGGGGCAACCGGCGTCTTCCTGGGCTGCTCAGGCTACGGTTTAGCGCCTAAGGAGCGGTGTACCCAGACCCTAAACCTTGTTTCCGGAGATGATATTGAGGATGTGAGTTTCGATGAAGATGCCGAGGTGCAACGACTGGTCCGCACGCGTCGCTGCGATGTTTGTCATAGCGCCATGGAAGCTTACCTGATCGACAAAGACCGCAAGTTGCACATTTGCGGCAATAATCCTGACTGTTCTGGCTACGCGATAGAGGAGGGGGAATTTAAGCTGAAAGGTTACGATGGCCCGGTGCTTGAATGTGAGAAGTGCGGGGCTGAAATGCAACTGAAGACGGGCCGTTTTGGCAAGTATTTCGGCTGCACCAGTGATGATTGCAAGAACACCCGAAAACTGCTGAGAAATGGTGAACCGGCTCCGCCTCGGGCAGATCCTATACCTATGCCACATTTACAGTGTAAGAAAGTAGATGATTTTTACCTGTTACGCGATGGTGCTTCGGGCATTTTTCTGGCGGCCAGTCAGTTTCCCCGGAATCGCGAAACCCGCGCTCCGTTGGTCGAGGAGATACTCACCGTCAAGGATCAACTCGATCCTAAGCACCTTTATTTAGCGAGTGCTCCGGTGAGCGACCCGGATGGAAACAAGGCCCAGGTCCGTTACAGCCGCAAAGCCCGGGAGCAGTACGTGATGACTGAGGTGGATGGCAAGGCCACGGGCTGGAAGGCAATATGTCCCAATCGCGATGGACAATGGCTGGTCGAAGAGAAAAGCCAATCAAGCGCCAGATCCAGAAAAAAGACAGTTAGAAAAAAAGCGACCCAGAAGAAAGCCGTCAAGAAAAAGACTGCCCGAAAGAAAGCCCTCGGGAAGCGTGTTAAGAAAGGAGCGAGCGCCAGTCAGGACAACTGAACAAGCGTGTCAGAATAATCCCTCTACCGGGTCCGTGCTGCCGTCATCGGTGCTTCGGTGCAGGTTCGGTGACGGGTCAGCCGTGGGCTCGGTTCCTGTCATGAAAATCTCATCAAAGCCCTGGGGGTCGTTTTCGTCGGTAGGCAGGCCGCTGTCCCGGTTAACCCATAACGTGATAATTTTTTCAGGTCGTCGTTGCGTTACTTGAGGGCGGGCCAAAAGCGCGACCCGCATGTAGTTGAGCCAGACAGGTAATGCGGCCCTGGCGCCGGATTCCCGCGAACCCAGATCGCGGGGACTGTCAAAGCCTATCCACACACTGGTTACGATATCCGGGTTATACCCGGTAAACCAGGCATCGTGATAATTATTAGTAGTGCCGGTTTTACCGGCAAGATCGTTACGCCCAAGGGCCTGCGCGGCGCGGCCGGTGCCACTGCGAATAACCTCGCTCATCATAGAATTCATGATGAATGCATTTTCTTCTGACAGCACCCGGCGGGCGAAACGTGGGTCGACGGTTCGCCGGCCAGCACTATGGGTGACCCCGTTTGGGGTCGGACAGTCGGGGCAGATCATTAGACGGTTTGCGTACTCTACGATATCCCCGGATGGGTCCTCGACGCGGGCAATGAAAAAGGGTTCAACCAGATAGCCGCCATTGGCAAATGCGGTATAGCCACGCGCGATCTCCAAAGGCGTAACCGTAGCCGATCCCAGAGCCAACGCGAGGCCGCGGGGCAGTCGCCCACGGTCAAAACCAAACTTTGCCAGGTAGTCGCGAACCAATTCAACGCCCATGGCGCGGACCAGGCGGACCGAGACCAGATTCAGTGAGAGGCTGAGCGCCTTGCGCAGGCGGGTCGGTCCGAACACCTTACGGCTATAGTTTTGAGGGCGCCAAGCCCCTCCCATATGGTCTTCGACGACGACTGGAGCGCCGCTGACCAAGCTTGCTGCTGTGAAGCCGTTTTCCAGGGCAGCTGAATAAATAAATGGCTTGATATTTGAACCGGGTTGGCGCAGCGCCTGGGTGACACGGTTGAACTTGCTTTGTTTGAAGTCAAACCCTCCGACCAGAGCGAGTACCGCTCCATCGGTAGGATTCAGGGAGACTAGCGCACCTTGGATGAGGGGTGCCTGCGCCAGGCGAAGCGCGGTGTCTTCTCCAGTGATGTAGATGACATCTCCAGGGTTCAGGAATTGAGAGGGACTTCGACCCGTCCAACGCCATCCGTCAACAGTGATGGTTGCCGGTTGTCCGTTTGCCCTCAGGATATCCAGTGCGTCTCCCCCGGCTCGAAGTACCAGTACGGCTCGAAGGGGTGCTGGCGCATCGAATTGCGCCAGTGCCTTTACTTGTTCAGGGCGGCTGGTGATTTTGTTTGGGTCGATATACCCCTGCGGTCCGCGATACCCGTGGCGTTCTTCATAAGCCAAAAGCCCTGTCGTGAGGGCCTGGTTAGCCGCATCCTGGTAGGTTGGGTCGATGGTGGTGTAGACCCGGAACCCGGATTGATAAGCCAAATCACCGTAACGTTCAACCATGTGCGTTCGAACTATTTCGCTGACATAAGGCGCGTAGACTTGGATCTTTGCTTTGTGTCTTTGGGCTGTGACCGGAGCGGAGCGTGCACCGGCGTATTGGCTGTCACTGATCAGTTCCAGTCCATGCATCCGGCGCAGCACGTAGTTGCGCCGGTCAAGCGCTCGCTTGGAGTCTCTGACGGGATTACTGCGGGACGGGGCTTTGGGCAACCCTGCGAGCATTGCCAATTGGGCCAGAGACAGTTCCGACAGGCGTTTGTTGTAGTAGATCGAGGCAGCCGCCTGGAAACCGTATGCCCGATGACCCAGGAAAATCTTATTCAGGTAAAGCTCGAGGATTTCTGCCTTGGTGAGCTCTCGTTCTAGCCGGAAAGCCAGAAGGACTTCCTTGATTTTGCGGCTATAAGTTTTCTCTCGCGATAGAAAATAATTACGGGCCACCTGCATGGTGATGGTGCTGGCACCCTGGCGGCTATCCAAGGATTTCAGATTAGCGATAACCGCGCGTAGCACTCCCAAGAAATCAACACCGTGGTGTTGGAAAAACCGATCATCCTCAGCTGCGAGTATTGCTTTGATCAGCAGGTCGGGCGCCTCCTCGATCGGAATGGTAATGCGTCGTTCGTCACCGAATTCGCCCATCAACTGGCCATCGGTTGTGTATACCCGTAGTGGCTCCTTGAGACGGATATCCCGCACTTTGCTGGTCGGGGGGAGATCAGGCAGAACAATGGCCAGCCCACCGGCCAGTGTGAGGATTCCGACTAGCATGAGGCTCACAAAACCCCAGATAAGAGCGCGAATCGACATAAGAATAGCCGCAAAAGACCTCGCCGAATCAGGGCGGGAAACAGATTGGCGGGGATTTTATCAAACGCCGACTGAAATCCGAACCTGACGGCTCGGCCGAACCTCAATCGATGGAATGAGTTGATCGTATGACAGGCCGGGTTAGACTTGTGGGTATGAGGAACTCGGTCAGCACATTAAACCTTTATTTGGTACCAGGAGTGTCTGATCGAGTCGATTTTCCCAGGTTTGGGGCATGAGTCTTTTTGCTCGCCGCAAAAGCCAGGCACTGGGCATCGATATTGGTAGTGCCGCGGTGAAAGTACTGGAAATGTCTGCCGTTCGTGGCGGTTATCGCGCCGACCGTTGCGCTTTGGAGCCCCTGCCAAGAAATGCGGTGGTTGAGCATGGTATCAGTGACCTCAAAGCGACCAGCGAAGCCGTGCACCGGGCAGTCAGTCATTCGCGCAGCGCTCGTAGGAACGCTGTGGTAGCGGTGTCACAAACCCACGTCGTTTCCCGTACTATCACTTTACCGGCGGGTCTGACCGATCGCGAGATGGAAGAGCAGGTCATGATTGAGGCGACGCAGCAGATTCCATATCCGCTAGACGAGATAAACCTGGATTACCGGGTCACCGGCGGCGCTCGCTCGGGCAGCGATGATGAAGTCATGATCACGGCTTGCCGCAAAGAAATTGTTGAGGATTACATAGCAGTGATGGAGCTCGCAGGGTTGCGGGCGGTGGTCGTCGATGTGGGCTTGTTTGCGATGGAGCGCAGTTTCGAGTTTGTCGCTGCAACTCTGGGAGAATCACTGGAAGGTAGAGCTATTGCACTAATGGATTTTGGAGATGTAAGCACGCGTCTGGATCTTTTTCTGGACGGTACTGTCATCTACAGTCGCGATCAGAATTTTGGCGGCCGGATTCTGACAGAGAATATCCGTTCGCGTTACGGCATCGATTACCGGGAAGCTGAAGCGCTTAAACGCACCGGTGATCTTCCCCAGAATTACGAAGAGGATCTTCTTGGACCATTCCGGCAGGCCATGGCACGAGAGGCGGCTCGGGGCGTGGAGTTTTGCCTATCGGCGAGGAACGGGTTAGAGCAAGTTGACG
>CBFIBN010000080.1:0-7910 GCA_965660775.1 Arenicellales bacterium | reverse complement strand
AACTCAGTATTGACAGGATCCATGACCAGGCCAGCACCAACCTCCAGGCCGTGATGTGCAAGCCACTGTTGCAGGCCGGACTGATGCGCCCGTACTTCCAAATTGGCTTCGACGTGGATATTACGTGTGGAGGTGGATAAGAAAACCGTGCCTCCCTGCATCAAGAACTGGTCTATAGCGAAAACCTGTCTTTCGTTAAGTTGATACGGAGCGACGACTATCAAGAGATCTACGTCTTCTGGTACCCGCCCGCCCCTCAGGTCCGTATTGGTCACTCGGTTGTTTTCCATCAAAGCATTGCCGAGGTATTGGTATCCGACCGGAGTTGGGCCGGTGGGCGGCTCAAATAACGCGACGGTCTTGAGAAAACCAGGCGCCAAACGTTTTAGACTGGCAACCAGCGTACGTCGAATGGCTTCTTGGCCTAAGTTTTCTGGCATCGGTACCTGAATGGCTTCCCCCCCTCGCTCCATCAACATCGAAAACCAAAATGGCGATTGATCGAAGAGATCAGCGCGCTGGGGGCGAAAGCCATAACGCTCACTGATTTGCCGGGCTAGGGCGCCTCCCTTTGCTTCGGGGTCGGAGACAATTATGTTGAATTTGCCATCTGATTCGTTCTGTAGCTCGGTCAGTACCGCCTCCAGGTCGTGGCGCAGCGTGGATAGTGAATCGGGAAGTTGATTCGCTGGTGAAATATACCCACGAAAGGTCACTTTTCCAGTGAGTGAATCAAACGGATTTCCGCCTGTGCGATAACTGGTCAATGCTTTTTTGATGCTGCTGGTAATGGAGTACTCTGGGTTTTTCAGTGCCACCTCCAAGCCTTCACCACTGCCCGCCTTGAACTCAGTGAGTTCTTCGAAATCCAGCGTTTCAGTCTGATCCGCATACGAGACGACGATGTGAAAGTAGGAATTGACGACTCCGGATTGGTGCCGGTTCGCTATCTGGAACGGTATCGGCCTAATGCCGTACTTGCTTGCGGCCTCTTCTTCCAACGCTTGATTGGTGTGTGGATCAACAAATTCGACTCGCACCTTACCCCGGCCCAGCTCGGCATATTCCTCCAATAGATCGTGAATTCTAGGAACCAGTGGGGCCAGTAACGGATGAGTCTTGGCTGAGAAATATCCACGGATCAGTAGCGGCTCTTGTAGCTGACTTAAGTACCGTTCCGTGGCTTCCGAGAGTGAATACATTTGGTCCCGGGTGATGTCCACGCGGGCCGAACTAATTGGCTGAAGCCAGAAGTTGGCAGCAACCAGATTGGCGAGAGTGAGCACGATCGCGCACCACCAGCGGATATGATGACGACGCCTGGGGTTTCCCGCCCAACAGATCCTCTCCAGTGAAAACAGGTTGAGTGTCAGGAAAACGCCGATAATAGAGGCATAAAAATACAGATCGCGTAAGTCGAGAACGCCGCGGGTCACCGAATCAAATCGAGAGCCCGTGCCAAGCAGCATTAGGAACCCACCAATGTGATATCCGAATAAACCGGTGATCATGGGTGATCCGATCAAGTAAAAAGCAGCGCAGACTACTGTCGTCAAGATCCAGGCGACGATCGGATTATCGGTTTGGACGCTCATGTAAACGCCAATCGACAGGTAGGCGCCCGCCAAAAATAGTGCGGCCAGATAGCCGCCAATGACCGGGCCCCAATCCATAGGTCCTAACAGCGAAACCGTGACCGGTAATGGAATCGTAAGAGCCAGCGCCACCGCCACAAGCATTAGACCGGAGAGAAACTTGCCCAGTACCAGATGCAGTCGGTTGACTGGACTGGTTAACAGATTCTCGATCGTGCCCGAGCGCCGTTCTTCAGACCAGGTTCGCATGGTCAGGGTTGCTGCCAGAAAGATGAGTAGCACTGGCAACCACTTGAACAACGGCCGCGCATCGGCGATGTTTCTGGCGAAGAAAGTTTCGATCCAGAAAAACAGAAACAGCATTGCCGCGAGGAAAGCGCCAAGGAATAGCACCGCCGCCGGCGAGGCGAAAAACTCGGTAAATTCCTTTCGTATGATTCTTGCAGTTTCTGACATCTTAGGACTTCTGTTCAGGCTGGGGTTCATTGACAGCAGCAAAAACACTCTCCAGGGTTCGTCGTTCGGGCTGCAGAAGGTGCAGTTCTAAGCCCGCTGCATGAATCGCCTGCGCAATATCCGATGCGCAATCGCGCGACACGTCCACTACGTAGTGGACGAGACCATCGTCTGCAGCCCGCTGCGTTATTCTTTCGACCCCCTGGATACCGCCCAACACGCTTTTCCCATCGGCACTAACAACGATGAGCAAGCGTTGATTTTGCTCCAGATCTTCGATTCTTGAATCAAGGACAAGCCGCCCCGCGCGCAGGATCAAGACCCGCTCGCAGACTGCTTGCACTTCCTGCAGGATGTGAGTCGAAATGAGGATGGTTGACTGTTTGGCCAGATCTTTGATGAGTGAGCGCATCTCGAGGATCTGGGTGGGATCGAGTCCATTGGTTGGCTCATCCAAGATCACGATTTGCCGCCCGTGGAGGATTGCCTGGGCAACGCCCAGTCGCTGACGATACCCTCGGGACAATGTTCGGATCATTTGGGTTGCTCGGTCTTTTAGGCCCGTACGCTGTATTGCGAGAATGACCGCACTGTCGCGTTCCGAAGGGTCAAGACCATGCAGGCAGGCCTGATAGTCGAGGTAGTCCGCCACGTGCATATCGGGCCAGACCGGACAATTCTCAGGTAGGTATCCAATGCATGCCTGGGCTAAACGAGTTTGCTCACCAATGTCCAAGCCGTTGAGTGTGATCTGCCCAGCAGTCGGTTCAAGAAATCCGGTTAACATCTTCATAATCGTGGTTTTGCCCGACCCATTGTGGCCGAGCAAGCCGACGACCTCACCTTGAGCAATTTCGAAACTAACGTCATCTACGGCGATCGTACTGCCGTAACGTCGGACAAGGTTTTGGGCAACGATCATCATGCACTCGGCTTGATAGAGTCTTGATGAGATAGATCGAAGTGATTCATCAGCTTGATCATTTCCAAGTTCTTACTGAAGTACCGCGTGGTTGACGACCATTTCCGCGGTCAGTGTCCCGTCAAATGCGGCCAGCACATTCTGGGCTGCAATCTGTGCCACACGAACACGCGACTCGCGTGTTACCCCGGCACAATGGGGACTCAGTACGATGTTATCCAGCCCGAGCAATGGATGATCCAGTTTGGGTGGTTCTTCCTCGAACACGTCGATGCCAGCGCCTGCAATGCTGCCTGAGGAAAGTGCTTGGTAGAGATCTGCCTCGTTGATGATTCCGCCTCTCGCTGTGTTGATGAGTATCGCTGTTGGCTTCATGGCATTGAGTTCTTCTCGTCCGATCAGGCCTAGCGTTTCGATGGTTTTGGGGCAATGGATTGTAACAACGTCCATTTGAGGCAGAACGGCTCGAAGATCGGTGACGACTGCGCCACCCGCTCGGCGGATAATGTCCGGGTCAATGTACGGATCAATCGCATAAAGATCCATATCGAAAGCCCCCGCCCTCGCGGCAACCCGACTGCCGGTTCGGCCAAAGCCAATGATCAGAAGAGACTTTCCTTCAAGGCAGGAGGCTGCCGGTTGCTCCCGAAAGTCAAATTGACCTTTCCGCGTGGCCCGGTCGTAGCGAAATCCCTGTTTGGTAAGCGCTAGAATGAGATGCATTGTCTGCTCGGCGACCGATACCGCATTGCCGCCTACGGCCAGTGCCAGCGGAATTCCTCTGGCTGTGAGCGATTTAACATCGACATTGTCGTAGCCCACGCCGTGCCGGGAGACCACTTCAAGTTCTTGGGCTGCAGCAATGACCCGTGGTGTAATAGCAGCAGTTCGCACCAGCAAGCCATGCGCTTTTTGCACTGCTTGGCACAGATTTTCTTCTGAGACATCACTGATAACCTCGCATTCAATGTCTGAGCGAGCTTCGAGGACCGAAATGCCTGCAGAATGAACCGTGCCGATGATAACGACCTTACGAGGTATCACGTTCTTTCCTGTTGGAGACTTCTAATTGCTGCACTCACCCCAACTTACCCTAGTATTGCTTCGGCTTCAATTTCTACCTTAAGTTGCGGCGTGATGAGTGCGGATACTTCAACCAGCGTCGATGCAGGGCGGTGCTTGCCAAAGTAATCCTGGCGCAGCGGGTTAATTTTGGCCCGGTCGTTGATGTCGGTCAGAAAGACCTGTACCTTCACGATATGTTCGGGACGCCCGCCTGCTGCCCGCAGGGCGCGATCCAGCCAATCCATGGCAACCTGAAACTGTCCCACGACATCCTCGGGAATCGACCCGTCTTTGCGAATCCCCACCATGCCGGACACCCAGACTCGATCACCAGCACGAACCACATGACAGTAATGGCTGACGGGCGCTGGCAGGTCGTCCAACAGCAGTCTTTCAATTTCGGGCATATTCGATCTTTAACATGGTGGGTCGAAATTATGGGCGATGCTAAGACGGTAGCATGATCATGACGCGCGCACCAGATGTTGAGGGACGATATGAAACTCTCACAGAAGCGCCGTACCCAAGAGAGCCACATTGTACTAGCATGATCTTATGAGAGCCCGTCCGGTACAAGCAACACTCCTCGCTGGCCGTTGGGCGTTATTCCATAATCGAGAGTTTTTTCGCCTGTGGGGCATCGGTGCCGTATCCAGCACTGTCAGGTGGCTCGAGATGCTCGCGGTCGGCGTGTTTGTCTTTGACTTGACAGGTTCGCCTTCTCAGGTGGCATTGATGTTGATTTTGCGCATGGCCCCGCTCGCCTGTTTTGGCATTCTGGCGGCGGCCATCGTAGAACGGGTTGGTCATCGGCACATGCTGATGTTTGGAGTCATCGCAATGATCTGCGTGTCAGCATTACTCGCGTTTCTGAGCGCGACGGATCAGATTCAACTTTGGCACATTGGTATGGGCACATTTGTAAGTGGAATGTTCTGGGTGCTCGACTTTCCGGTTCGAAAAGCATTGCTGGGCGGGGCAGTGGATGCGGGCTCAATAGGGCATGCTATGAGCCTGGACACCGTGACCAACAACGGAACCCGGATGCTGGGCCCCATTCTTGGGGGAGTGTTCCTGCAATGGGTGGGGTTAACCGGCGTGTATGGGTTTGCTGCGATGGCCTATGTGTTGGCGCTGCTTTGGACTGTATCGCTGCGCCCGAAAACCCGTTCGCCTCGGCACAGTGGCTATGGAGTGTTTTCCGCCATTACACGAAGCCTCTCGCTGCTGAGAAGCCAGCCGCTACTGGCGGGAGTCTTGATGGTTACCGTGGTGTTCAACTTATGGGGCTTCCCATTCGTTTCCATGATTCCAGTGATCGGCAAGGAAGTTCTCGGGCTGAACTCGTTTCATGTCGGTTTGCTGATGAGCGCCGAGGGTTGTGGCGCCCTGGTGGGGGCATTGCTGATTGTAGGCGCGGGTCAAGTGCGACACTACCGCAGGCTGTACGTGTCCGGGATCAGTTTGTATCTTGTAGCTGCAGTGGTTTTTTCGCAGCTGACCCTGTCTGCGGGCGCTGCAGTATGCCTGTTGCTGGTTGGCCTGGGTGTTGCGGCCTTTGCGGCAATGCAGAGCACGCTCATTTTGCTGAAAGCGCCGGAGGAGGCCCGCAGCCTGATGATGGGCCTTCTGTCTGTCTGCGTTGGTATGGCGCCCATTGGATTTCTTCACATCGGGTTGTTGGCGGATTGGCTCGGGGCCCGCGCTGCCATCGCCATTTTGGCCAGTGAAGGCATCGTGGCACTTTACTGGGTGCTGCACAAATGGCCTTCGCTCTTGGATTTGGAGTATCTTTCGAACAAACAGGGGTGAATTCAACACCCGAGGAGGCCTTAATGCCCATAGTAGAAATTCATACCGATCAGTATCGTGTGCCACTGGAGACGCCACTGTCCGATTCGACCCACGGGGAGATGTCTGACTTCGGACTGGTTGTGGTTCGACTGGTAGACGAACATGGGCAGATTGGTCTGGGCTACACCTATACCGTGAACAACATCGGAACCGGTGCGATCTGGAAAATCATCGACTCGGATCTAGCACCTCTTTTGCAGGGGGAAGACCCGGGTGCTATCGATACACTATGGAAAAAAATGTGGTGGCGACTGCATTTTGTGGGTCGGGGGGGTATGGCCTCATTTGCCATGGCTGCAGTGGATATTGCACTGTGGGACTTGCGCGGTAAGCGCGAGTCGCTGCCACTGTGGCAATTGTTGGGAGGAGATTCTGCAGAAGTACCTGCCTATGCCGGCGGGATTGATCTTGATCTTCCGATGAAAGGCCTTTGTGCCCAGACCGAGGGTTTTTTGGACCAGGGGTTTCATGCCATCAAGATGAAGGTTGGCAGGACCCGTTTATCGGAGGATGTCGAGCGGGTGCATGCCATGCGAGAACTTCTTGGCTCCAACTTCCCGTTGATGGCAGACGCGAACATGCGATGGAGCATTGATCAGGCAATTGCTGCAGCAGATGCACTGGAGAAATTCGAGCTCTTTTGGCTGGAAGAGCCCATTGTCCCTGAAGACCTCGCAGGCCATGCGAGGCTCGGACGGGAAACCAGGCTTCCCATTGCCACCGGCGAGAACCTGCACAGCGTTCACGAATTTGAGCATCTCATGACTTACGGGCATGTCGATTTTCCGGAACCGGACGCAGCAACGCTCGGCGGTATTACGCCGTGGATAGAAGTGGCCAAAATCGCGCAAGATAGAGGCTTGCCGGTGACATCCCACGGGATTCACGATGTGCACGTTCATCTACTTGCCGGGGTTCCCAATGCATCCTATCTCGAGGTGCATGGATTCGGTCTGGAACGATTTCTCGAGCAGCGATTACAATTGAAAGAGGGCAATGCAATTGCACCCAACCGCCCGGGCCACGGCGTGGCTTTGGATCTCGACGGGTTGCGGCCGTTTCGAGAGGCGACCGGCTCGAGCCACGATTGATCTGGACAGGCGATGATTTGCTTGTATAAGTGGACATGCATCGAAGGGTGCCAGACGAAATAATAAAGAGGAATTGACCGATATGAACCAAATTGATCTTTCCGGACGTACTGCGGTGGTAACCGGTGGTGCACAGGGGATTGGGCTCAGCATCATTACCCGATTTTTGGCATCGGGAGCGAAGGTGAGCTTGTGGGATCAGGATGCCTCTTTGTTGCAAGAGACCTGTGCGCAACTGGCATCACAAGGGGCCGTGCACTCGGTTGCGGTCGAACTGACTGATGCCCAGGCGGTCGCCCAGGCGACTTCTGAGACAGCCAGCGCACTGGGTGGAATCGATATTTTTGTTAATAACGCGGGGATTGCTGGCCCCACCGAGCCTTCCTGGGAATATGCGTTGGAAGATTGGCAACGCGTGATCGACGTCGATCTTAACGCTGTGTATTACTGCTGCAGGGCTGTTGTTCCTATTATGCGAGAACAGGATTACGGCCGTATCGTCAACGTGGCATCGATAGCGGGCAAAGAAGGTAATCCCAATGCTGCGGCATACAGCGCCGCAAAGGCCGGCGTGATCGCGCTAACCAAATCGATAGCCAAAGAAACGGCGGACAAAAACATTTCTATAAATTGCATTACGCCCGCTGCCGCCCGAACCCGTATCTTTGATCAGATCAGCCAGCAACATATAGACTATATGCTGTCCAAGATTCCGCGCGGGCGGTTTGTACAAGTTGAAGAGATTGCGGCGATGGTCGCCTGGCTTGTATCCGAGGAGAATTCCTTCACAACCGGTGGTGTGTTTGATCTGAGTGGCGGACGGGCGACCTATTAGGTTGCGCTCAATATTACCCCTACGACCAAGAGCACTGCTCGCAGACCAGCTTCAGTTTCAGTGGCCGATTGGCCGGAGATAATTAACGAACA
>CBFIBN010000079.1:0-7933 GCA_965660775.1 Arenicellales bacterium | reverse complement strand
TCGACGGCTACGGCTGCGCTGGTCTGAGTTACGTTTGCTATGGACTAGCCGCCCGTGAAGTCGAGCGCGTTGATTCCGGGTACCGTTCCATGATGAGCGTGCAATCCAGTCTGGTCATGCATCCAATTCATGCCTACGGTTCACAGGCGCAGCGTGAAAAATACCTGCCAAAACTGACCTCAGGGGAATGGGTGGGCTGTTTTGGGCTTACAGAGCCTGATCATGGCTCTGATCCAGGAGGTATGAAGACCCGGGCGCGAACGGTCGACGGGGGTTTTCGCCTTAACGGCGCCAAGATGTGGATTACCAACTCGCCGATCGCGGATGTATTTGTTATCTGGGCAAAGGATGACGACGGAGTTATCCGAGGCTTTGTGCTCGAACGCGATATGTCTGGCCTCAGCACACCCAAGATTGAGGGTAAATTCTCACTTCGTACCTCGGTGACTGGGGAGATCGTTATGGAAGATGTATTTGTTCCGGCCGAGAATGTGCTCGATGGGGTTAGCGGACTTGCAGGGCCTTTTGGGTGCCTCAACCGGGCCCGCTATGGCATCGCCTGGGGATCCATGGGTGCCGCGGAGTTTTGCTGGCATGCGGCACGCAATTACACCCTCGAGCGAGAACAGTTCGGTCGACCGTTGGCCGCCAACCAGTTGGTGCAGAAAAAACTCGCCGACATGCAGACCGAGATCACCCTGGGCACACATGCCTGCTTACGGCTAGGGCGTCTTTTCGATGAAGGGCGTGCTGCACCCGAGGCGATATCGCTGTTGAAGCGTAATAACTGCGGCAAGGCGCTGGAGATTGCCCGAACGGCAAGGGATATGCACGGAGGCAACGGAGTTGCCGACGAATATCATGTTATCCGGCACATGATGAACCTCGAGGCGGTGAATACCTATGAGGGCACACATGATGTTCATGCGCTGATCCTGGGCCGTGCCCAGACCGGGATCCAGGCTTTCACCGGCTGAAACGTGGGCGTCCTGTCCCATATCAGGGTGCTTGATCTCAGTCGGGTCCTGGCGGGCCCGTGGTGCACTCAGATGCTGGCGGATCTTGGCGCCGATGTCATCAAGATCGAGCGCCCGGAACAAGGCGATGACACCCGTCTCTGGGGGCCGCCATTTATCAGTGACACCCCTGGCGACGATCAAGGGGAATCGACATATTTCCTGAGCACCAATCGGGGCAAGCGTTCGGTAACCCTGAATATTGCCGATACCCAAGGTCAGCAAATTATTCGGGAGCTGGTAGCGGGTTGTGACGTGTTGATCGAGAACTTTAAGGTAGGTGCACTAGCCCGGTATGGTCTGGATTACGAATCGCTCAGGCCTTTGAACTCTCGATTGGTGTACTGCTCAATTACCGGTTTCGGCCAGGATGGCCCTTATGCGCACAAGGCCGGATATGACTTCATGATCCAGGGGCTGGGGGGATTGATGAGTATCACCGGAGAGGCAGAGGATACTTCCGGTGCCGGCCCGCAAAAAGTGGGGGTGGCCATGGCGGATATGGTGACCGGTCTGTATGCCGCCTCTGCAATTCAGGCGGCACTGATTGGGCGAGAACGCAGCGGCGAAGGACAGTATATCGACATGGCTCTATTCGACTGCCAGGTGGCGGTACTCGCCAATCAGGCGATGGCTTATCTTGCGGGCAACAATGTACCCACCCGCATGGGGAATGCGCACCCCAATATCGTGCCGTATCAGGTTTTTGCGACACGCGATAGTCACGTTATTCTGGCGGTTGGCAATGATATCCAGTTCGCGCGGTTTTGCGCTCTAGCGAATTGCGCAGAGCTCGCGGACAATGCACGGTTTGCGCGCAACCAGGATCGGGTTCGCAACCGAGTCGAGTTAGTCGCAAAACTGGATCAGATCATGGCTGAGCAAAGTACAGCACAATGGCTCGAAAAACTTGAACCTGAAGGAATACCGTGTGGACGGATTAACCGGATCGATGAGGCCTTAAATGATCCCCAAGTGACTCACCGGCAAATGCGGGTCAGCGCACAGCACGCGTCGCTAGGTGAAATAGAGTTGCTCAGCAGTCCGATGAAACTAAGAGGTACGCCACCAGAGGTTAGTCGTGCTCCCCCTGTGCTCGGAGAGCATACCGATGAGGTGCTCTCCCAACTTCTGAACTACTCCCAAGAGCAAATCCGGCAGTTGCGTTCTGATCGGGTGATCTGAGCTTATTGTCCGGCCTAGCTATTGACCCTGTTAAGCAGGCGGAACTGTACCGGGATCGTAGTCGTCGCTGGCGAGGCCGTGCCGTCCCTAATGGCAGGTGTAAATTGCCACTGCCGCACTGCCTTTAAAGCGGCTTGGTCAAGGAGTTTTGATCCACTGGGCTTGCTGATCGATATACCAGATACCTGGCCTAACGCAGAAACGTTGACGTCAAGGGATACCTCGCCCTCGATGCCCCGCCGGATCGCCAGACGGGGGTACACCGGTTTGGGGTTACCTGCCACTGGGCGTGGGTCAGATTCGCGTAATGCGTTTCCCGTATTCAGTGCTGCAGCCGAGGGCTGAGCGCTCTGAATGGTCTGTTCACTCTGAGTCCGAAGCGCTGTAGCTTCCTCGTCACTGAGCTCAAGACGGGTTACCAGATCGACGTTTTCGTCTATCAGTAGATCACGCGATTGGGTTAGTTCAGTGACCGTGGCCATAAGTGCGGCTCTTTGGCGCCTATCGTCATTGTCGTTCTGACGTAGGGCTGCAATCTGCCCCTGAAGAGATGTATTGGCGCTCACTAATTCGACTTTCTCGACGACCAGTTGGTCGCGCTGTTCTTGGCTTTTGATCAAGCGATCATCGACAGCGGCCTTCTCCTTGGCCAGCCGATCTTTTCTCTGGCGCTCTTGGGTAAGATCTGCCGCAAGGCTTTTCGCGGCTTGCAAAGACTCGGCGTTTTTTTCGGCCAGGCTGTCGCGCATTGAAGTCAGATTGACGATTGTCGTATTCAAAGCCACTGCCTCATTCCGGAGTTCACTGTCGTTTCGTTGCAAAGAGGCGACCTGGCTTTTGAGATCTGCCTGTGCGCCCAGTAGTGAGGTGTTCTTGGTGCTTAGCTGGCCATGCCGCTCGCCGGCTCTGGTTAATTCATCCTGGATAGCGGTTTTTTCTTCTGCCAGCTGATCTTTTTCCTGTTGGGTCAAGACAAGGTTGGCTGCAATCCGGTGATTGTCCTGTGCCAGAGCCGTTTTTTCTTCGACCAGGTGCTCGTTGCTTTCGGCCATTGTCGCCACCTGTTGTTGCAACTGTGTTCTGTCAGATTCCAGATCAGAATGGCCTTGCTCAAGGGCAACTACGGCGGCATTGAGCTCTTCATTTTCAGATTGCATTTGGGCCAGGTCATTTCGGTTCTGCGCCAGCCGTGTTTGCAATGACTCAGTGAGCGCCTTAAGTTGATCGTTCTCTTGTTTTAAAAGGTCGATCTGGTTTGAAAGGGCGGGGGAGTCAGGCGCTGCCACAGATGGCAAAGGAGTGTCCCCCAGGTCCTGAGCTTCATCAATAAGTACAGCTTCGATCTGCGTGCGAAATGGCATTGCCGGGTCGAGCGACGGAACGGGCGCCACAGTGGCCCAAAGAGCAGCTAAACCGGCGTGTAGTGCGGTTGACGCCAGTACCGCAGGGGGTAGTGCGAGCGCTCTCACTAGTTGGCCACGTTTGTGCCCGTGCCCGGGTCAATTGGCCGCCTATCGTTACTGGAAATCACTTCTCGTCTCATGGCGAATCCTCTGCTTTGGAACGACGTTTCGCGTCGCCCACCACGGTGGTTCCGCACCTCAGATTTTTCCCGATCCGAGATAAACGACGCCGGTGCGGGCAGGTCTCCTGGCTTGCGGATCAATGCAGAGAGTCGGCCTTCCCGGCGTTTTGCCAGTGACACAACTGACTCTCTGCTGGCCGCCTACAGTTGCGGGTACAGCCTAGGTTTGCACAGGTTACTGCGCACCTTAGTTCCCTTTTAACCCTGATTGGGACCGACACCATGGCGGATGGTCGCTTAATCCTCTAATTTTTTCAAGCATCGATATATCACACAAGTGCCAGGGCCCAAGGCACAGCTAATCTTTGTGACTCACTATAATCACACCATAGCACCACGCCAACGAGCGACTCCCCGCTATGGCAAAAACTGCCACAACCTCCCTTTTGAAAATTTCAATTTTGGGTTTTATTACCCTTGCCGCTTTCGTTCTTGCCTTGACTATGGGCAGTGTTTCTATCGAGTGGGCCCAAGTGCTCGCTGGCGTTCGTGGCGAGCATCTATCGGTAGATTACGCTGTCGTAGTCCAACTGCGACTGCCACGTGCATTGAATGCGTTTGTGGTAGGTGGGCTTTTGGGTCTTGCCGGGACACTGATGCAGGTGCTGTTGCGCAACCCGCTCGCGGATCCTTATGTGCTGGGGGTTTCCGGAGGTGCTGCCGTCGCCGCCTTGTTGGCGATGATGCTCGGCTGGCATCAGGGCTGGGTTTCATTGGCAGCTGCGGGCGGTGCGCTTGGCTCCATGGCGCTGGTTTTTATGCTCTCTCGTGGGCAGGGCGACTGGTCGACCACCCGTTTACTGTTAACCGGGGTGGTGTTGGCCGCAGGGTGGGGGGCGGCCGTGAGCTTTATCCTCGTTGTCAGCCCGGACACCCATCTTCGTGGGATGCTGTTCTGGCTCATGGGAGATGTACATGAATCGTATCCTGGTGGACTTCGAAGTGGAATACTGGCTGGCGCCTTGATCATTGCGCTCATCTTCGCCCGAAGTCTCAATGTGTTGACCTTAGGCGAGTTACGCGCACAGTCATTAGGCGTCGATACTGGGCTGGTTCGACTGGGTTTGTTTTTGGTGGCTGGTATCCTGACCGCATCGGCCGTGACCCTCGCGGGTGCGATTGGCTTTGTTGGGCTGGTGGTGCCTCACCTGGTGCGTATATGGGGCGGGTCTGATCACCGTTTCGTGATACCAGCCTCAGTACTGGGAGGCGGCAGCCTGCTGGTGCTGGCAGAAATGTTTTCCAGAACCCTCCTGGCTCCAATCCAGTTACCTGTTGGCGTGATTACCGCGTTTGTGGGCGTACCGTTGTTTCTCCTATTACTGCGCCGCAGTACGGCTCCGGTGGTTCGCTGATGTCGATCGCGTTGCAAAATCTCAGTATTGAGATCAGCGGTACCCGGATCTGCCAGGGCCTCGATCTTGAATTCTCGACCGGTCAGGTCTGGTGTGTGCTGGGGTGTAATGGGGTTGGCAAAACTACCCTGCTTAAAACTCTGGCGGGACTCCGGCCTCCGAACTTGGGCAACGTTCGACTCAATGGGCGGCCGGTTCAAAGGATCGCGCGGCGGCAGCGGGCACAGCAACTCAGCATATTGTTTCAGGACAGCGAAACACTGTTTCCGACTACAGTGCTTGAGACTGTGCTGACTGGCCGTCATCCGTGGATCAGCCCCCTACGAGGGGAGGGTGCGCACGACCGTGACAAGGCGATGGCCGCACTGGAACGCGTAGGCATGGTGCACTTGGCGGAACGCAGTATGTCTTCTTTATCGGGCGGTGAACGGCGTCGGGTGGATCTCGCCGCAGTCTTCGTCCAGGAGTCCGAGTGTGTCCTGCTGGATGAGCCTGGCAATCATCTGGACATGCACCATCAGGTCGCGGTGCTTGGCGGGATGGTGCAGCAGTGGAAAAGCCAGGGTGGACTGGTAATTCTCGTGATGCATGATGTAAACCTTGCGCTGCGCTTTAGCGATCATCTACTGTTACTGTTTGGCGATGGTGAGGTGGAACATGGACCAGCTCAGGCCATAGCCACTGAGGCGACATTGACCCGGTTATACCGTCACCAGATGGTGTCTTTGGATAGTCCTCAGGGGCGTTGGTACCTCCCGGCCTGAAACGCTTGACACGCCTTTAGTTCGTCATTAGGGTTGCGCGGTTATCCCTGCTGGTTACCTGCATCTACGTGAGGCAGGTAAACGGGAAGCCGGTGCGCACGATCTGTGCAATTCCGGCACTGCCCCCGCAACGGTAGGTGAGGACAGGATGTAGCACGAAGCCACTGCGGCGCAAGCCGTGGGAAGGCGCGCCATCCCGCACCCAGGTGCCCTCACAAGTCCGGAGACCGACCAGTAGTGGACCCAATGAAACCGCGTGGGGTGGTGACGGGTTGTGGTTATGCGCAACACCGCTGGTCCCTTCCTCGCATTAAGTGCACGGGTGGCGCGCAAGGAGTAGCCAGTGAAAAACTTTTCGATTAGCAGAATCCTCGCTGTTGTTGTACTTCCTTTTTTAACGGTTCTGTCAGTCCAGGCCGCCGACCCGGTCATCGTGACTGCAACACGGACTGCGCAGACGGCTGACGAGGTGCTGGCCCCGGTTACCGTGATCTCGCGTGAGGACATCGAGACCAGTGCAGCTCGAGACCTTGGAGAGTTGTTGTCGTTCCAGGTTGGCCTGGAGATTACCCGTAACGGCGGTTACGGAAAAAATACCAGCGTTTTCATGCGCGGCACCAATGCCGGTCATGTGCTAACACTCGTTGATGGCATCAAATTGTTTTCAGCCACTGTAGGTGCGACTGCTTTTCAGTTTCTGCCCCTTGATCAGATTGAGCGCATTGAGATTGTCCGCGGGCCCAGATCAAGTCTTTACGGTTCCGAGGCACTAGGTGGGGTAATCCAGATCTTCACTCGCAAAGGCGGTGATAGGCGCGAAGTGCATGCCGGAGCGGGTTATGGCACCTACAACACGGCGCTCGCTGGCGCTGGTATAGCGGGCCCGGCTGGTGACAGTCGCTTCAGTATCCGGGTCGATGCGATCGATACCGATGGGATCGATAGCACGGTGGGTGCTCAGAGCGATAAAGACGGATATGACAATACCTCGCTCAGCGCCCGATGGAATGGGCCCACATCTGATGGGGCTGGCGAGTTGGATCTTTCGTTGCTGCACGCATCCGGAAACACCGGTTTTGATAATCCCTGGTCAGGTCCGCTGGTGGTTAACGACTCGAGCTACGCGCAGCAGGTGCTGAATCTCAAGTGGCGGATCGATGGAGACGGTGGATGGAGCAATACGATACAGGTCGGGCAGAGTCGTGATGACTCCAAGACCTTTGCAGATAATGTCTCAGACGGAGAATTTAACACCACCCACAATCAGGCCAGTTGGCAACTGGATTGGCCCGTCGCCGAGGCTCAACTACTGACAGGTGGAATTGATTACGCGGATGATACGGTTGATGGATCCGTCAGTTACGATGTGAGCTCACGGTCGAACCTTGGCCTGTTCGGGCAATGGCAGGGTGGTTACGGCAATCAGGATATGGTGGCAGGTTTGCGGTTTGATGATAACGAGCAGTTTGGCAACCATTTCACCGGTAATCTGGATTACGCGCTGTCAACTGAAAGTGGGCTGCGCTTTAATGCGGGTTTAGGCTCTGCGTTCAAGGCCCCCAGTTTCAACGACCTGTATTACCCGGGTTTTGGCAACCCGACCCTTGAGGTGGAGTCATCTACCTCTTATGAAGTGGGCGTGAGTGGTGATGTAGGACCAGGTTCATGGGCGCTTCGTTGGTTTAATACCGATATTGAAGATCTGGTAGCTTATGATCCGCTCACCTATGCCCCAGTGAATCTGGATCACGCGGTAATTGATGGCTTGGAATTGGACTGGTCTGGGAAACTGTCGGGTTGGCAGGCCGCGGTAGGTATCGCCCTAATGGACCCAAAGGATAAGGCAACTGGCTTTCAGCTGGCGCGCCGTTCCAAGCAGTCTGGCAAAGTACGCGTTGATCGACGTAGTGGCGAGTGGCAGTACGGATTGAGCGCCGCCTATCATGGCAAGCGCTACGATGATAAAGCCAACACAGTGGCTTTGCAGAGCTATACCCTGATTGATGGCGGAATTACATACGCCTTGGG
>CBFIBN010000078.1:0-8191 GCA_965660775.1 Arenicellales bacterium | reverse complement strand
CCCAGTGGAGGATCTGGCTGAGATCCTTTTTCCAGCGCTTGTAGGAGGATTTAAGCGGTGGCCCGAAACACATGATATCGATGATGTCCAGTTCGTCGGGAACGGCGAGTAGCGGTTTGAGCTCCTCCTGAATAGCCTTCTGGCCGATGGCGGTTATCCACCATACGGCGTAGCCCAGGGCAGAGGCTGCCAAGTGCGCTGACATAACTGAAGCCGCAACGCTCTGTAGCAGTATCCGTTCGGCATTCTGTTTGTACATCCGGTCTGTGTCCGAGCCATCGTTGAGAACCGGAAAAGCTTTTACGAAACGGAAATCGGCGACCACGATGATTACCCCTGGCGCCGACCGGATGCCTTCGTAGTTGGGTGTTGGAAACTTCATCTTTGCCCGTGCCCGGGCTTTCTGTTCGGCCTTGAAGCGATCTGCCAGCAGGCTCTTGGTCTCGGATTCAGTAACCACAATGTAATGCCAAGGCTGGGCGTTTGCGCCTGAAGGGGCGTGGCGAGCTGCTTCGAGAATCATCTCGTAATGCTCGATCGGTATGGTGCGATCGGGGTCAAAGGCCCGATTGGTCATGCGGTTGCGAACAACCTCCATTAGGCTGGTGTATGAGTCAGGCTTAGTTTCCATTGTTCGGCGCCGGTAAGCTCAAACTAATCATAGTTTTTTCAGGTGACGTTTCTGGGGTGTTTACCAACACGGTAATCATAGTTCTACTGAGTCAGGTGGTAAACATTAATTATCCAGCGAGGCAAAAAACATAAACGTCCTGTTACAAGTTTTCTCAAGCAGCCACTGCTCGTTAGGTAACAGTCAATCCAAGTGCTGACGTGAAATCAAGCTGAAACACCTTCAACCTGCCGCGCACTACATGTGCCTCATTTCAGGTAAGCGCGTTTGCCCACTGAGGCGACCCGCTGCATCTCGCGGACCACTGGTTTTTCGATCAACTTGCCGTCGACAACAACCAACCCAGTATTGGCCTCCTCGAACGCCGCCAGGATTTTCTGCGCCTTGGCCACTTCTTCAGGCGATGGGGTAAACACTTCGTTCAAGGCGCTGATCTGCTTGGGGTGCACCGCACCCTTACCACTGAATCCAAGTTCTTTTGCCAGTTGCGCCTGGGCTTTCATGCCCTCCAGATCATCCAGATCCAGGTAGGGCACGTCGATAGCATCAATACCCACGCTGGCTGCCGCGTGAACCACGCGCGAACGCGCATAGAGCAAGGGCTCCCACGCATTTTTACAGCGTAAATCTGCAGACATATCAACGCCACCAAAAAACAAAGCATCAATCCTGGGGCTAGACCGGGCGATGTCAAAGACAGCCTCAAGACCTGCATTCATTTCGATGATGATATGTAAACGGGTATCGTGGCCGCGCTCAGTCAGCAGGTCATCCAGCCAGATCACTTCGTCCGGGGAAACCACTTTGGGCAGCATCAGAGCCGGTGGCGGTGTGTCTGTCGCGAGAATTGCCTGAACATCATCCAGACCCACGGCTGAGCGCAGGCAGTTGATGCGCACGATGCGCTCCACGCCATCGTCTGCCTGCGGTTGTGTAAAAAGCGCCATGGCCTTCTCACGCGCCTCGTCCTTATCGTGAGGCGCAACACCATCTTCCAGTTCGACACAAACAATGTCCGCTCCACAGGCGAGCGCCTTGGGATACAACTCGGGTCTTAATCCTGGGGCGAAGATAAAACTGCGTCGAGGCTGAACTATCTCCGGGTCGTGGGTTGTCATTTTTTTTCTCTGTCGATTTGTCAGTAAGAACGTGGCAGGCCCAGTACATGCTCACCCAGATAACTCAGGATCAGATTAGTCGAGATCGGGGCAACCTGGTACAGGCGGGTCTCGCGGAATTTGCGCTCCACGTCATATTCTTCGGCAAATCCAAAGCCGCCATGAGTCTGCACGCACATCTCTGCTGCGGCCCAGGAAGCATCCGCAGCCAGCATCTTGGCAAGATTGGCCTCCTCGCCCGGATTCTCGCCCGCATCGTAAAGCCGGATTGCCTCTCGCAGCACCAGCTCTGCCGCACGCATCTGGGCATAGGCCCGGGCGATAGGAAACTGTACCCCCTGATTCTGGCCAATGGGCCGGCCAAAGACAGAACGCTCACTGGCATAGGCAGTGGCTTTTTCAATAAACCACTTGGCATCACCAATACACTCTGACGCGATCAGAATCCGCTCAGCATTCATACCCGATAATATGTAACGAAATCCTTGGCCTTCTTCCCCAATCAGGTTATCGACCGGCACACGCATATCATCAAAGAAAATCTCGGTGGTCGCGTGATTCATCATGGTACGGATCGGGCGGATAGTCAGCGTCTTATCGCGTGCTTCACGCATATCTACCAGCAGTACCGAAAGACCGTGGGTTTTTTTCTCAACCTGCTCGCGCGGCGTAGTGCGACACAGCAGGATCATCAGGTCTGAATACTGGGCCCGGGAGGTCCAGATCTTCTGGCCATTAACCACATAGTGCTCGCCTTCACGGCGTGCGGTGGTGCGCAATGCGGTGGTGTCAGTGCCGCTGGTCGGCTCGGTGACACCAAAGGCTTGCAACCGCAGTTCACCACGAGCGATGGGCGGCAGATATTGCTGTTTTTGCGACTGTGAACCATGGCGCAACAGTGTGCCCATGGTGTACATCTGCGCATGACAGGCTCCGGCATTGCCGCCAGAGCGATGAACCTCTTCGAGAATCGCCGCGCCGGCTGACAAAGGCAAGCCAGAGCCATCAAACTCTTCTGGAATCAACGCGCTCAAAAATCCGGCCTGGGTCAACGCGTCCACAAACTCGTGTGGATAAGCCTGCTCGCGATCGCATTTACGCCAGTACTCACCGGGAAAACCCTCACAGAGGCGGGTTACGCTATCGCGGATCTCCGGGTGATCCAGCGCGTAGGTTGGGGGTTTAGTACTCATGAGTCATGAATCCTGCTATTTGGATGTTGCGGACCAAAGCGTTATTGCTTTATCGCACTGTTGTAGTCAACCCTATCGACTAGGCAGCAAACTCTGATCGGATCGATTCGCCGTGCTGGTCAAGCAGGGGAACAAGTGTTGGGCGTTCACCATCCGTCATTACTGGCAGATCTGCCATATTAACCTTGCTGCCGCCAAAATCGGCGACAAGGTTTCGAATCAGTTGATGGTTAGACAGATCCTCGACGCTGCTTAAGCAGGCATTGGCGATTTTCGCATCGTCCAGCAACTGGCTCATCTGATCAGTAGAATGTCTGCCAAACACGCCATTGATTATCTCGTCCATCGCTTTACGATGCTTGACCCGCTCAGTGTTATTGACAAAACGTGCATCCGCACCAAGCTCGGGCTGACCCAATATGGCATCACAGAAACTACACCACTCACGATCACTCTGAATCGCAATCAGAATGTGGCTGCCATCTTTAACTGTGTATGCTCCGTAAGGCGCGATCAGCGGGTGTGTCAGCCCCATTCTTTGCGGCGCACCACCTAGGTAACGGTGCGCCAACAGCGGAAAATTCATGAAATCTGCCATAACATCGAACATGGCAATGGAAACGTCGACTCCTGTCCCAGTGCGGCCACGCTGAATCAGCGCACGCAGAATCGAAGAAAACGCCGTTTGGCCAGAAGCGATATCGCAGATGGAAATACCTACCCGTGCCGGTTGCTCCTGCGTACCATTAATGGCACAGATTCCACTTTCAGCCTGTACTAAAAAATCGTAGGCTTTCTTCCTGGCACCTGGACCAGACGAACCATATCCATTGATCTCACAAGTGATGAGACCAGGATTGTATTCACGCAGCGCCTCACCACCAAAACCACGGCGGGTAAGCGCCCCCGGTGCGAGGTTGTGCAAAAACACATCGGCACGTTTAAGCATAGATCGTAACAATGCTTCATCAGCGTCTTGGTTGAGATCGATACAAATAGACTCCTTACCTCGGTTAAGCCAGGAGAAGAAAACACTTTTTCCATCGGCGCCTTGGTCGTAGCCTCGCGCAAAATCTCCTTCAGTGCGCTCCACCTTAATCACCCTCGCCCCGGCGTCGGCCAGCATCAAACCGCAATACGGGGCAGCCACCGCCTGCTCCATTGATACCACCAACAATCCGGCCAGTTCCTGATCTAATCCCATATCGTAAGATTTTCCTGATTCATTTAGAAGAATAAGGGGCTTGCAGCCCTATTACATTGAACTGTATCACTCCAATCAGATCCGAACTTTTTACCAACGGTCCGACCCAGGATATTGGAGTTTTTCTTTTGACCTATCGGTTTTCTACTGGATGTTTCATTACCGTTATATTTTACAGATTAGTTAAATCCAGAACTTGTCCCGCACGATCGCGCTGCGATCCCCATCGGGAACTTTGGCGGTCAGCGCGGTTCCCCCGTCCCAATGTTCCCGTTTAACCATCGCAATCGTCACGTTGGTGTCAAAGTCCGGCGACCAGGTGGAAGAAGAGATACACCCAGCGATATTGCCTGTGGAATCATGCAAAGGCCATGGGTGATTGATCGCAGGTACCGCTGGCCCAGCAAGCGCGAGCGCTCTAATCTGCTTTGCTGGCTCTTGTAGTTCTAACAAGGCTTTACGACCGAGAAAACCTGTGGCGCTGTCGAGATGACAGTACTTACCCAGACCTGCCTCAAAGGGCGTGTGATCCATAGTGATATCGCTGCCAAAAGAGAGCAGTCCCGCCTCAATCCGTTCGATCAGATTGGGGCACCCCGCCCGGACGTCAAGATCTTTACCGGCCTTAAATAATGCATCCCAAAGGGCTTCTCCGTATGCGTTACCATCCAGGTACAACTCAAACCCGCCTTGGTGAGACCATCCGGAGCGGGCAATGATCATATCCTGACCTTGAAAATTAATGGTCTTGTGGCGAAAGAATCTGGTACGGATGATCTCTTCCCCAAATACACGGCACACCAATTCATCCGCTTTTGGGCCCTGAATCGCAAGTGGCGAGACATCCGGCTCAAAGACCTCGACATTGAGACCCGCCCCTGCTGCAAGTCCCTTGCAGTAAAGCAACATGTCTGAATCCGCCAACGACAGCCAGTAACGATCCTGGCCCAGACGTACGGCAACAGGGTCGTTCATCATTTTGCCGGCACTGTCGACCATAGGTACGTAGTAACATTGATCGTCTTGCATCCGTGACATATCACGTGGTGTCGTCATCTGTACCAGTCGTAACGCGTCTGGGCCTTTGATCTCAACCTGGCGCTCACAGGAGACATCCCAGACCTGGACCGCCGTCTTGAGGTGTCGATAATCTTCCTCGGGCGTCTCGTAATAAGACGCCAGCCGCATATGGTTATAGATCGTGTATGCCTTCGCTCCAGCACTATCTACACGATTAGAAAATGGTGTTCTACGCAGACGAATTGATGGGGTCAGATAAAGCATAGACATAATCTAAGATCTCACGGAAAAATTGAGCGGCGCAATCATACTGTCCAGTCGGTCTAGACGCCAGTGTGGGTCAAATGATAACTTGAGTGGTTTTCAATGTCCGCGAAAGTGTCAATTCAGTCAATATCCAATACACTTTTGAGCATCATGCTTGGGTGATCCCACCCCTTAGCATCGTTTCAACCTAAAAGGAGTGGGCAGATGCCAACCAAATTCCTAAGTCCGGCACAAATCGAACACTTCTCTCAGCACGGATTTTTGCCACCGGTTCGCATTCTGGACGAATCCGAGGCGCAGGCCCTTCGCGCCGAAGTTGAACAGTTCGAGACAAACTATCCGAAACTCAAAGGACAGCTGGACTTCAAGGCGAATCTCATACTCCCGTGTATAGACCGGCTTTCCCGCAATGCCCGATTGCTAGATCTGATGGAGGATCTTCTCGGCCCTGATCTTTTACACTGGAATTCCACATTCCGGATCAAAGAACCGAAGACCGGTCAACACGCGGCGTGGCATCAGGATACTGCATACATCAAACTCAAACCCTTTCTTTCCATCTGCTGGCTCGCACTAAGCTCTGCCACTAGCAAAAGCGGCTGTCTTAGAGTGATTCCGGGCTCTCATCTGGGGCCGTTACTCGATCACAGCGAGAGCAATGATCCTGACAGTATTTTGTCGCGGGCACAGTACATAGATGAAACATTCGACCAATCAGGTGCTATCGATATCGAGCTCGCCCCGGGCGAGGCTACTGTAATCAACCATTCGATCATTCATGCTTCGAACCCAAATCAGTCCGATGATCGAAGAATCGGACTACTGATGGATTACCTGCCCACGAGTGCCGTCAAGGAAGGACCGCGGGATACTGCCATACTGGTTCGTGGAGAGGATCACTTCGGACATTTTGAACTTGAGACTGGCCCCGTCTCGGATGATCCTGTGACAAATATCGAACATCAGCGCCACTCACTTAAGGCGATTACTAAAACCATGTACTCGGACTCCCAGCATAGGCCGAAAGGGCTTTCCTAAACGGCAAACACTCCACTTTCTTTAGGATCTTTTATGCTAAATCGTTATCAAAAATTGGCAGCACGCCTAAATGATGGCGAGTTGATTCTGATTGATGGTGCGACAGGCACTGAGATTGAACGCCGCGGGGTACCCCAACTCGAAAATGCCTGGAACGGCGGCGGCGCCTTGAGTCACCCGGACGTTGTGCGCGAAGTGCATCGCGACTATATCGGTGCCGGATCGCAAATCATTATCAGCAATACGTTTGCCGCATCCCGTCACGCCCTGGACGACGCCGGTGTGGCGGAACACTTCGACGCTCTGAACAGGCGCGGCGTCGAGTTAGCCGTTGAGGCGAGGGAGCGCTCAGCAAACCCAGATATTGTCGTTGCCGGAGGCATCTCTTACTGGAGTTGGACTGGCGACAAGCCTGGACTCGATACACTGAATGAAAGTGTTACAGAACAGGCGAAGATAATGAAAGAAGCCGGAGCTGATCTGCTCATGCTCGAGATGATGGTCGACATCGATCGGATGTGTGTCACTCTTGATGGGGCGATGACCACTGGCCTGCCAGTCTGGGTTGGCATCACCTGTACGATCGACAATCAAGGAACAGTTTGCCTGAGAAATGGAGAGCCCCTGACGCAGGCGTTGGATGCGCTGAAAAGCTATGAGATACCGCTGATCAGCATCATGCACACAGAAGTCGATCTGATCAATGACTGCTTGAGCGCATTAAAGAACGACTGGGACGGATGGACCGGGGTATATGCCCATAGTCAGGGTAACAAAAGACGCAAACGCAGCAAACACGAATGGGTTTTCGATGGGGTGATATCACCCAACGCCTACCGAGATGTGGCAAAGCAATGGCGCACGCAAGACATCAATATGCTCGGATGCTGCTGTGGCCTCGGTGTAGAACATATCAAGGTGCTCAACCGATATCTGGCCACCTGATACCAGAATCACCTCGTAGTAACCGCGTTCTCCCGACCAGGGGCTCACAACCCAATGGTGTCTCAGTTGATCAGCCGGTCTCAGCGATAAGGCCGGCCGCTTCAACCCCGCCCAGGGCCGCTGCCTCGTCGTTATCTGAAGTATCTCCCGAGGTGCCGACGGCGCCCAGCAACTGCCCCGATCCATCACGCAAAAGCACGCCGCCGGGTACCGGCACCATATCGCCCCCGGCAAGGCCATTCATAGCCTGGATAAAGTAAGCCTGCTGTTCTGCCCGGTTCATCAATGCGCGCGTTCCCATGCCAAGTTGAATCGCGGCATTCGCCTTGCCGTGGGCAATTCTGGCCCGCATCGCGCTGACACCATCCTCGGATGCAGCCGCGACAAGCGAACCCCGATCATCGAGCACAATCACGCTGACGGGCTTTAATTCCAGATCGCGGGCTTTCGCTATAGCGCCGTCGACGACTGCTCTGGCGTGTTCCAATGTAATCGACATACTTTATCTCCTGCAAAAATAAAAACGAAACTCCTTGAGTTCTGGTGGTTTATCGCGATGCGGCCAAAAGTGCCTTGGGCAACGCTCGGGCAAAAAGCTCAAGATCTTGCGGGTGTCCTACAGAAACCCGAATACATCGATTAAGAGGCGCGATTCCGGGCATACGAACAAAAACACCCTGCCGGATAAGATCATTCAGTACCCTCGTTGCAAAATCTCCATCGTGACCACAATCGATGGCAACAAAGTTAGCGGCCGATGGCAAAGCGTTGAGGC
>CBFIBN010000077.1:7964-8197 GCA_965660775.1 Arenicellales bacterium | reverse complement strand
GGATCTTAGAAGCTGTACCGACCCTATGCTCTGGATAAAAGCTTTCCACATCATCTTCATAGTCACCTGGTTCGCGGGCCTTTTCTACCTGCCCCGGCTTTTTGTCTACCACGCTATGGCCAATGATCCGGTAACGCAAGCCCAGTTCAAGATCATGGAGCGCAAACTGTACTTTGGCATCATGACGCCAGGAGGCGTATTAACGATCCTTTTCGGGTTGTGGTTATGGCTGG
>CBFIBN010000077.1:0-7954 GCA_965660775.1 Arenicellales bacterium | reverse complement strand
CTCTGGCTTGCAGCCAAATTTATTCTGGTGATTATCCTGGCTGTCTACCACCTGTGGTGTGGCCACCTGGTTAAACGGTTTCGTGATGATGCGAACGGTCATGGCCATGTTTTTTACCGCTGGTTCAATGAGTTTCCTGTGCTGATTCTCATCGGAGCCGTTCTGCTGGCGGTCTTCAAACCCGCCTGACACCGGACTGATATGTTTCATGTGGTTCTTTACGAACCCGAGATTCCGCCCAATACAGGCAATATCATCCGGCTGTGCGCCAACACCGGGTGTGAACTGCACCTTATAGAACCACTGGGCTTTTCGATCGACGACAGTCAGTTGCGCCGCGCCGGGCTGGACTATGCTGCTACCGTATCGATGCACACCCATACTAATATGGACGCCTTCGTAGCTGAGATATCGCCGCGCCGATTATTCACTTTTTCTACTCACCACCGGCAGCGTCACAGTGATTGCCGCTTCCAGGATGGTGATGCCCTGGTATTTGGCCCCGAGACCCGCGGCCTGCCTGAACCTATACGTCGGTTGGCGCCAGCAACGCAACGAGTTGCCTTGCCGATGCGGCCATTCAATCGCAGCCTGAACCTTTCCAACGCGGTGGCTGTGGCTGTCTTTGAGGCGTGGCGGCAACTGGATTATGCCGGCAGTAGTTGAATCTCGGTTTCAAAGATCCAGGCTTTCGACTTCTATCCCACTGAGACGAAGCGCGACAGTAACGACTGGAAGCTCTGCCGGCTCGATCGTCACTCCCAAGCCAACGAGAACAACCTCCCAGTTCATCGATACGAGCACACGCGAATTATCGCCTCGCCTTAAGGGCGCGAAATACCTGTCGCAAAATTTTACGGGTTTCACCGCTGGCGGGGTCACAGAAGTAGAGCGGCTGGTTGCTGGTGCGATACACAGCCTGTGTCGCCAGCCAGGATTCAAGGATTCGATCCCGCGAGACACTCGGCTGCAAATAGCCGATATCATTCAAGTCCGGACGACGAGACTTGCTATACACTCGCGGCTCCGGATACTCAAAATAACGCCTCTCATCCACCGTCCTGCGCTCCTTAACCCATGACACTGTCCTCATCTCTCGTTGAGCTGATCACCACGGTGAGCCACGGTCGTGAACTACCTCCCGTGGTCCACCTGCACAGGCCGCCACAGGTTATCCCGGCTGGGCGACAGAAGAAGTTTGGCATGATCATGCTCGCCGATGGCAGCTGTGGGTTCTTCTACACACGCTTCGATAATATCCTTTCCCGGTTGATGGCTTGTGATCCAACTCAAATTCTGGCCACCCCGATTCTTGATCTCATTGCCGGTTACGACGGAGACGACCCTCTTGCAAAAGCGCTTGGCCTGGGTGCGCTCAACGCGCTGAGTCAGCACCTGCTTCGCATCGGCGGCTTCACTCTTGATCTCACCAGTGATCCATTGGGTCAATCGCGTCTCGAACAAGCAGAGCATGTTGGCATGGTAGGGTTTTTCCCACCACTAATCGATATGCTTGCCAGCCATAGCGTGAGCCTAACCATTATTGAAAAAGACCGGCAGTTTTTCGATCGTGCAGGGAAATTTTCGGTTACGGCTGATACGGCTCGACTCATCGACTGTGACCAGGTACTGGTCACTGGCTCCACCTTGATGAATGACACACTTGATGAAGTGCTGGCATGCTGTAATCCGGCGGCACATATCGCGCTGATCGGGCCAACGGCATCCTGTTTGCCTGACCCTCTGTTCAAACGCGGGGTCGATGTGGTGGGCGGCACCACAGTAGTTGATTTAGACCATCTCCTGCCACGACTAGAAGCAGGACAGCCATGGGCTAACAGCACTGTCAAATACTGCATCTGCAAAAAACACTACCCTGGGATCAATACACTGCTTCGCAGCATCTCACAACAGCAACCGACGCCTCTCGATTCTGGCTCGACAGAAATGGACAGTATAATTTCGTGATGCGATTATCAGTTCTTCTTCGGGTTCTTGTGGCATTGGCTGTGCTGACGCCGACGCTGGCACAAACGGGCGAGGTGCCCCCCGCCCAAAACCTTCGCGATGACGGCGCCATAGCAACGCAAAAACGTCTGCCAATCCTGCTTTTTTATACTGCCAGCTACTGCCGTTATTGTGATGCGGTTAAAGCCGAGTTCCTCGGCCACATGGCGATCGACCCGGCTTACCAAGCACGCGCACTATTCCGTGAAGTACGTATTGACAGCTCAATACCGCTGGTTGATTTCAATGCCAGCACAACCACCCATCAGCATTTTTCTGATCAGCGTCCGATCACACTGGTCCCGACAGTTGAATTCGTCGATGGCTCTGGTCAATATCTGGCGGCGCCGATGATCGGAGCCAGTATCCCGGATTTTTACGGTGCCTACCTTGATCGGGGTATCGAGTATGCCCTGGTTAAAATTCGCTCAGGAAGAGACCCCTTATGACAGCATCGTTTGAAACTGCAGAACTGAATCTGGGAACCCAAGCGGTACTTGAGAACTGGATAGATTACAACGGGCACATGAATGTCGCCTATTACGTGATGGCGTTTGATCACGGAGTTGACCAATTCATGCAACAGATAGGCATCACGCCACAGTACCTGGAGCGCGAAAAGTCCTCCACCTTTACCCTCGAGATGCATATCAACTACCTGCGTGAATTGCGCCTGGGCGATCCTATTCGTCTGACCTGCCAGTTGCTGAATGTAGACAGCAAGCGCGTTCATTATTTTCTGCGCATGTTCCACTCAGGCGAAGGTTACCTTGCCGCAACCAGCGAACAGATGATGATCCACGTTGATCTGGAAAGCCGCCGGTCTTCGCCTTTTTTACCGGCGATCAGCGAGACCCTGTCGCGCATGATGACAGCGCACCGGCCATTGCCTTGCCCCGATCAGGCCGGCAGAGTCATGAGTATCCGCCACAAGTGATCGCCGGGAGAAACGACGCCGGCTATTTTCGGATACGACTCAGAATACCGTCGAGCTCATCCAGCGAGCTGTAATCGATCACCAGTCGGCCAGACTTCCCGTCACGCGATTCCAGGTGTACGGGAGCCGCGAGGTGCTCGGAGAGCTCTTCTTCGAGGCGCTGGATGTCACCGCCTTTAGCTGACTTGCGAGCTCGGTGCTGGTCGGCGTTTTCGGGCTGTAGCATGCGCCGCACCAATTGTTCCGCCTGGCGCACCGAAAGTCGACGCTGCATGACAGCCTGCGCTGCCAGCCCCTGCTGCTCACGCGGCAGACCCAGAATCGCCCGGGCATGGCCGGCTTCGATATGACCAGCATCCAGATGCTCGCGGACCCCGGGGTCGAGTTTCAGCAGCCGCAACAGGTTGCTGACCGCGACACGTGAGCGACCAACCGCCTCGGCCACTTGCTGGTGTGTCAAACCAAACTCATCCAACAAACGTTTAAGACCTGTCGCTTCTTCGATCGGGCTGAGATTCTCGCGTTGAATATTCTCGATCAGGCCGACCGCAAGAGCCGCTTCATCGGGCACTCGGCGAATCACCGCGGGGACCTCCGCCAGACCCGCCAGTTGTGCAGCCCGCCAGCGCCGTTCCCCGGCGATCAATTCGTAAGCGCCGCCGGCGGTTTCACGAACCAGCAGCGGCTGAATGATCCCCTGCGCACTGATCGAGGCAGCGAGCTCTTTTAAAGACTCCTCATCCATCCGGGTGCGCGGCTGGTAGCGCCCTTTGCGGATACTACTCACCGGCAACTGGCGTAGATCACCGTCGGTCGTGCTTGCAGGCGCCCTTACTCCGCCCAGCAATGCATCCAATCCTTTGCCTAACCTTGCTTTTGGACTCATGCGTCACTCCTGTTGGAAATGACTACCGGCTCAGCCGTCACCGGGGCCGCTGGTATCAACGACTCACCCTTTTCCAACATCTCCCGCGCCAAGTCACGATAAGCCAGGGCCCCCTGACAATGAGGGTCATAATCAATCACGGATTTGCCAAAACTCGGCGCTTCGGCAAGGCGCACATTGCGCGGGATAACCGTCTCATACAACAAGCTGCCGTAATGCTGGCGAAGTTGTGCGGAGACTTCATTGGTCAACGAGTTGCGGCCATCGTACATGGTGCGCACTACACCTTCGATCATCAGATCGCGATTAGCGCTTTCCTTAACGCGGTGAAAGGTCTCATCCAGCCCGCTCAACCCTTCCAGTGCATAGTATTCGCACTGCACGGGGATCAAGATCGAGTGCGCCGCCACCAACGCGTTCAAGGTCAGAATGTTCAAAGCGGGTGGACAATCAATCAGGATAAAGTCATAAGTTCCAACGACCGCCAACGATGATTTCAGCCGCTGAGTGTCGCTTTCATCGTGGCCAGTCAGTTCCGCTTGGGCGCCTGCAAGAGCCGACTCTGCCGGCAACAAGTCGAACCCGGAATCGGTAGCAACCAGAGTCTCGCTCACGCTCTTGTGCCCGAGCAACACCTGGTAAACAGTTTGCGCCAACTGCCGCCGGTCCACGCCACAACCCACCGTCGCGTTTGCTTGTGGGTCGAGATCAACCAACAGTACCCGGCGCCCAACAGCAGCGAGTGCTGCTGCTATGTTGATGGCGGTTGTGGTCTTGCCAACGCCACCCTTCTGGTTAGTTACCGCGATAATCTTGGTCATATTGGACCACCCGGCAATCCATCCAAGACGACAAGATGTCGCTGTGCCGAAAGGCCGGGTACTGTTACCGGTATCACACGTGCTGCCAGGCGCTGTGCAGGTGCCAGCGCATCCAGTTCTGCCTGGGGGTGTGTACCTTTCATTGCAATTAATCGAAGATGATGGTGAAGCAAATGATCTGTCATGTTGAATAGCGAAGCGAGCGATGCAACCGCGCGCGCGACAAGCGTATCAAAATTTCCATCAGGCCGGTAATCCTCTATACGCCCAGCAAAAACGGTGACGTTATCCAGCTTCAGCCGCGCCGTGACTTCACGCAAAAATCCGGCTTTTTTCCCCCGGCTTTCAACCAAGGTCCAGTCCTGACCCGGGTTACACAAGGCCAGTGCCAGTCCGGGCAAGCCCGCACCAGAGCCAACATCGAGGCATCGGACGCCCGAAATAAAGGGCACGACCGAAAGGCTGTCGAGCAGGTGGTGCGTAAGGATTTCCGGCTCCTCAGTCAGTGCGGTCAGGTTGTGCACGCGGTTCCACTTGCGTAACAGACTCACAAAGTCTACAAAGCGGGTCAATATAGGTTCATCCAGTGCCACGCCCATTTCCTTTGCTGCCCCAGCAAGCTTCACAGCCAGATGGCCCTGTTCAATCACCGCGCCGTCTCAGGCCGCGGAACGCAATTGCCGCCTTTTGAGATGCACCAGCAATAACGAAACTGCAGCCGGAGTCATCCCGGAAAGTCGGCCTGCATGGCCCAGGGTTAGCGGCTGGTGTTCAGTCAGTATCTGGCACACCTCGTGGGACAGGCCCCGAACCGACAGATAATCCATATCTTTGGGAATCATCGTGTCCTCGTGTCGGCGTTGGCGCTCAATCTCATCGCGCTGACGATCAATATAACCCGCATAGCGCGCCTCAATCTCCAGTTGCTCTATCACGGCTGGGTCCTTGACACACTCGCCAGCGCCGCTCAATCGTACCAGGCTGGAATAATCAGTCTCGGGTCGACGCAGTAAATCTGCAAGGCGTTGCTCTCGGGTGAGTTCTTGTCCCAGGATGCGGCGAGCTTCTCCCGGCGCCAAAGCTTGTGGACGCACCCAGATGTTTTGCAGGCGTTCGCGTTCGGCTTCTAGCAGGTCGCGTTTGGCACAAAATGACGCCCAGCGCTCATCTCCGATCAATGACAGAGTACGGCCTGTGGCAGTCAAACGCAGGTCGGCGTTGTCCTCTCGCAGTTGCAAGCGGTACTCGGCTCGTGATGTGAACATACGGTAAGGCTCGGTAACGCCGCGAGTAACCAGATCGTCGATCATGACCCCGATGTAGGCTTCGTCGCGACGTGGCCACCACGGCGCCTCGCCGCGGCTTTGCCGGGCCGCGTTAAGGCCGGCGACCAGCCCTTGTCCAGCCGCTTCTTCATAGCCGGTGGTGCCGTTGATCTGGCCAGCAAAGAACAGTCCCGCAAGTGAACGCGTCTCTAATGATGGCAGAAGATCACGTGGATCAAAGTAATCATACTCAATGGCATAACCTGGCCGGGTGATCCGCGCACTAGCAAAGCCTGGAATGCTGCGCACCATTTGCCACTGCACATCAAACGGCAAGCTGGTCGATAGTCCATTGGGATAGATTTCGTGTGTCTGCAGCCCCTCGGGCTCAACAAAGATCTGATGCGACACGCGCTCTGCAAAACGCACCACTTTGTCTTCGACTGACGGGCAGTAGCGTGGGCCGACTCCTTCGATCTGACCACCGTACATAGCAGAACGATCAAGTGCACCACGAATAATGTCATGGGTATGCTCGGTGGTGCCAGCAATATGGCAACAAACCTGGCGAGGATAATCGGCGAGCGAACTAAAAAAGGAGAATCGTGGCGGCGGATCATCGCCTGGCTGAATCTCAAGTGCGGCAAAATCGATGGTGCGGCCATCAATCCGTGGTGGTGTGCCCGTCTTAAGCCGTCCGGTCCGCGGACAGAGTTCGCGCAGGCGGTGAGCGAGCGCCAATGTTGGCGGATCTCCCGCACGGCCGCCGGATTGACTGTCCAGACCTATGTGAATACGCCCGTTTAGAAAAGTGCCGGCCGTCAATACTATGGCTTGAGCACCAATACAAATGCCGTCGTCGGTGATAACTCCGCAGACACGGGCATCCGTAACCATGAGGTCTGCAACCGATTGCTGCAACATGGACAAGCCAGATTGGTTCTCGACAAGACGGCGGATCGATTGGCGATAGAGCACCCGGTCAGCCTGTGCCCGAGTTGCCCTTACCGCTGGGCCTTTGCGAGCATTTAGGCGCCGAAACTGGATTCCAGCCTCATCGGTGGCCCGGCCCATGGCGCCGCCCAGTGCATCCACCTCACGTACGATATGGCCTTTGCCGATACCCCCGATCGCTGGGTTACAAGACATCTGCCCAACCGTTTCGATGTTGTGGGTCACCAACAGAGTGCGGGCACCACTACGGGCCGAAGCCAGCGCAGCTTCAGTGCCCGCATGACCGCCACCAATGACGATCACGTCGAAGTTTTCAGGATACTGCATAGCGAAAAAACCGATCGAATGATTAGTTCTGGTAATAGTAGTCGTAGCGGTTGAGAATCTTTTCGGTGAAACTCCACGCTTCTCCGTGGGTGAGCGAATTATCATCCGGTATCACCTTGGTATAGAGTTTATCCGCATGCCGAGCTTTCAGTGCTGTCAACTGCTGATGCAGTTCTGATTCGCTGACCGAGGTTTCTATACCCGCCAGCGGGCGCAGCGAGTAACGCCGTACATCGCCTTCCTTCCAGAAGCGAACTTCAACCACGAAGCGGCCGATCGTACTTCGGGCGGGCCGCACCAACCGGTTGTACTGGACCTCGAGATCGGAGTGACGTTCTCTCAGGATATCAAGTTCTTCTTTATGAGCTAAGACAAGCAGCTCACGCTCTTTTGCGAACGCGGCCACTTCGTCCGCGTACTGGGCGCGAAGATATGCCACCTCCTCTTTGGTCAACTTGTAATCCAAAGCGGTCTCAGCGAGGCGTGCTGCGAGATCTTCGCCGGTCAGTTTGCTTGCCTCCAGCGCGCGCTCGGTACTCACTGCCGTACGCAACAGGCTCTCCATTTCATCGCGTAGTGCGCTGGTCTCGGTTTGTAGCACTCCGCGCGTTACCTCGAGCAATGTTACCTGCGTAGTCAGCTCATCCCGTTCTTTGGATAAACCATCGCGGACCTGGGCCAGCGAGGCTGCCTCCTGCGTTTGTGCTTGCGTCGTTGCGGTAAGCGCTGCTTGCTCCGCCTGCATGGCTGAAAGCGA
>CBFIBN010000076.1:0-8200 GCA_965660775.1 Arenicellales bacterium | reverse complement strand
GTTTGATGAGACGACCCCGCTGGAGCTTATACGCCAAATCAAACCGGACCACCTGATCAAAGGTGGTGACTGGAGTCAGGGGGAAATTGTCGGGGCTGATATCGTGCAGTCAGCCGGCGGCGCCGTCCACAGTTTGCCTTTTCGCTACCAGCGTTCAACTACTGAATTGATTCACCGACTGCGCGATCTAAAATGTAACTGAAGCGCCGGCCTGATCACAGCGAGCCTAGCGGTGCAATCTAGACCCGCTGTAATAGAGGCTCCAACTCAGACAGTGCCGTCTCGTACACCGTGCGCTTGAATGCCACTACCTGTTTGACTGGCAACCAGTAATCCACCCACTGCCAATAATCAAACTCGGGTACAGCGCTCTGGTCCAGACAGATTTTGTCGTCTGCCGCCAGCATGCGCATCAGGAACCACATTTGCTTCTGTCCACGAAAGGTGGTTCTGCGTGACCGTAACTTGTCCGGCACATCGTAACGCAACCATTGGCGAGTTCGACCAACCAGTTGGACATTCTGTGGGCGCAGTCCAACCTCTTCGAAAAGCTCCCTGTAGGCCGCCTGCTCAATTGTCTCTCCTTGCTCGACACCGCCTTGAGGAAACTGCCAACCATCATGGCGCGTCCGCCGCGCCCACAACACCTGTCCGAGGTTATTGAACAACACAATGCCGACATTGGGCCTATAGCCGTCGGCATCAGAAACATTATGTGTGTCATCTGGCATGAAACTGTGGTCCGGATTCGTTGGGTAGTGAACGACACCGATTCTTTCATGTTTTTTGTCATTCAGGCAATGCTGAACCACTAAAGAACGACACCCCGCAATACAAATTGACTCGTTTCAAGCCGATTAACGTTCTTTTTTCAGCGAATCTTTGTAACGACCACTAAAGAGGGCCTCCAGTTGGTCAATAGTCGCGTCCGCCTCTGAGCCCTGAAGCACATGCTGAGTCATCAGGGACGAAGCTTCGTTAAAAAGTTTAGCCCGATCAAGCATGGGATAAGTTTCAGATAGGCGACGTATTGCCCCAATTACGCTTTCGCTTCGCGGGCGGGGAATATCAGCAACTTCAAGCTCTGCCGGGGCCGAGTCCGGTTGGCACGATAGCAGGTATTGGGCAAAATTCAGCAGACTTTGCCGATGCTCTGCTGTCAGCGTGTCAAATAGAGTCTGCCAATGCTTACGGTCGGGGTCAGCCATCACGTGCCGGACTCAGGCTGATCGCCTGGCCGTCAATTTGATTCACTGGGCCGATCGCTTGGCAACGCAATGCGCTTCGGTAAAATCCAGAAACTCATCCATCGCCCGCAATCGGAATTTCTGCCTCTGGTAAACAATTGAAAAAGGTCGATTCAGGGGTGGATCAAGGCTAGCCTTGGCCAACATGTCAAGCTGTAGTTCTTTGTTTAGTGTGGCAATAGATAGAATCGAGATGCCCAGACCAGCAACAACAGCGCTCTTGATTGATTCAGGACTGCCAAACTCCATAGTCAGGTTGAGGTCAGAAAATTCATGACCCCTGTCACGCATATAATCAGCGATAACATTACGGGTACCGGATCCTTCTTCGCGGCTGATACAGGGGTACTCCAGGATTGCTTCGATAGCCACTGATGATGACTTTGCCAGCGGATGTCCAGGCGGCATGACGACGACCAATTCATCATCCCAACATGTCTCAGATACCAGGTTCTTGTTATTCACTGGTCCCTCGACAATACCAATGTCGATCTCGTTGCTTTCGACCATGTGGATAACACCTTCCGTGTTAGCCACATGCAGGCGTACTAACACGTCAGGAAACTTCACCTGATATTCACCGAGAATGCTGGGAATAACATATTCACCGATGGTCGTGCTGGCCCCAAGCACCAGGGGCCCCAGAACATCGCCCGTCAATTTGCGGACCTCGTTATCCATCTCGTTGTACAGCGCGATCACCTGATCGGCATAAGACTTGACGAGCTCCCCGGCCGTGGTCAGGCTGATGCGATTATGCGTTCTATCAAACAGGCGAGTATTGAAGTAATCCTCAAGCTGGCGAATCTGGAAGGTCACTGCGGGCTGCGTCATATGCAATGCCTCGGCTGCCTTGGTAAAACTGAGCACCCGTGCCACCGTTGTAAAAACCTGTAGTCGTCGATCAGCCATCTTGAGTTCACCTTGCCTCGGGCTGGGCCCGATATGCGCACATCTCGAAAATACGTGACGAGACTCCATTAGGAGTTTGTAGCCTTCAATAAGTTAATTTTATGACTTCTGGGCACAAATTGACAGACCCACTTGCCACTATCAAAAACGGATCTGGCAAACAGCCAACGCTCGCTCCGAGCGGGCGAGGAAAGAACTGACATAACAGTGCATCACCAACCACTGTCCTATCGGCGCGGCGGTGAGGGAGTGAACCACTAGCACCGGCTCAGGTGGCCAGGCCGGTGCGTTCTATCAGGGGCAGGTAGCGGTATCGCTCGGAACAACGCCTACTAGTAGCAGAAAACTGGAAAACGGGCCCATGTTTTTCATGGCCTCCCATTTCGGGCCTGAAAATTTGAGGCGCATAAAGGACATGGCTTTCATGGGCCCGTATTCGCCAGCCCCCATTTCAATCCAGCGCGAGGTCTTGGCATGCATCCGGTAATCTACTTTCTTGTTCAGGGTTGTGGTCTCAACGGCACCCCCGTAGACACACTGCGCTTTACCATCGACAGGTGCAATTCGAATCTCCGCGGTTGGCTCATCTCCACAATCGCTACGATAAACATGCATGACCTTGGATCCGCGACCCGCATTGTTATCAACCCAGCCAGAGCTTGCCAGTTCATCAGTCAATACCGGGTCCTGGTTCCAGGCATCGCACACTGCGCTGCCCCACTCGCTTGACATCATGACTGATGCGGCATGGGCTGTTACTGCGAAGCCTGCCAAAAGTGCAAAGCTGCCGGCTACCAAACCAGCTTTCAAAACAAACTTAGACATGGATTACCTCCGTGGGAGCGCTGTCAATCAAACCATAAGGTCGCTGATTATCCATTAGCGCCCCGCAAAGCGGTATTACGTTTCTTTATCTGCAGGTAGAAAGTGGTTATAGGCTCTGTCAGCGCTAGGCGTAGTTCTTAGCTGACCTTGGCCCCGGCCTCAAGGACAAACTTGCGAAAAGCCTCGGCTGTCGGTGACAAGCGTTTGCCGCGCCGGTGTGCCACATACCAGCGGCGCATAATCGGAAACCCCTGCACATTCAACTGAATGAGACGCTTGAGGGTGAGTTCTAACTCAACCGTATGGGCCGAAACAACTGCCAGACCCAAACCTGCCTCGACGCTCTGCTTAATCGCCTCGTTACCCGTCAGTTCTACCCCTTTTTGGTAATGAAAATCGTTTTCAGAAAAACATCGCTCCATGGCAATCCGCGTTCCTGATCCTGGCTCACGAACCAGGAATTTCTCCTGGGCCAGGTCGTTCAGAAGAATTTTGCGGCGCCCGGCCAGCGGGTGATTCAGGGCGCTGATCACAATCAGCGGATTATCCATGAACGATTCAGATACCAGATCCATATCCTTTGGGGGCTGACCCATCAGCACGAGGTCAGGTACATTATCGTCAAGGCGGGCCAGAAGCGATTCGCGGTTAGTCACATCCAAAGAGATTTCCACCGCGGGGTGCTCACGAACGAAAGCCGCAAGCAGTCGGGTAGCAAAATAATTCACGGTAGAGGCGATAGCGATCCGCAGACGCCCAGAGTCCACACCAAGAAGTTCGTTCATCTCCTCGCCGGCTACGGCCAGGTGCTGCATAATGGTTCGAGCATGCACCAGCATGGTTTCACCGGCCTGAGTCAGATAAATCTTCTTGCCTATCTGCTCAAACAGCGGTAACCCAGCCGAGCCTTCCAGTTGCTTAATCTGCATAGAGACTGCGGGCTGCGTCAAATACAGTTCCTCTGCCGCGCGGGTATAACTCAGGTTCCGGGCGACCGCCTCAAATACCTGTAATTGCCGAATCGTTATATGCATAGACTCTCCCTGACCTGCGGCTGCACCTAGGAAATAACATGCCAGCCTAAGTATAGATATAAGTATAAACTTATTTATCAAATAAAATAAATTTGCTTATTCTGATGGTACCTATCCCTTATAGTCGCAGTTATTAAATCGGTTGCACCTGTTGCCTGGTAGTTCTCTACCCGACTCAGGGGAGAAAAACTTATGTCCACTAGACACCCCGTCATTGCCGTAACCGGCTCATCAGGTGCCGGTACCAGTACCGTTAAAACGGCGCTGGAGCATATTTTTCTACGCGAAAACCTTAAAGCATGCGTAGTCGAGGGCGACAGTTTTCACAAGTTCGATCGTTACCAGATGCGTGACGAGGTTGCCAAAGCACAGGCCGATGGCGAAAACCTGAGTCACTTCGGTCCAGACGGAAATCACTTTGAGAAACTGGAGAGCCTTTTCCGGGATTATGGTGAGACCGGCACCGGAAAAATACGCTATTACCTGCATAACGAAGAAGAGTCGGCGCCTTATAAACAAAAGCCGGGAACCTTTACACCTTGGGAAGATATTGGTGATGACACCGACATGCTTTTCTATGAAGGCCTGCACGGCGGCGTAGTGAACAACACGGCCAATATCGCCCAGCACGTCGACCTACTGGTGGGAGTAGTCCCTATTGTGAATCTTGAGTGGATTCAAAAGATCCACCGAGACACAGCGAGCCGTGGCTATGAACCAGAAGCCGTGACTGAAACCATTCTGCGGCGGATGCATGACTATGTGCACTACATCGCACCCCAGTTTTCTCGCACTGACATCAACTTCCAGCGCGTACCAACGGTTGACACATCAAACCCCTTTGTCGCCCGAGACATCCCAACGCCTGATGAAAGCTTCGTCGTGATCCGTTTTCGTGATCCGAACAAGTTCGGCGTGGATTTTACCTATCTGCTGTCCATGCTTCATGACTCTTTTATCTCACGACGAAATACCATTGTGGTGCCTGGCGGCAAGATGGGCCTGGCAATGGAAATCATCCTGTCGCCGATCATTGACGCCATAATTGAAAACAAAAGAGGATTGGAGCGCAGCGCGCGACGCACGGATTACTGAATCGCCGCCTCGAATCGTCGCATGGCCTCACCGCTATCCAGCACTGAACGGACTTTCTCTGATGCACTGACCGCATTTGCCGCCAGGCCAAGCTGGCATAGGCACAGCGCAGCACCGTAAATCAGGCTATCCCTGACCGGCCCATCGACCCCGGCTAACCCCTGCAACCCGGCCTGTGCTGCAGAGGCTGCCAAGGCATCCGGATCCAGCGCTGTCATGATTTCATCTGAAGCGTCACCGGCCGGGATTATTTTTGGCAAAGGCACACTGCGCACCGTTGCGTTTATTCCGTAATCCAGCGGGTCTAGCCGCACTTCTTTGTCTAACTCATCCCCCTGGTAAACAAAAAGTTTCGACGGCTGATTAAGTGATGGAATCACTCCACCTTCGACCCCGCGCACAATCATCGCCGAGGCATAGCCTGATTCACGAGCAAGCGCCGTGTAAACGGGTGGATAGGGTTTGTGCACATAACCGGTCAACAAATGGGTCCGGCTGCGGCCACGCACCGGACCCAACAGCACTTCCAACGTGGTAAGACACGGTCGTTTGACAATACGGGTGCGCAGTTCGGCAAGTTCATGTAACGATCGACAAGAAAACCTCTGATCGACGTAGGCCCAACCGACAGCCGGATCTGCAATTTGCTCAGCTGCCTGATCCGGGCTCAGATCGACGTCGACACCCGCGCTGCGCAAGACTTTGCGATGGGTGGCGCCAAATTTCGGACCAATCGCTTCAGCACCATTACTGACCGTCGCAATGCCGCAAGCCGCAAGCACTGCAGGCAGAAAAGGTGCCGCCGGCATGCCTCGGGTGAATCCATCAAAAGGATCTGACAGGTCAAGCACGTCATCCACTTTAGCGCTCGCCTGATTGGCATGGGCCAGCAAGGCATCGAGCACTCCCTGGTTTTCAGCCATGGTTTCGCGCTTCATACGCAGTGCGATCAGAAAAATAGCCGCCTGGACCGGATCGGCCCCACCGGACAGAATCTCGGTCATTGCGGCACGAGCCTCATCGCGGGACAGATCCTTGCTGAGTTCTGGTCCGGTGGCAATCTTCTGAAGGTATTGGCGCATCTTGCAGGCTGTTACGTTATCTGGGTGGGAGTAACCCCACACCACTTAGTGACCTAGAAGCCGATAGTCTAGGTCGTGAGCCGGGCAGGCTTCCATATCCAATTGGATAGTGTCCTTTGTCAAAACTACTGCTACGCTTTGCAGACTAGGTCTTCCTATTTGGGACCAAACAACGAATCGGCAACAGAAAAACCATACACCAGGCCATGAATACACCTGAAGATACCGCACTGCAACTCGCCAGCGGCATTGCCGCCTTCGAAGCCAAGCATTTTTCCCGGGCAATGCAGCTGCTGTCGGGACTGGCTGAAAATGACAGCGCCGAGGCCCAATATCGCCTGGCCATTATGTACCAGAATGGTCTTGGCCTTGTCCGTAACGAACAACTTGCCTACAAATGGATGAAACGCGCGGCTTCCCAGGAATATGGCCTTGCCCTGCATGGCCTTGGCTTTATGTATATGGATGGCGACTGTATTGAGCAAGATGACGCCCGGGCGGTACTCTGGTTTGAGGCTGGGGTAACTCAAGGTCTCGAGGGGGCGATGGTAGCGCTGGCACAGATGCTTGAGCAGGGTCGTGGGATCGAACGCGACCTGGTGCGAGCCCAGGCGCTTTATGCCAAGGCCGGATTCTAGCTGCTGTCAATTTAGCCCGGTACGCTCGCCCCATGGGCCTGACCCGCACCCTTAACCAGTCAGAGCACTGGACCCATTACAGCAAACCTTATTTTTGCTGCTGCCTGGGGTGAAAGTCTATATCAGCTAGAAGGGGCAACCATGTTGAAGCAAACGCCGGCGCTGATGGGGAATTCGCTTGTATTGCCATCTGGATATAGCCCCCAGTCAGTGCGGCACACACAATGACTACTGCCTCGTAATAAACTCTGATTCATGGATGCCCTTCCCGTCTTTCTCAAACTGCGCGACATACCCTGTCTGGTTGTAGGCGGGGGAAGGGTCGCCGAGCGCAAGATAGACCTGCTGCTGCGCGCAGGAGCTCGGGTAACCGTTGTGGCTCCACAACTGGAAACCACACTACAAGCATACTTCGCTTCCGGCACATTGACATGGATTCCAACACGCTTTGATCCGGCACAACTCGGCAATACCCGGATTGTAATCGCCGCCACGGACGATCGCGCTGTTAACCAAGCGGTGTCACAGGCTGCGCAGGCAAAACAAATCCCGGTCAACGTGGTGGATCAGCCGGACCTTTGCACATTTACCGTGCCATCAATCGTCGATCGCTCACCGGTCATTATTGCCATTGGCACCAGCGGCACCTCACCGGTGCTTGCCCGACTACTCAAGGCTCGCCTGGAAACCCTGATCCCCGCCGCTTATGGGCGTCTGGCGGGTCTCGCTGGGCAGTTTCGTGATAGCGTCAAAACCGCACTAGCCAAAACCGACGCGCGACGCGCCTTCTGGGAGGAGGTCTTCCAGGGTCGCGTGGCCGAACTGGTGTTTGCAGGCAAAGAACACCAAGCGAAAAAAGAGCTAGCACGCATGATCAGCGTGACGTCGGACAATGACTATAGCCGCGGCGAGGTCTACCTCGTTGGTGCCGGCCCGGGAGATCCAGACTTACTGACATTCAGAGCTCTACGGCTAATGCAGCGTGCTGACGTGGTGCTGTATGACCGACTGGTGGCCCCGGCTATTGTCGACCTGGTGCGCCGCGATGCCGAGCGGATCTACGTGGGCAAGGAAAAATCCAATCACGCAGTGGCACAACCGGATATCAATCAACTGCTGCTGACACTGGCCCGTCAGGGCAAACGCGTGCTGCGCCTCAAAGGTGGTGACCCGTTTATCTTCGGGCGTGGCGGTGAGGAAATCGAGGACTTGGTGACACATGATATTCCTTTCCAGGTCATTCCAGGCATTACCGCTGCAGCAGGCTGTGCTTCTTATGCCGGGATTCCACTGACCCATCGAGATCACGCGCAATCCTGTCTTTTCGTGACGGGACACCTTAAAGATGGCAGCGTTGATCTTAATTG
>CBFIBN010000075.1:0-8328 GCA_965660775.1 Arenicellales bacterium | reverse complement strand
ATCTGGGCCAAAGGAAAGCCCGCACACACGGCTGAAGGCTTTTTAGGTCTCTCATCAAGCCTGGGTATTGATGATCCTGAGCTATTGATAGCACACACCGGTGCAAAGGATATATTGCGGCGCAATCCCGACAACGCGATTGCAGCGGGTATTTATGGCGTCCCTACTATCCTAATCAAAGCAGAGCGTTTCTGGGGTCTTGACCAGACCCAGATGATGCTCGACTACCTGGAAAACCCCCAACTGATGGAAGCGCCTGAGATAAAACGACTTACCAGCCTGCCACAGGGCGCCATTCGGCAACCGCCGCCTACAAACAATGACTTGGATTAGGGGATTGAATCAGTATCAAAGAGAAACACGACTGGATACCCTTCGCCCATTCACCAGCTAATAACCTTACAGGAGACCCCATGACTCAAATCCCGCTCATTCCAAGACAGGTAGTCCCAGACCTCACGGTGCCGTTGGTTGGTGGTGGCCATTGGACTCTGGCCGACCAGACTCCGGACCAGTTCACCCTGATTGTTGTCTACCGTGGACTGCACTGCCCGATCTGCTCCCATTACCTGGCAGACCTCAAACGCAAGGTAGATAACCTTCAAAGTCGCGGTGTGGATGTCTTCGTGCTCTCAAGTGACGATGCAGAGCGAGCTGGCCAGGCCAAGGAAGAGTGGGAGCTTAACGAGCTTAAGATGGGGTATGGCCTCACGCTCGAAAAAGCTCAGGAATGGGGTCTATATATCTCTTCGGGTCGAGGCAAAACCTCAGCCGGCATCGAGGAGCCCTCGTTATTTGTAGAGCCGGGAATCTTTGTGGTCCGTCCAGATCAGACGCTCTACTTCGCGACAGTCCAGACTATGCCCTTTGCGAGGCCGAGTTTCGGTGACATCTTGAAGGCCATCGACTTTGTGATTGCAAAGGATTATCCGGCCAGGGGCGAGGTGACGGAGATCGGAGTATGAGCGTTTCTATCTCGTTCCTCTGGCTCCACCAAGACGACATTTCCAATCGTTGCTTTGAGAACTTGGATAGACAACCGTGATGAAGTGAAACGACCCTTTCGCTAGTCCTTGATTTTATGGCGCGCCCGGAGAGATTCGAACTCCCGACCTCGTGGTTCGTAGCCACGCACTCTATCCAACTGAGCTACGGGCGCGTACTGAGAAGGCTGCGGATTCTACCATGTGAAAAGCGACGCTTTGCACCGTCACCTGGCGACGGTGCGGCGTGTCTAAACAGAGTGCCAGGGAATCGGGTCGAAATCTCTAGATCACAATCCTGATAGTTCATCTTTCAGGAGACGTGAAAATGGAATCCGGACGATGGTTAGATGCAAATGGCGGAGAGGGAGGGATTCGAACCCTCGATGGAGCTATAAACCCCATACTCCCTTAGCAGGGGAGCGCCTTCAGCCGCTCGGCCACCTCTCCGTTAACACATTTCTTCAGGGCCCCGGTTCGTCCGGAATCTCTGCGCCCTGTTCATCGGCATCCTGTATCCGCTCAAAGATCTCTTCGCGGTGTACAGCCACATCCTTGGGTGCCTTTACCCCGATTCGTACCTGACTCCCCCGGACGCCCAGGACTGTTACCTGGATGTTATCGCCGATGTTCAGAGTCTCGCCTACCCGCCGTGTCAAAATCAGCATCTTGGCTCCCCTCCGTTGCCTGGTATCACCCTCCAAAGAGGATCACATTCACTTCCTTGGCCTGCAGATAAGCCCAGGCGCGCTCTGCGGTCATTTTACACCACGACCTAAAGGCTTTCGACTGCGCTTCAGGCGTCCTTAGCCTCGGCCAGTTGCTCTTCGGTGCCTTCGCCATCCAGGCCAAACGCCTTGTGCAAAGCTCGAACGGCAAGTTCCAGGTATTTATCGTTTACACCTACGGAGATTTTGATCTCCGAGGTTGAAATAAGCTCAATATTGATACCCTCTGCCGCCAAGGCCTCAAACATCATCGCCGCCACGCCGGAATGTGAACGCATACCGACTCCAACGATGGCAATCTTGGCCAGGGTGTCGTCGCCAACCACGTCACGGGCATTCAGTTCCTTAGCCGTTTTATTGAGCAGTGACATTGCCTGGGGGTATTCATCCCGGTTCACGGTAAAGGTAACGTCCGTAGTGCCATCCTGGGCGACATTCTGGATGATCATATCGATATTCAGGTGCGCCTTTGAGATCGGGCCAAAAATGCGGGACGCCGCGCCTGGCTGGTCCGGCACACCCCGTATTGTTACCTTAGCCTCATCCCGGTTGTAGGCGATTCCTGAGATTAACGGCTGTTCCATATCGCTTACCTCGTGTGTGATCAGAGTGCCTGGGCCATCCTCAAATGAGGATAACACCCGTAACGGCACATGATATTTTCCCGCGAATTCCACGGAGCGTGTTTGCAATACCTTTGCTCCCTGGCTCGCCAACTCCAGCATCTCTTCAACAGTGATTCGGTCCAAACGCCTCGCCGCCGGTACGATGCGCGGGTCGGCGGTATAAACGCCGTCCACATCGGTAAAGATGCGGCATTCGTCGGCTTCGAGCGCAGCGGCCATCGCTACCGCCGTGGTATCCGATCCACCGCGCCCCAAGGTAGTGATATTGCCGTCATCGTCGACACCCTGGAATCCGGCCACGACCACCACCCGATTCAGTTCGAGGTCGGTACGAACCCTGGCCGCATCGATATCGCGAATCCGTGCCTTACCATGAATACTATCTGTCAGGATACGAACCTGCCCACCGGTATAGGAGCGCGCGTCAATGCCCCGTTTATGCAATGCCATGGACAATAGTGCAATGGTGACCTGCTCGCCGGTCGAAACCAGTACATCCATCTCACGAGAGAGCGCATCAGGATCGATCTGTGATGCCAGATCCAACAAACGGTTAGTTTCACCCGCCATGGCCGAGACGACCACCACCAGGCTCTCGCCTCGTTGCCTGGCTGTCGCGACCCGGTCAGCGACAGCGTCAATTCGCTCGACCGAGCCGACGGACGTGCCTCCGTATTTTTCTACCGCCAGAAACATATCATTACGTTAACTATCGATTGGGGCGCGCATTAAACCCCTTTTGGGCAACGCGGTAAAGGCTTTTGAGGGTAAAAGGGCTGGACTCAGTGCGAGGCAATCCACGACGACACCGCCGCCAGAGCCTCATCCAGGCCCGAGATATCGGCGCCACCGCCCTGTGCAGAATCAGGCCGCCCTCCCCCCTTGCCACCCACCCGCGAGGCAAGTTCAGCAACCAGATCGCCGGCGTGACAGCGATCGGTCAGGTCTTTACTGACCCCCACCATAAGTATCGCCTTGTCATCATGGGCTCCACCGATAACCACAATGGCTGAGCCAAGCCGATCACGCAGTCGATCCATCATGGCGCGTAATCCCTTGATATCGACACCATCGTAACGTTTGACCAATACATTGATGCCATTAACCTGCTGTACTTCGCTGGCCAGGTCATCTCCGGCGCCGCCGGTGGCAAGTTGCCCCTGTAACTGTTCAACCTTTCGTTCGAGCTCACGGACCCGTGAGGAAATCCCGACAGCGCGTTCTTCAAGATCCGAGCGGCCAGTCTTGAGCAAGGCCGCCAATCGCGACAACGTTGCGGTCTCGCCGGTGCTGTGCTGTCGTGCCATTTCTCCGGTTAGCGCCTCCAAGCGACGCACCCCGGCGGCGATGCCGCTCTCCGACAGTATTCGAAAAGCGCCAATATCTCCGGTGCGCTGAACATGAGTGCCGCCACACAGCTCCAGCGAGAAATCTCCCATAGCCACCACCCGAACCTGCTCCTCGTAACGCTCCCCAAAGAGCGCAGCAGCACCCTCATCCCGAGCATCATCCAAAGCCATCAGCCGGGTATTGACGTCGTCATTGGCACGAATCTGTGCATTAACGATGCGCTCGACCTCATCCAGTTGGGTGGCAGACATCGATTCGCCATGAGAAAAATCAAATCGTAAGCGCTCCGGTTCAACCAGCGAACCTTTTTGCTCAACATGCCCGCCAAGCGCCTGGCGCAAGGCGGCATGCAGCAAGTGGGTGGCTGAATGGTTGGCAGCGGTCTCTACCCGGCCCTGTTGCGCCACCGCAGTACTGACTTTCAAGCCGGGTTTAAGAGCGCCGCTGACCACCCGTCCGGCGTGCGCAATGACCTTGTGAGCAAGATAATGTGCGCCAATGACTTCAAAACTGCCGCCCGGCCACGTCAACACGCCACCATCGCCAATCTGGCCACCGCTTTCGGCATAAAAAGGTGTACTGTCGAGCACTACTAAGCCTTCAGAACCCTCGGGCAAGTAATCGGTTTCTGTATCGTCTTTTACAACAGACAATACGGTTGCCTCCCCTTTCAACTCATCGTAACCAGTAAAAGTGGTGCGCTCTTCAATACTGACACTGACTGCACCGTCCATGCGAAAATGACTGGCAGCCCGCGCGCGCTCGCGCTGGCCGGCCATCGCTTCTTCAAACCCGTCCATATCGACCGTAAGTCCACGCTCGCGAGCGTAATCCGCAGTCAGGTCTGCAGGGAACCCGAAAGTATCGTACAGCCGAAAAGTCAGTTCCCCGGGTATTATGGTGCCGGGCAGATCCGCAAGTTCGTGCTCGAGGATGCGCATACCCTGGCCCAGAGTCTGGGCAAAGCGCTCCCCCTCTTGCGCCAAAGCCTCCTCAACGCGGCTCTGTGAATCTGCCAGTTCTGGACAGGCGTCACCCATTTGCTCTACCAACGGTGCCACTAATTTGTGCATAAAAGGCGCCGCCGCCCCAGCCTGATAACCGTGACGAATAGCGCGGCGAATAATTCTGCGTAATACGTAGCCGCGGCCTTCGTTTGATGGAATCACGCCATCAGTAATCAAAAACGCACTGGAGCGGATGTGATCCGCGATCACCCGCAGTGAGCTGTTATCTATGTCAGTACAGCCAGTTACCTCGGCAGCTGCCTTGATCAGAGCGACAAAAAGATCTGTCTCGTAATTGCTGTGGACCCCTTGCAGAACTGCGGCCAAGCGCTCCAGTCCCATGCCAGTATCTACCGAGGGCCGCGGCAGGGGGGTATCGATGCCGCTCGCATCCCGGTTAAATTGCATGAACACCAGGTTCCAGATCTCTACGTAGCGGTCACCGTCAGCCTCGGGGGTTCCTGGAGGGCCGCCGGCCACTTCGGGCCCGTGATCATAGAAAATCTCACTGCAGGGGCCACATGGGCCAGTATCACCCATCGACCAGAAATTATCGCTGGCGCCAATGCGGGTAAGGCGTTCACGAGGAATACCAATCTCTCCCAGCCAGATATCCGCGGCCTCATCGTCCTCGTCGAAAACGGTCACCCAGAGTTTTTCTGGTGGCAATCCAAAGCCATCGGTGAGCAGTGTCCAGGCGTGTTGAATGGCTTCGGCCTTAAAATAATCGCCAAAACTGAAATTTCCAAGCATCTCAAAGAAAGTGTGATGCCGGGCGGTGTACCCCACGTTATCCAGATCATTGTGTTTACCACCGGCGCGTACGCAGCGCTGCGCGGTCACGGCTCTTTGGTAGGGGCGCTTGTCCTGGCCGAGAAACACATCCTTGAACTGGACCATTCCCGCATTGGTAAAAAGCAGCGTGGGATCGTTATGGGGCACCAGTGGGCTGCTGGCAACCACCTCGTGGCCATTCTCGGCGAAGTAATCGAGAAATTTCTGCCTGATGTCGCGAGTTTTCATGACAATAATCTGACCAATAATGGGCAACTGCCGGCCTATCTACACACCAGCGCGACGTCAATTCTAACCGCGACCCTGCCAATCGCCGAGTACCCGACGTATCGCGCTCTTGCCGAACCCTCGTCGCTGCATGTAAGCGGCGCGGCGTGCCCACTCTTTGAAAGAGTCAACAGGCTGATTGGAGAATCGGCTTTGATAGCGACCCTTCGCCACATCATCCCATGATACGTCTGCCTGAGCAAAGGTCGATTCGATCAAATCGGGTATCACCCCACGCTCTTTGAGTTCGCGGCGAATGTACAAGGGTCCGTAGCCACCCTGCGACCGATGGGACACCAACGCCTGGGCATAACGGGCATCAGACAGGGCATCCTCTTCGATCAGCTCAACGAGAATCGGATCAATACTTGAAATCTCGAAGCCGCGCTGGACCAGCTTAAGCCGGAGCTCTTCGCAGCTGTGCTCCCGCCTTGCCAACAAGCGCATAGCGACGTCACGGACCTGTGCCAGCAGGTCCGCATCAGACGAGGTCATCAGCCTTTGGCGCTTTGCACCTTCTCCGGCGCGCTCTCGGGTGCACTGACATCACTGGCACCAAGGGAATCCAGACCCATTTTCTGGCGCACGACATTTTCGATAGTCGACGCGATATCAGGGTTGGAACGCAAAAACTCTCGGACATTATCCCGACCTTGACCGATACGCTCACCGTTGTAGGAATACCAGGCACCGGATTTGTCAACGATCTGATGCTCCACACCCATATCGATGAGTTCGCCTTCCTTGGAGATCCCCTCGTTATAAAGAATATCGAACTCGGCCTTTTGAAATGGCGGTGCGACCTTGTTTTTGACCACTTTCACGCGAGTCTGATTACCCAGGACTTCTTCTCCCTTTTTTACCGCGCCGATCCTGCGGATATCGAGTCGGACTGATGAGTAAAACTTCAAGGCATTGCCGCCCGTAGTAGTCTCGGGATTGCCAAACATAACGCCAATCTTCATACGGATCTGGTTAATAAAGACCACCATAGTATTGGAGCGCTTGATATTTGCGGTCAGTTTACGCAATGCCTGGGACATGAGTCGGGCCTGAAGACCCACGTGGTGGTCACCCATCTCCCCTTCGATCTCCGCTTTAGGCGTGAGTGCGGCGACCGAATCGATCACGATTACATCGACAGCCGCCGATCGCACCAACATATCGGCGATCTCGAGTGCCTGTTCGCCGGTGTCGGGTTGGGATACCAGCAGATCCTCGACGTTGACGCCGAGGCGCTGAGCATAGGCGGGGTCAAGCGCGTGCTCCGCATCGATAAATGCGCAGGTACCACCGGTTTTTTGTGCCTGCGCAATCACCGATAGCGTCAATGTGGTTTTACCCGACGATTCCGGTCCATAAATCTCGACCACCCGTCCGCGGGGTAACCCGCCGATACCGAGCGCGATATCCAAACCGAGCGAACCGGTTGAAATGCTTTCGATACCCTTACCCACTTCGGCATCGCCGAGCCGCATGACAGATCCTTTGCCGAACTGCCGCTCAATCTGCCCGAGGGCAGCATCTAACGCCTTTTGCTTGTTGTCATCCATGTAAAGCTCCATTAAACATTTGACTATTTATCCAGTACACTGCCGTGACTCGGTGATGCCGACACGGGGTCCGGCATTTATCGACTTGGCTACCCTGACTCAGTTGATCCCAGGGTGGGCAAAAATCGGTAATTTCAGGTTAGCAGGCATTATTTCATAAACCGCGTGACGAACACAGCGAACTGCATCACAACTGGCTCTCAGACTGGGTCGACCGCGATGGTGACGAGTTGAGCCAGAGCCGCTGCTACCGACTGGCGGCGGATAGCGTCCCGATCACCATGAAAGTGAAAGCGCTCTGAGCGTACGCCGTGTCCGGGCACTTGCCAGGCTATAAAAACCGTACCCACAGGCTTTTGCACGCTGCCACCGTCTGGCCCGGCAATCCCGGTCACGGCAATTGCCGCAGTCGCATTGCTGCGGGCGATGACACCACCCGCCATAGCCTCAGCCACCTGAGCGCTGACTGCACCGTGGGTGTCGATGAGTTCCACTGGCACCCCAGCTAATTTATTCTTGGATTCATTACTGTAAGTCACCAGCGCGCATTCAAACCAAAGCGAACTACCCGAAACCGAAGTGATCGTCTTAGCTACCCACCCACCGGTACACGATTCGACGGTCGCCAGATGCCAGTCCCGCTCAAGCATGATCTGCCCAACCTGCCGGGCAAGCTCAACAAGATTCTCGGTTTTAGTCACGTTTCAGAGTCTCCATATTGCTAGAGCCCATCTTTCATCATTAAACACCCAGCGGGTCATCCCAACGCCGAGGCAAAGGAATATTCTCGCAATCCAGTGGCTCACAGCGTGAGTCCGCGAGGCAGCCATTTTCTTTCAAGAAATCTGCTGGATTTAGTATTATTAAGTTTTCAGGCTCAAAGCAAACCGATAACCAGAGAATAACAGCATGGCGCAATTCAAACTTTTTAATCGCATCACGATCGCCCTGGGGCTGGTTTTCGTATGTTGCGCTCCAGCCAGCGCCAGTGACCTAGAGCGTGAGCAACGCCTCATCGA
>CBFIBN010000074.1:0-8486 GCA_965660775.1 Arenicellales bacterium | reverse complement strand
CGAGCGAGGTCATGCCGCCCAAGTCGACTTGTTTCGATCCCAAGCCTCGCTCCGGAATATTCGTACGGATGTCCTGACCATCTTGTCTTTCAGGCTATGGCTACGACTCAAGGCCAGAATCTGGCTCTGAGCGCGGCACATACCCGCCGCAGCGGGATGACTGGAGCCTTTATATTAGCGCTTTAGCCTTCAGTGTCGCGCTGTGATGGTGACATGTCGCGACAAAAACAACCCTGCTCGGCTTCCTATCTAGAATGCCGTCCTGTGCACAGTGTTGATACCAACAAAGGTAGTCCATGCGATGAGTGACGAGCAAGAGGATGATCTGGATCTGAAAACCCTATCTGACGACGAACTCGTCGAGCAGATGCATGATGACCTCTATGACGGTCTCAAAGAGGAGATTGAAGAGGGGGTTAATATTCTGCTGGAAAGGGGCTGGGAGCCGGATAAGGTTCTGGCTGATGCTCTGGTCGAGGGTATGCGTATCGTCGGTATCGATTTTCGTGACGGCATTCTTTTCGTACCGGAAGTCTTGATGTCTGCGAACGCGATGAAAGGCGGTATGGCGATCCTGCGGCCACTACTGGCAGAGACCGGTGCAGAATCGATTGGCACTGTCGTTATTGGCACGGTCAAAGGGGATATTCACGACATCGGCAAGAATTTGGTTGGCATGATGCTTGAGGGCGCAGGTTTTGAAGTGTTTGATCTTGGCATCAACAACCCGGTGGAAAATTATCTAGCCGCGATTGAGGAACACAAGCCGGATATCGTCGGTATGTCTGCATTGCTTACCACCACCATGCCGTACATGAAAGTAGTGATAGATACATTGACCGAGCAGGGTATGCGGGATGACTATATTGTGCTGGTCGGAGGCGCTCCGCTGAACGAGGAATTCAGTCAGGCGATTGGGGCTGATGCGTACTGCCGCGATGCTGCGGTTGCGGTCGAGACTGCCAAGCAATTGGTTTCTGAGCTCAGGGCTAGGCGAAAGTCCGCATAACTTAGTGTGGGCCGGCAGTGGTTTGACTCGGTGTTGCGCCACTAAATGCGATATTCCTATGTTGGAGGTGAAGAGCGCCATCACCTATTTGCGAGAGAAAGGTTATGCCCATAGCGCCGTCGTTAGGAAAGAGTCTGGTTATTGCCTGCGGCGCGTTGGCTCATGAGATCACGACCCTGGTTCGACTCAACCAGTGGCACCACCTTGAGATCCAGTGCCTTCCAGCAAGCCTGCATAATCACCCGCACTTGATTGCCCCAGCGGTACGCGAACGGGTGCGACAGTCTCGAGAGGCGTTTGATTCTATTTTTGTCGCCTATGCCGATTGTGGCACGGGAGGGCAACTGGATGCGGTTCTGGCAGAAGAACAGATAGAAAGGCTTCCCGGCGCCCATTGTTATGAGTTCTTCTGGGGGTCACAAGCCTTTTTGGATAGACATGATCGTGAACCCGGGATTTTCTATCTGACCGATTTTCTGGCGCGACATTTTGACCGACTGGTGATGGAGGATCTTGGTATTAAACGCCACCCAGAACTTTTGGAAACCTACTTTTCGGCATACACCAAGCTGATATACCTTGCTCAGACTAGCTCGAAGGAAACTCTGCAACTCGCCCGCTCGGCAGCGCAAGCCTTGGGACTGGAATTTGAACATATCAGAACCGGTTACGGAGAGCTGGAGACGAGTCTGACTGTCTTCTGTGGGGATTCGACAACAAAGGAGATCTAATGGCAAAGTTGATCACTGTTTTTTGGCGGGATATTCCTTCGCAGGTCATGGCTCGCAAGGGCCGGCAGACCGTGAGGCTTATGCTGGCGCAGCGTTTTCAGGACGCAATCGATCGTGCCGCCATGCGGGCCGGTAAAGGTTCGTCAGATGCTTATCTAAGCGAATGGCGTCGCGAGACCGTGGCCTGTAGTAGCGACGATCTTGATCAGATGGCGGCGCAAACCGTAGAGCGTCTTGAGGCTGCACATACGGATGAGGACCTCTTGGCTCTGATTAGAGCTAAGGGCAGCGCCAGCGCTGACACTTCACAGACTGACTGAAACCGATGTACGCCCTACGACAATGGTCTGTCCGCAATGCACGAGTACTCGAGTGGGTATATGAGTATTTTGAAGGGTTCATGATGGCCTTGCATCCACTTTGGATTTTGATTGGGTATGACCGTATCGAGGGGCCGATTGGCACCACGGAACGGCGAGTCAAGGCGGTATTGTTTGATTGCCAGATGTGTGGGTACTGCGTGCTCAGCCAGACCGGCATGTCCTGCCCCATGAACTGCCCTAAGGAATTACGTAACGGCCCCTGTGGCGGTGTTCGGGAAAATGGTTTTTGCGAAGTAAAACCGCAGATGCGTTGTGTCTGGGTAGACGCCTGGGAAGGTTCCGGGCGCATGCGCGATGGCTCTGGCATCCAGCGTGTACAGCCGCCGTTGGCGCAGGGTCTTCGCGGCCACTCGGCATGGTTGCGCGAAGTGCGGGAAAAACGAGATCTGGGATTCTTCGGCACGGCGGGCCAATAGGGTGGAAATTGAAGAGCCGGCACCCGGCGAGCCATTGCCAATTCTGGTGGGACATTCTTCACCTGGTCGACTCGAACGGGTGCTGCGTTCAGGCCAGTTTGCAGTCACCACGGAGATTGCACCACCGGATGCAGCGGATGCGCAGGCCGTTTTTCAGCGGGCCAGTGTGTTTGATGGATGGGTCGACGCCATCAATGCGACGGATGGGTCTGGCGCAAACTGCCACATGTCGAGTGTCGGAGTCTGTGCATTACTGACGCGCAAAGGTTATGCAACGGTGATGCAGGTCTCTTGTCGGGATCGTAACCGGATCGCGATCCAGGGCGATGTACTGGGAGCCGCGGCCATGGGTGTCACCAGCATCCTTTGCCTTACAGGCGATGGGGTGCAAGCCGGGGATCAGCCCAATGCGAAGCCGGTGTTTGATTTTGATTGTATGAGCCTGTTGCAAACGGTTACATCCATGCGAGATCAGGGTGAGTTTCTCAGTGGGCGGGCGCTTAGTTACCCGCCACGAGTTTTTGTCGGCGCGGCGGCTAATCCTTTTGCTCCACCCTTGGATTATCGCCCTTTGCGGCTGAAGAAGAAGATCGATGCTGGCGCGCAGTTTGTGCAGACGCAGTACTGTTTCGATATTCAACGACTCAAGCAATACATGGCCCAGGTTCATGATATGGGTCTAACTGAGCATTGCTACATTCTGGTAGGGGTTGGCCCGCTCGCTTCGGCTCGTACCGCGGCATGGATTCGCGATAACGTACCTGGGGTGCATATTCCAGACGAAATTATTCGCCGCCTGCTGGCAGCGCATAATCCACGAGAAGAAGGTATTCGCATATGTGTTGAGATGATCCAGGCAATCCGGGAGATTGCGGGCGTGCACGGTATCCATATCATGGCTTACCGACAGGAAGAACGGGTCAGCGACATAGTTAAGGATTCTGGTGTGCTTGAGGGGAGGGTCCCTTGGCATCCGGGTATGGCAAAACGTTTAATACACTAAGAGGGTAAGCCGGTGACGGTAACTGTCGTCAGTTCAGCAACGAAGGAAGTGAAGATTGGGTTTGGTCAGCCATTTTGCATGATCGGAGAGAGGATTAATCCGACCGGACGCAAGGCACTGGCTGCCGAAATGAAACTAGGCAATTACGCCCGTGTGGAGTTGGATGCGCTGGCTCAGGTGGCCGCGGGCGCTCATATGCTCGATGTCAATGCTGGAATCCCGCTCACCGATGAGCCAGCCATACTGGCCGAGTGCATACAATTAGTGCAGTCACTGACTAATGTACCGCTGTCTATCGATTCTTCTATTGTCGCGGCACTCGAGTCGGGACTGGCTGTTTACCAGGGCAAAGCGCTGGTTAACTCGGTCACGGGCGAAGAAGAAAGAATGGAGCAGGTCTTACCACTGGTCAAAAAATACGGTGCGGCTGTGGTGGCTATCTCGAACGACGAGACGGGAATCTCTGAGAATCCTGACGTGCGTTTTGATGTGGCCCGGAAGATCGTTGAGCGCGCTGCTGATTACGGCATTCCCGCTGAGGATGTGGTGGTTGATCCACTGGTGATGCCGATCGGCGCCCTGAATGATTCGGGTCGACAAGTGATGCATATTCTGAAACGACTGCGCGATGAATTAAAGGTCAACAGCACCTGCGGCGCGTCGAACGTCAGTTTCGGCTTACCTAATCGCAATGGTTTGAATGCGGCGTTCTTAACCATGGCCATCGGCGCCGGGATGACATCAGCTATTACCAGTCCATTGCACGGTGAGGTTATGGCGGCGGTGATGGGAGCAGATATCATGATGGGGCACGATCCAGATTGCGTGCGCTGGATTGCACGCTATCGCGACCCGCCGGGAGAAGGTTTGTCCAATGCTCGAGAGGGCCGCCGTCGTGGTCGGCGTCGGGCGGTCGGTGGCTGAGCAGCACACTTCAGGCAGTTGTCTATGCGGAGCTGTGTCGTTTACGGTCCGTGGGCCGCTTCGCCCGGTGTTTGCCTGCCATTGTTCACAGTGCCGTAAAACCAGTGGCCATTACTGGGCGGCAACAGCAGCGCCGTCGGACTGTGTGGAGATTGCGCATGAGGACGCTCTAGAATGGTTCCAATCCTCGGCTCAGGCGCAAAGAGGGTTTTGTTGTCGTTGTGGGTCTAGCTTGTTCTGGCGTCACGCGTCTCGCGATGCATGGGGGATAGCGGCCGGCGCGTTGGATAGCCCGACTGGCCTACACACCCAGGCCCATATATTTTTTGCGGATGCTTCAGATTACTACCTTATTCACCCCGACGAGGCGACGATTGAGGGCAGTTCCAGTTGAGTACTGTTGACGCCACTGAAACCACACTGGCAGCGGGTGGGGATGTGCTGGTGGTATTCACCCCATCTGGCCGCCGGGGGCGTGTTGCCCATGGGACGACTGTGTTGCAGGCGGCGCGTGAACTTGGCGTCGATTTGGATTCGGTGTGCGGGGGCCGGGCGATCTGTGGTCGCTGCCAGGTAGTTCTAAGTGAGGGGTCATTTCCCAAACACGGTATTGAATCGCGGCTCGAGCACCTTTCCGACTTTGGTGGGAATGAGGTTGATTACCACGCGGCAAGTGGTCTGGCCCAGAGTCGTCGATTGGGGTGCTCGGCCCGATTGCTTGGCGATGCAGTGATCGATGTGCCACCTGAGAGCCAGGTTCATCGGCAGGTAATCCGCAAGCGAAACGAAGTGCACGACCTGTCAGTTGACCCTCTGGTGCATTTGCACGTGGTTGAGGTCAGCCCACCCAACATGCACGAGGCAGTGTCCGACCTTCGTCGCTTGGAGGAGGAGTTGGAATTCGAATGGGCTCTAACGGAGCTTAGCTGTGACCCCCAGGTACTGGCAAAACTGCAAGCCGTGATGCGCGAGGGTAATTGGCAGGTCACGGTTGCCGTATTTCAGGAACGCGAGATCATCGCTATCTGGCCAGGTTATCACGACACGGCGCTAGGGCTTGCGGTTGATGTGGGCTCAACCACGATTGCCATGCATCTTATTGACTTGACCAGCGGACAGTCTCTGGCTTCGGTTGGTCGGATGAATCCGCAGATCCGGTTTGGCGAAGATTTGATGAGCCGTGTCTCTTACGTGATGATGCATCCGGGTAGCGAACAGGAAATGTCTCAGGTCGTACGCCAGACCCTGGCAGAACTGGTAACAGAAGTCTGCCAAGAAACTGACAGTAATGTTGATGACATACTCGATTGCGCTTTTGTCGGCAACCCGATCATGCATCACCTGTTGTTGGGACTTTCTCCGGTTGAATTGGGCGGAGCGCCGTTTGCGCTTGCCACAGACCGCGCTGTCACGATGCCTGCACACGAACTTAATCTGGGCCTTAATCGCGGTGCACGCTGTTATGTGCTGCCTTGTATTGCGGGCCACGTTGGCGCTGACTGTGCAGCTGTGGTTTTGTCCGAGGCGCCGTACCTGCGTAAGGAGATGACTTTACTGGTTGATATAGGTACCAACGCAGAGATCGTCCTAGGAAACCGAGATCGCCTGTTGGCAGCCAGTAGCCCCACGGGCCCGGCTTTTGAGGGGGCGCAGATCAGTGGTGGTCAGCGCGCTGCCCCTGGGGCAATTGAGCGGGTGCGTATTGATCGCGAAACCCTCGAACCTCGGATCCGGGTGATCGGCTGCGACCTGTGGTCTGACGATCCTGGGTTTGACGAGGCGGTCGCCGCGGTCGGTATTTCAGGTATTTGTGGTTCGGGGATTATCGAAGTGGTGGCGGAGATGTACCTCGCTGGCATACTCAGCTCCGACGGGGTCATCGATGGCAATCTGTCTCAGCATTCAGCTCGGGTGATCGCAGATGGCAGGACCTTCGCTTTTGTCCTTCACAAGGGAGATATTACGGTCACAGTCACCCAGAATGATGTGCGCGCCATCCAGCTGGCTAAAGCAGCGCTTTACGCCGGGATTCGGTTGTTAATGGATAAACTGGACGTGGAAGAGATCGACCGCATTCGTCTGGCCGGTGCGTTTGGGTCCCATATTGACGTTAAGTACGCTATGGTGCTGGGCCTGATCCCCGACTGTGAATTGAGTCATGTCACCTCGGCAGGCAATGCGGCAGGGAGTGGCGCTCATATCGCTTTGGTTGATGTGAACGCGCGCCGCGAGATCGAAAGGGAAATCCGTAAAATAGAGAAAATCGAAACTGCCGTCGAGCCCAGGTTCCAGGAGCATTTTGTTGAGGCGATGGCTATTCCCCATAAGAGTGCTCAATTCGCCCAATTATCCAAGACGGTAACATGGCCAACCTGCACAACCGAGGCAAAGACAAAGGCGAAGACGGGCAACCGACGCCGCCGCCGGCGCTGACTATTTGCCGCTTGCCCGGACACAGCGGTGCGGCTACCCTTGAATCTCGCGATACCTTACCCGGGAGACTGGTGCTGTGACCATCGATAACTTAAGGCAGGTAACTTTGTTCTCCACATTGGAGGATCACGACCTGCTGGCTCTGGCCGCACTGGCCAGGCCGATCACAGTGCAACGTGGTGAGATCATCATCAGTCAGGGTTCAGTAGGGGACGCGCTTTATGTTGTCATAAGCGGCCGTGTGCGGGTTTATGTGTCAGATAAGGACGGCAAGGAAATGGTGCTTGCATTGGAGGGCCCCTCAGCGGTGTTTGGAGAAATTGCCGTGCTTGACGGAGCTGTCCGGTCGGCATCTATAGCGGCTATGGAGCAAACTGAATTACTCAAGATAGGCGCAGATGATTTTTTTGCTTTGCTCGAACGCAATGCTGAACTTAACCGCTCGGTGATCCAAGGTTTGGCCTGGCGAATTCGAAAGCTAACCCACGAGGCCCAGGGGCTTGCCTTAGATAGTGTTTACCGACGGCTGACTGCTCGGCTACATGAGTGTGCTGTGGAGGAAAACAGCGAGTGGGTTATTACCGAACGGTTGACCCACCAGTTGCTCGCCGACATGATCGGTTGCTCCAGAGAAATGGTTAGCCGAATCATGAGCGATCTGGTCAAGGGTGGATACATCCGTATTGAGCCGGGTCGCTGGGTTATCCAACGCAAGTTGCCTGCGGACTATTGATAGTTGCCAGTTAGCCGCTCGCGCCTATCCAACTGGTCGACGGACTTGGAATCTCCAGCGACAGCTTCGCCCGATGTTCCCACTTGACGTTATAGTGGCTGTTCAGTAGGTGACAGTTTGCCCTTGTTTCACGATTCAGTTCACGGGCCATATCTTATGGATGGCTGCCCCTTTAACCCCAGTTGGTTTAGTAGAGAGAGAGGTCCGATGGCCCAATCGAGATGCTCGGCCGGTTTATGGGCAACAAGGCTAAGGAGATATATATGTCAGCTGGGGTGATTCAAAAAATGCGCACCAAGGCCACTTCACCGGTGGAGTATCAACTGCCTATCGGCGAGACGCTGGTAGGACTCAATGCATTATTGGGTCGAGAACTTGAAATCGAGTTCTGTGGTGAGATATTTTGTCTGAGCTGTGGGCGCAAGACTAATAAAAGCTTTAATCAGGGGCATTGTTATCCCTGTTTAAAGCGACTCGCAGCTTGCGACCAATGCATCATAAAGCCAGAGTTGTGCCATTTCCATGAGGGAACTTGCCGGGAGCCAGAGTGGGGTCAAGCCCATTGCCTGCAGTCCCATATTGTGTACCTTGCTAATTCATCCGGGCTGAAAGTCGGCGTCACTCGGGCTACCCAGGTTCCCACTCGCTGGATTGATCAGGGCGCCTCCCAGGCGCTACCCATTTTTGAGGTCAGTGAGCGGCGAATTGCCGGATTACTCGAGGTCGCAATACGCACTGTCGTATCCGACCGTACGGCCTGGCAGCGCATGCTTAAGGGGGTTCCTGACCCACTTGATCTGGTGGCAGAGCGAGAACGATTGCTCGCGCAGGCCGGTCCCGCGATAAGTCGCGTG
>CBFIBN010000073.1:0-8792 GCA_965660775.1 Arenicellales bacterium | reverse complement strand
TAGGCGCAAAGCATCAGCCATAATTCGGGCGAATGCCGGCGCAGCCACTTCGCCGCCGTAATGCTTGCCCTGGGGCTCATCAACCATGACTGCCAGCACAAAGCGCGGAGCAGATACCGGTGCGAAGCCAACGAAAAGAGACTGGTAACGATCTTCTTCGTAACCGCCTGTGGGACTAGGCTTGTGTACCGTACCGGTCTTGCCAGCGACACGATACGCGGGAACAGCGGCCCGCCGAGCAGTACCCTGCGGGCTCACTACCTTTTCCAACAGGAAATTGATCTGCCGGGTAATGTGGGCAGACAACACCCGCTGTCCTGCTACCGGACGGTTTTGGCGCTGCAGTGTGACCGGGCGCAGGAGGCCGCCAGAAGCCAATACACTGTAGGCGCGTGCCAGCTGCACAGGTGTAGAAGATAAACCATAACCATAAGATAGGGTCGCGTGCTCACTGGGGCGCCAACGCTCACGTTTGAGCAAACTGCCGCCTTGCTCTCCCGGGAGCTCGACTCCGGTCGGCTGACCGAAGCCGACCTTCGTCAAAATGCCATATAGCTCTTCGGGTGCGAGCTCCATGGCAATTTTCGCGGTACCAATATTGCTCGACTTGATCAACACTCCCGAAAGCGTCAGTTCACCATAGTCATGTACATCCCTGATTGGCCAACCGCCCACATAATGGATGCCAGGGCTGGTAGAGACTGGTGTATCCATCGAGAAACGTCCACTCGCCAGCGCCATCGATAAGGTAAACGGCTTGACCGTCGATCCGGGCTCGAAAACATCTGTCACTGATCGATTGCGAAATCTTTCCCCCGAAATATCGCTACGCTTATTGGGATTAAAGTCAGGAACATTGGCCATTGCCAATACTTCCCCGGTCTGTACGTCAAGCATGACCGCTGAAGCGCCAGCAGCGTGGTAGTCGTGTGCCACCTGGGCCAAATGTCGCTGGGCGGAAACCTGGATACGCAGGTCTAAACTCAACTGCAGGTCACGACCGTGGTACACCGGGCGGATGCTCTCAATATCCTCCACCACACGACCCTTACGGTCGCGCAATACCCGCTTGCGACCTTCGATACCGGCAAGGTGATTATCAAAAGCCCGCTCGATACCTTCTTGTCCCCGATCATCGACGTCGGTGAACCCCAGCACATGGCTGGCAATTGGCCCAGCCGGGTAATAACGGCCATATTCGCGTAGAGACGACACACCGGCAATGCCCAAACTTTCAATGCGGGCCGCCTCGGCCGGGGGCAAGTGGCGACGCAAATATACAAACTCACGATCCTGATAACGATCCAGCAGGTTATCTATCTGATTAACACTCATACCAAGCGCATCAGCGAGACGCGACCGGTCAGCGACGGACTGAGCCAGTGTCGGTGGATGTGCCCAAACCGCATCGAGCGGTGTGCTTACCGCCAGGACATCGCCATTGCGATCAACAATTCGCCCCCGAGCCGGCCTGACGGCAATGCTGCGTAATTGCCGTGCTGCACCTTCGGCCTGGAGTCGTGGACTGTCGAGAATCTGGATCTGGAAGGTTCGGCCCAACAGTACTGCCATACCGAGGCTCAAGATGCCCACAACAAACCACTGGCGTCCACGGGAGAAATTAGCAACACTGGCTGGGAGGTGGGACGCAATCACTGTGCGGCCTCCAACTGCACCACAACGATGTCGGTTGGCTCCGGAGTGATCATTCCCAACTCTTGTCTTGCGGCCTGTTCCACCAGGTTATGCCGTGACCAGGTAGCCTGTTCCAGTTGCAGACGACCCCATTCATCGTTCAGCCGGTCACGCAACTTTTCCGCTACGCGAACCTCTCGAAACTCAAGCCGGTTCTGATGGCGAACCACGACCACCGCCAGCGCTGAAACGAAGGTAAGCAAACTGAGAAAGGCTATCCACTTCATTGCAGCACAGTCCCTTGGGATTTTTCGGCGCAACGTAGGATCGCGCTACGCGCTCTGGGATTAACCTCGATCTCGGATGCTGATGGGCGGGTGGGCTTATTAAGCCAGGCCAGCGTGGGGTGCAATCTATCGTGAGTCACTGGTAGATCTGGCGGAAAAGGGTCGCCCTGCGCGGCCTCACGCAGGAAATGCTTGACTCGACGATCCTCCAATGAATGAAAACTGATGACTACCAGTCGGCCGGTCGGCTCGAGCATATCAAGGGCCTGGGGCAATACCGCATCCAACTGTTCAAGTTCCTGATTGATATGCATCCGTACCGCCTGGAAGGTACGCGTAGCCGGATGTTTGCCTGGCTCGCGGGTCGGCACACAGTCGCTCACCAACTGTGCCAATTCGGCGGTAGTGGTGAGTGGGTGGTTTTCCCGGGCGGTGATAAGCCCGTGGGCGATACGCCGGGCATAGCGCTCCTCTCCCAAGGTGCGCAGAATTCTCGCGAAGTCGTTTTCCCCAACATCGGACAGCCACTCCTGCGCCGAGATGCCAACTGATGGGTCCATCCGCATATCCAACGGACCATTTCGCATAAAACTGAAGCCACGCTCTGCATCATCCAGCTGCGGTGAAGACACACCCAGATCCAGAACGATTCCGGTCACCCGGCAGGCAACCCCGGCATTGCTCAATGCAAAGGACAGTTCAGAAAAAGGCGCCTGGATTACGGTCAGGCGGGATTCACTTGTGGCCCACTCCCTGGCGATGGCACAGGCAGTCGGGTCGCGATCAATGGCGACGACACGGCCCTGGCGGTCCAGACGGTCGAGAATAGCGCGGGTGTGGCCACCACGACCGAAGGTCGCGTCTACGAAGATGCCATCGGGCTTGGGGTTCAGTGCCTCCACGACCTCCGCTGTCATGACCGGGGCGTGGGCTGCAGCCAACACGTTCCGGCTTTCCTTACAACGAAAGCGATTCGAGTTCTACAGACAGGCGTTCGTCACCGGTCTGAGCCGCAAGCCATTCATCGCATCTCGCCTTCCATCGGGATTCATCCCAAATCTCAAACTTGTTGCCCTGACCGATCAGAACGATGTGCTTCTCCAGCGCGGCAAACTCGCGCAACGGCGTCGGTATCCGTATACGACTAACACTGTCCAGTTCACAATCAGTGGCATAACCAATGAGAAAACGCTTAAGCGCCTGGGCAGCAGGATCGAAGCTTGGCAAATCGACTACTTTCTGCTCGACGCGCTCCCACTCGTCCTGAGGGTAAACCCACAGACACCTTTCCCGGGTATTGTTGACAGTGAGTACCAGTCGCCCACCACATCGCTGCACCAACGGTTCGCGATGTACCGTGGGCACGGCGAAACGACCCTTGGTATCAAGATTGAGCGTATTAGCGCCTCTAAACATGCCGTTCCGCGTCTCCTTCAGCCAACTTGCCTGTCGCCACCGGCTCTACGCCAAGGCCCAACTCAAAATACGACACCCTCACTACCCCATCTTCTGGAAAGAAATCCCGGCCCCGCAAGGGGCCGGGCAATTACCAAAGGAGGATGAGGATTTAGGTGGATTAGCCGCCACCCACGGCATCAGAAAAGTTCTCATCGTCATTGCGATGATCATTTGGGAAAATGCTGTTGGTCCACTTCTTTTATTCACATTTTCTAACCTTAAATTACATCTTTTCCCACAAATTACCACTAAACAACACTATAGAGACGAAAGAGAGAGGCTGTCAACCCTCAATTGTCTGAAAAGACTGAGTTTTCTAGAATTTTTTTGCGGCCAGGGATGGTTCAAAACAGCCCAGACTAGCGATCAACGTCTGCCTGGAATTGGCGCGGCAAATATCCAAACTTAATGGAATCTATGTAAAACTGTTATAAGGATATAATTTAATTGAAAAATAGGAGTCAGCCTATAAGCCGGGTTCTGTCGAGGACAACCATTCATCTGGGACGTGCGTCACCGCACGCCTCTTGCGACCTACCCGGATCCGACGCGGGCCGCGCCAAAGGATCCCTATTTGGTCTTGCTCCAGGTGGGGTTTACCCTGCCGTTCACGTTACCGCAAACGCGGTGCGCTCTTACCGCACCTTTTCACCCTTACCGGCGAAAGGCCCAAAGGCCAGATCGCAGGCGGTATGTTTTCTGTGGCACTTTCCGTCGGCTCGCGCCGCCCAGATGTTATCTGGCACCTTGCCCTGCGGAGCCCGGACTTTCCTCCGCCCCGTACCGCCTGCTGCCCCGAAGGGGCTAGCGGCAGACACCGGGACCGCGATTGTCCGGCCGACTCCCGGGCGCAACTTAATCGCAGTGTGCGGCTAATGCAAGTACTGATCACTCACTGTCTGTAATAGTGCGGGTACGCTGCAGCATCCTCGCGTAGTAATCGTTCTTGCGTCCCCCGGTCAGGCGGGCCGCAACCTCACTAGCGACACGCGGCGCGAGGACCCCTGCGAGCAGATCTAGCAGTTTTTCCTCATCAATGTGGGTCCTGACAGCCGCTTGGTCTGCCCCGCCGACTACCAGGACCATCTCGCCCCGACACTGGTCGGAATCATTGAGCAAAATTGTCGAAATCTCGGCAGCTGACCCGCGTAGAACCGTCTCGAAACGTTTGGTCAATTCCCGGCACAGTGCCAGCGGTCGCTCAGGCCCAAAGATCGATACCATGTCGTCGATTGTGTTACAGATACGTCGGGGGGATTCAAAAAAAACCTGGGTCCGGGTTTCACTGGAGAGCGCCTGAAGACGGCTGCGACGCGCAGCAGCTCGTGCGGGAAGGAATCCTTCAAAAACAAAGCGGTCTGTCCCCAAACCCGACACCGACAGAGCGGCAGTCACAGCGCTCGGTCCAGGGATTACGCTCACCGGCAGGTTGTGTCGTCGAGTTTCGCGGACAAGACGATAGCCTGGATCGCTGATCAGGGGTGTCCCTGCATCACTAACCAGTGCAACCTCCTCGCCACTTTGCAGTAGCCGCAACACCCTCAATACCTGGCGAGCCTCGTTATGTTCGTGCAGCGCGATCATTCGCGGTTGGTGAATGCCCAAGTGGTTCAACAGAATCCGGGTATGGCGCGTATCCTCAGCTGCGATCACCTGAACACAAGAAAGGATCTTTGTGGCTCGGATAGAAATGTCCCCGAGGTTGCCGATCGGTGTCGCCACCACGTACAAGGTGCCCCCTTGCGGCGCCTGCGTTTCACTTTTGGTCACTTAATTTGCTCGCTTGGATATCGTCCGGCAACTATCACCGTACAGGAAATAGAGGTGCTCCGCTATACTGAGCCCATGCGTGTGCATCCTGCCGTTCGGCCGGCACTCATCGTGCTTTTGGCGCTTTTTGTGATGCTGATCACCGGCTGCGTCAGAATAAATAATCCAGCTGTAGTCAGTGCCGAACCCGATATCAGCAACAAAACCGCGCCAAGCGCGCCAGCCCGATCCCCGACCCCAAGCAAACTCGTCCCTGCCGAACGCAGTTTGGCCCAAAAAGAACCTGGCACCTCCGGCTGGACCTTTCTAAAGCGCGCCCTTAACGCCACCGGACCAAAAGCGGACGCCAATTTTCTCGGTGCGGCCCAAAGATTCCTAGAATCCGGTTTTACCGCTCCAGCCAGCAACGCCCTGGATAATGTGGCGAGTAACGATTCAGGCAGTTGGCCAGATAACCAGCGCCAATTGCTGCGCGGGGCTCTGGCACTGGCCAATCAGAAGCCCGAAGCTACATTACGGCTGATGGAGCGCCTGAGCCCTGACGCAATGGATTCACGCCAGCATCTACTGATGATGGAACTCCAGTTGCGCGCATTCTTTGCGACCGGTGAGATCCGCCAGGCCCTGATCCTCATGAGGACAGGGTTAGCCGAGCGACCTGTACCAAAAGGGATCAATCCTTTGTACCGGCTGGCCTTCTCGCAGTTGGCCCGCTTAAGCCGCAAAACCCTGGCAAAGCTTGACGCAGACCTCGCGCTAACGGCACAGGATCGAGCCTGGATCACCCTGGTAAGTCTTTACGTCCGCAATGGGTGGAATCTTTTTGGCCTGCGCAATGCTTTTTCCAAATGGGCAACTCAACACCCGCAGCATCCGGCGACGAACAGCGTACTGACTACGCTTGCACCCCCTGACTGCACGAACACTGACGGCACCCAGGTCGCCCTGCTGCTACCGTTGAGTTCCTCTTACCGAGAAGCTGCCAGTGCGTTTCGAGATGGCTTTTTCAGTCTGCACGAAGCGGATAGCGATCCGACCAAACCGTCCATAAAGGTTTATGACTTTGGTGATCAGATCGAACTGGTGCCAGACGTTTACCAGCAAGCACTCAAAGACGGCGCAAGTCAGGTGGTCGGCCCCCTAGGGCGTCGCGCCGTCGCGGCGCTGGCCCAATGGCAACGTTTCCCGGTTCCAACCCTGCTGTTGGGATCAACTGCGTCGGGCTTGCGGCCGGGTGGCTTCTCCCTGGACTTGTCACTACAAAATGAAGCGCGCGCTTTGGTGACCCACGCCCGCCAGCGCGGGCTACGCCGCGCCTTGATCTTGCGCGGTTCTGATCAGCGAAGCGCAGCATCCGCCAATGCGGCAGCAATTGCGTGGGCACGCCAGGGTGGAATCATTGCGGGAACAGCAAAGATCCCCAAGGGGGTTGATGATTACTCCACTACTCTCGCTAAGCTTCTGGGCCTTGCTGACAGCGCACGACGCGGCGAGATGTTGCAGGCACTGCTGGGCGACAGCACTCACCTTTACACCGTGCCTCGCCGACGACAGGATTTTGACGTTATTTTTCTCCTCACTGATCAGTCGACTGCGCGGATGTTAAAGCCACAAATAGATTTTCATCGAGCCAGCTCGGTACCGGTGTATTCGATGAATACCATCTTTAGCGGCAAACCCAATCGGGTCAATGACCTGGATCTTGAGGGTATTATGTTTTCTGATATGCCTTGGCTCGTACGCACCGGCGGACGTTTTGATCGAACTACCCTGCCGTTTGCCCTGAATACACCTTATCGGTATTCCGTCACCGACCGACTGTTCGCTCTGGGTATGGACGCATACGTACTGAACCGCCTTGCCACATGCATGCATGCCGATCCCCGGCAGATTTATGCCGGGGCCACTGGCTTGCTATCGGTAAGCCGGGATGGGCGGGTCCACAGGACCTCAGACTGGGTCAGGTTCACCGATGGACGACCCCAGGCGTGGAAACCACCCCTCAGCCCAGGAAAGGGCTGACGTGGCCTGGCAAAAGCGCACTGGCAGATGATCAGGCTGTGAACCGCCACTGGTCAGAAGATCTAGCCCTGGAGCAACTGCTTGCCAGCGGACTGAAACTGGTTTGCCGAAACTACTGGACCCGTCGAGGTGAAATTGACCTGGTCATGCGAGACGGCAATGAACTGGTATTTATCGAAGTGCGCCAAAGAACCAACACAGCTTATGGTCGACCCGAGGAAACCGTGAACCGAAGTAAACGCGCCAGATTACGCCTGGCTGCGGACCATTTCCTGCAGCAGTTCGCTGAATTTCACTCACAGCCGTGTCGATTCGATATCTTTGCTGTAACTGGCAATGATGTTGACAATACCTGGCAATGGATTAACGATGCCTTCTAACCGGCCATTTCAAAGTGCCGTTTTATATAAAGAACTGAACGGCGCCACGGTCATTGCCAGTAGACCGGTTGCGCCAGGGGGTCACCCACGCTACCGTCTGCCCCTGGAACGGCCGTTACCTATAGATCGGAAAAGGTAGGAGATGCAACCCATGGAGCAGGACATTCGTGACCAGTTCGGCGCCAGTGCACAGACCGCACTCGCCAGCGCTGACCGGCTGGCGGGCCCTATTGCCCGGGCTGGACGAGCCATTATTGAAACACTAGACGGTGGTGGCAAGCTGCTGCTTTGCGGTAACGGTGGCTCCGCCAGTGATGCATTACATTTCAGCAGCGAACTGCTAGCGCGCTATGAAAAAGAACGTCATGCCTTGCCGGCTATTGCACTGGTTGCCGATACCGCCGCCTTAACCGCAACCGGCAACGATTACGATTTCACCCAGGTCTTTTCACGACAGGTCGAGGCCCTGGGTCGATCAGGTGATCACCTGATCGCTATCACGACATCGGGTAACTCGCCGAATATCCTCGAGGCGGTACGCACGGCCCAGGACATCGCAGATGTTACTATCACAGCATTTACCGGGCGTGAGGGCGGTCAGCTTGGCAATCTGTTGCGTGATACCGATATCGAGCTACGCGTACCGTCCGACAACACTGCGCGAATCCAGGAAGCTCACGCTATAATCATCCACTGTCTATGTCGACTCATCGATAAACACTTCTGCGGATAATTTTCATGATCCAGTTTCGTTACGCCATTCCGAAAAGACCCTTCAGGCATACCTTGTTAGCACTGCTGGTCGCTGTTACGGTCAGCGGTTGCGGGATCGTTGTGGCCACCACCGCTGTAGTGATCGCCGTGGATGTTGCCCGCGACCGGCGCGGCGCGAGCGTCTACTGGGACGACAACAAAATCGAGTTCGATCTTCGCGGTTTAATCAGTGACCAAAAAGAGATCCAGAATGAAAATGTCAGCATTACCGTATTTAATGGAATTGTTCTGCTGACCGGTGAAGTACCCGACCAAAGAGATATCGACAAGATTCTCGATCTGGCCAAGGCGCATAAAGGTTCACAGCAAGTTGTCAATCGCCTGGAGCTTGCGGGCAAAACAAATCTAACCAGCCGTGCCAACGATGGCTGGATCACCACCCGAGTCAAAACGGCGATGACAACGTCGGGAGCATTGGACCCTACCCGGGTTAAAGTCGTCACCGAACGGGCGAATGTTTATCTGA
>CBFIBN010000072.1:0-8801 GCA_965660775.1 Arenicellales bacterium | reverse complement strand
AGCGAGCGGGTCAGCACCACCGACGAATTTGCCCCGGCGCTGCAGCGCGCCCTGGCCGCCCCGAGTGGCACCTTGATTGAACTGATCACCGACGCCGAGGCAATCGCCCATACCACGACCCTGACCGAACTGCGGGCACGATCCAGTCGATAAGTGCGACCGCTTATCCCAGCAGGAGATTAACCATGCTATTGCAACTGGCCGCTTGGCCCGAGGTAGAGGCCTACTTGCGCTCGTCAACGGCGATCATCGTTCCGATTGGCTCGACCGAGCAGCACGGCCCCAATGGGTTGATTGGTACCGATGCGATTTGCCCCGAAGCTGTCGCCCACGAGATGGCACAGCGCATCACGGTGCTCATTGGCCCGACACTGGCGGTGGGTATGGCCCAGCATCATCTGGCCTTTCCCGGTTCGATTGCGCTGCGTCCCTCCACACTGCTGGCACTGGTGCGCGATGTCACAGAGTCACTGCTTTGCCAGGGTTTCACCCATGTGTATTTTCTCAACGGCCATGGCGGCAATATCGCCACCGTGACGGCGGCCTTTTCAGAGATCTGGTCCAGCGCAAGCTTTGCTGGCAGCGATACACCCGCGCCACGCCTGAGACTTCGCAACTGGTACACCGGCCGACGCATCGGCGCGTTGTCGCGCGAACTGTTCGGTGATGCCGAAGGCAGCCACGCCACGCCCACCGAAGTGTCCCTCAGTTGGTATGCGCATCCCGAAGCCGTCAAGGATGTAACGCTAAACCCCGAACGTGCGGCCACTGGCCAGATTCGGGATGCCGCCGATTACCGTCGCTGTTTTCCCGATGGGCGTATCGGCTCCAATCCTGGTCTTGCCAGCGTTGCTCACGGCGAGCGTATTCTCGAAGCAGCGGTAGCCGATGTTCTTGAGGATTTTGAAGCCTTCACGGCCCCCGATAACTGATCACCCGCCCCAAGCCGATTTATGAACAACGCCTTTATCGAGACCCTGTCGAGCGCAATCGATGAGTTTGCCAAGGAACGTGACTGGCAGCAGTTTCATTCCCCCAAGAACCTTTCCATGGCGCTGATTGTCGAGGCGGCAGAACTGGTAGAACACTTCCAGTGGCTGAGTGAGCGCCAGAGCGAGGAATTGGACCCTGACCGGCGCGCGGCCGTGGCCGAGGAGTTGGCCGATATATTGATCTACACCTTACGTCTGGCTTCGCAGATGGAGATTGATCTGGGCAGCGCTGCATGGGCTAAACTGGAAAAGAACCGGCACAGATACCCGGTGGAAAAAGCCCGCGGGACAGCGCGCAAGTACACCGAGTTGTAAATACCCCCGCGCTCAGGCGCAGAAGGTTTCGGCGTATCTTTCACGCAGAACATTTTTTTGCACCTTGCCCATCGCGTTGCGCGGCAGCTCATCAACCGAATAGATCTGTCGGGGTACTTTGAAGCCCGCCAGGCTGGCTTTAAGGGCTTCGATCACACTATCCGCATCAACAGTGTCCCCTGGCGTGACGCAGATAACCGCCACCAGGCCTTCACCCAGGTCTGCGTGTGGGACGCCGATCACCGCGGCTTCGTTGACCCCGGGCAGCGCGTCGATCGCTTCCTCGATCTCTTTGGGGTAGACATTCAATCCGCCACTGATCACCAGATCTTTTTCCCGACCGACGATTGATACCCGGCCGTCTTCTGTCAGGGTCGCAAGATCACCCGAGACAAAAAAACCATCGTTGGTGAATTCGCTGGCAGTTTTTTCGGGCATCTGCCAGTAGCCCTGAAATACGTTTGGGCCGCGCATCTCGAGCACGCCGGTCTGTCCGGGGGGTAGCGGACGGTGTGCGTCGTCGCATACCCGCAGCGTGATCCCCGGCAGGGCAAAGCCTACTGTGCCGGGCAGCCGTTCACCCACCAGCGGATTCGAGGCAACCATATTGGCCTCGCTCATGCCGTAACGTTCGAGAATGCGGTGACCGGTCAGTTGATAAAACGTCTGCCAGGTTTGCGCCAGCAGTGGTGCTGAGCCACTGATAAAAAGCCGCATATGCTCACACCTGGCACGATCGAAACCCTCTGCCTGCAGCAGACGTGTATAGAAAGTAGGCACGCCCATCATGACCGTGGCAGATCGCAGCTGTATCAGCACCTCAACCGGATCAAAGCGTGGCAGAAACAGCATGGGAATCCCACGCAGCATGGCACAGTGCACGGCCACAAAGAGCCCATGCACGTGGTAGGTCGGCAGGGCATGCAGCAAAACATCGGTGTCAACAAAACCCCACAAAGCCTCAAGGGTGAGGGCGTTGCTGGCCAGGTTGTCGTGGCTGAGCATGGCACCCTTGGAGCGCCCGGTGGTGCCCGAGGTGTAGATAATCGAGGCGATGTCATCGCCACTGACGGTTGTTACCGCTTTAAGAGGCGTTGCCTTATCGACTCGCTCGCGCAGGCTGCCCTGTCCGGACTCATCCAGGGTGAGGAGCATCGCGCCTGCCGCCTGGGCAGCTTCACTCAAGGTGGCTTCACGGTCAGGCCGGGAAATGAACAGCCCTGGCTGTGCATCACCCAGAAAATAGACCACTTCGGTTGGGGTGTAGGCTGTATTCAGAGGCACGTAGATAGCGCCCAGACGCAGTGTCGCCAGGTACAACAACAAGGCTTCTGGCGATTTATCGATCTGTGCCAATACCCGATCACCATGACCGATGCCCAGCGAGTGTAGAGCCCCGGCGTAGCGCGCCGTGGTCGGCTCAATATCGCCGTAGGGCACGGAGTGCCCGTCAGGCAGCACCAGCCACGGCGTATCGGGGTCAGCGGGGAAGTGCTGGCGAAGCAGCAGGTAAAGGTTCTGGTTCAACGGTAGAGAAGGATCAACTGGGGCCAGGTGCGATTGTACCTGTGCTCGACGGTTATGGCGCCTGTTGCAGATGTGGGGCGGCGAGTACACTTACTGGATGGTTGTTCATCATGGCGTTCAAAGCGTGATTCTCGCAGGCCGAGTGGCCGATAATTTCCCCTGCGCCTTGGCATGTTGGGCGGGTAGCGCACTGCCGATACGCCCGTTGGGCCACACCCGTCGATGAAAAAAAATCTTGCCGCATTGGTCATCCATGGCATCGGCCGTCAGAGCCCGGATTTTGCCGACCAATTGATCGATGGGGTCAGCACGCAACTCGAGAAGATCGGCACAGATCCCGAGCAGGTGGCCTGGCAGCCGGTATTCTGGGACGATATCCTGCGTCCGGCCCAGAATGCCTATCTGCAGGCGGCCTACGATTCTACGGATCTGCGGGCACGACGTTTGCGCACCCTGCTGCTGAGCGCTTTGGGTGACGCGGCCGGTTATCGCCAGTTGCCCTCTGGTGGCCGGCGCGGTGGCGAGGAGACGCGAACCTACAATCGAGTCCATACGCGGGTGCGTCAGGCCATGGCCGCTCTGTACAACGATCAACTCTCCAGTCGTGCCGTACCGCTGGTGGTATTGGCACATTCGTTCGGCGGGCATATTCTGTCCAATTACATCTGGGACAGCCAACAGCGCCCGGACCGTCGGTTATCACCCTTTGAGCGCATGAACTGGTTAACCGGCTTCATCACCTTTGGCTGCAATATTCCGCTGTTCACTTTTGCCTGCTCGAAGGTGCAGCCGATCCGTTTTCCGCCGCCGCGCCTGCCTGCGCGTCTCAAGGGCGATGCCCGGTGGCTCAATTATTTTGATCCTGACGATGTATTGGGCTGGCCGCTCAAGCCCATCAATGCGGCCTATGCCAGCGTAGTCCACCGCGACGAGCTGATCAATGTGGGCGGCCCGGTCAGCGGATGGACTCCGGCTTCCCATCTGGCTTACTGGGCTGACCGCCGCTTTGCCCGGCGGGTCGCTGCTTTTCTTAACACCTTGCTGTAGTTCTTTCATTTCGGCAAATGTGACGGCCGTCACTTGCCTGGGAATTTAATCGTCTTTTCCTCCCGCGACACCCCGCATGGGTTGTGAATGTGTGACAACCATCACAGACCGAGATGCCCCGATCGCAGATGATGCAACTGTGAAATACCAGCACAGGACACATAAGAGGAACATGCAATGAACACGAGCGCCACAATCATCGAATCCGGAGCGAGCCACGACCCCGAGGCGATTATCGCCATGCTCAAAGACCTGCTCGCAATCGGTATACCGATAGAGCAATTAGAGCGTAGCGACAAACTTGACCTGGAGTTCGAGCATATCCAGATGCACCCCACTTATTGAAATTACCTGAAGCCGGTCAACCGTGAATCAGATCACAGCCAACCGGTCAGCAAATCTGAGACGCTAACAGCGTTGTTTTCTCCTTTACGTGTCCTCGCCTCTGGCGGGGATTTTTTTACGCTTCGCGCCGCAATGTACGTAGCACTGGCATTGCAGGTGTTCTGCCCGGATTTTCTTTGAAATTAAGCTTCTCGTAGGGCTCGATTCTGCGCGAGCCTGTTTTTACTCGAGGGCTGATGCTTATATAGCCCGAAGGTGTTGACGGCCAGGCACTAATAAATGTGTAATCAAGTTTGCCCGCGCCGGCAGAGCGTGACCGCGCGCGAGCCCATCCACAAGGAGATGTGATGTTGATTGGGCGCAATGACTAGATGATGTTGGCACCACGGATCGATGCATTAGTGCTGGCGGCGGGCCGCTCGCTGCGTGCGGGGGGTCCCAACAAGTTATTGTTGCCTTGGCAGGGCAAGGCGGTTGCAGCTCACGCGGTTGATGCGGCGCTGGATTCTAAAGTGGGCACTGTGCACGTGGTCACCGGGCACGAACAGGCCCCGTTGCGCGATGCACTCACCGGCCGCTCGCTTAACTGGATATACAACCCACACTACCGCGACGGCATGGGCGCATCAATCAGCGCCGGGGTATCACAATTGCCCGCGGGTCTCGATGGTATGGTGCTGTGTCTGGCCGACATGCCATGGGTAAGCGCAACACACATCAATCGTTTGCTTGAGGGCTTTTCGGCCGATGCTGTTCGGGTCGCCTGTTTTGGCGATCGTCGGGGTCACCCGGTACTGTTTCCACGCGAGTGGTTCGGTGCATTAATGCAGCTGACGGGTGACGATATTGCGCGTTGTCTTTTTGACAACCTTGCCGATTCTGTGGTCGAGGTGCCTATGGTAGATGATGCCGTGCTGCGCGATGTTGATCACAAGGAAGACCTGCTGCGCGTTTCAGCCTGAGCGCAGTGCCTGCTGGTTATGGTGAGCCACAACGAGTTCAGGGTTTACACCCGGTTCCACGAATCCCCGTTGCGCACCACCGCATAACTGGCCCAGGCCTTAAATTCATCCAGGCTGCTTTCCCCCGACCCACCGTCGTCGGTGCCAGCGATGATCTGGTAAGCCACGCGTGCGCTGTTATCGGTTGAGTAGTCGGCACTGACCTGGCGCACCTCCCAGTCGTGGCCGAATCCTCCGTTGCTGAAGCAACTCCCGGGCTGAATTTTGATGATTAACTCTTTGTCAGAACGACTTCGTGCCAGCTCGTAGATGCGCAGCAGATCATCTTCATTGATATCCATGAACGTGTCGATTTTTGACAGCGCATAGGCAAGATCCGAGCGATCTACGCTGGGGGGTAGTGCTTTGCGGCGTTGCCAATTCAGCGTCGCCGGGTAACGTCGCCAGCGAAAAGGCAGGTTTATCAGCACGGCTGCACCGACCAGGGTCAGCATATTCACCATCACGGGCGCCAGCACGAAGCTGTAGCCCAGATCGGTGATGATGCTTCCGCCCAGCACCGCGGTCAACGCGGTCGCACCGGCGGGTGGATGAAGACAGCGGCCCACGTTCATGGCCAGAACGCACAGGCTGACCGTGATCGCGGCTGACATCGGTCCGGTGCCAAGCCATTTTGCGCAGGTCACGCCGATGAGGCCGCACAGTAAATGACCGACAAGCACCGGCCAGGGCTGTGACAGCCGGCCGTGTGGTACGGTGAAAATGATGACGGCCGAAGCCCCGGTTGAGGCAACGATGAGCACATGGCTGCCACCAGGCATTGACCCGCTCACAGCAAAGACGATCAACATCGCCACGAGGCTGCCCAGGATAGCCACGGTGCGCTCCAGTACCGTGACGGGGCGCGGGTCGGCACCCAGCCAGCGCAGCAGCGCTGTCATGCGGCTCGGTTGGGGCCGTGCCACAGAGGGCTCAGAAGCCATGCCGAACAACTCCAGCAGACAAAAAAAGATCAGGCATGCGCCGAGTATCTACCGGGCGCAAGACTTGAAGCAAGCCATTACCCGGCGGCAAAGACAGATGTCTGCCCCGCCCGCCGGGTAACTGGGTCAGGTCTTAGTAGCGGTTTCCGCCACCGCCGTAACCACCGCGGCCACCACCACCGCCACCACGGGGCCGTTCTTCACGGGGCCGTGCTTTGTTGACAGTCAATGAGCGACCGCCGACATCACGGCCATTGAGTTCATCAATAGCTTTCTGGCCGGCATCCTCACCGGACATTTCAACAAAACCGAATCCTTTGGAGCGGCCAGTGTCTCTGTCCATGATGAGTTTTGCACTGCTGACATCGCCAAACTCGGCAAACATTGCGTTAAGGTCTTCCTCGGTCACGCTATACGATAGATTTCCAACATAGATATTCATAAATCAAAAAAGTCTCTTGTAGGTCAGGAAAATGCCCGGCACACTGGGATAAAACCCATTGCTAAGGGCGGATAAAATGAATGGATACGGGAGGCGAAGTGAAGAAACTGGATTGGGTTTTTTGAGAACTTTCAGCAGATCTACAGGTATTCACCTGTAGCCATTCGGTCAAAGGGCCAAGTATTTGGGCCACTTGAATTCAACACTAACCCAGCAAAAACCATAAAGCAATCATTATTTTTATCTCAGAACATCTGTTTTCCAAGGCCTTGTGCTCAATATTATCCTTGCCTTGATGACCAAACTGTCATGCTCACGGACCGACAGGCCGGCGATAATGGCAGGACTGTTTCAGTATGGAAAAAAAATTGACTCGTACTACTGACCAACCGACTTACCGCCGCCGGCGTTTTATCGCCGGCGCGCTCGGTCTTTGTGCCGTAGGAGGATTTGGGGCACTCCGCTATGGTGGACACTGGCCTCGATCCGAGGCAAATGCTGATAAGGCACCAGTATCCGCCGTGGCAGGGGCGGGTGAAGTTATTCTCGACAACGCGGGCAAACGGTTAACCAGCAAGTACGCGGCGACTCATTACAACAACGCTTACGAGTTTGGTTGGAACAAGGCCGACCCCTACCGTGAGTCCGGCGCATTCCAGATGACACCCTGGGCAGTCAGTTTCGACGGGCTGTGCGCCAAGCCCGGCACATTCGATATCGACGAGCTGATGGGCATGCCTTTCAGTCATCTTGAGGAGCGGGTTTACGATTTTCGCTGCGTTGAAGCCTGGTCGATGGTGATTCCTTACAACGGCCGGCCGCTGCGTGACATCATCCGCGCGGTTGAGCCGTTAGGGTCAGCTCGTTACGTTGCCTTTACCAGTGTCTTGCGTCCCAAGGAGATGCCAGGCCAGGCGTCGGCCTTCAGCACCCTGGATTGGCCCTACGTGGAAGCGCTGACCATAGATGAGGCTATGCATCCGCTGACCTTTGCCACTTTTGGTGTTTACGGCGATCGCGAACTGCCCCAGAACGGTATGCCTTTTCGCATCACTGTTCCGTGGAAGTATGGCTTTAAGTCGCCCAAGTTCATTGTTCGCATCACCTTCACCCAAGAGCGCCCAATGGCAACCTGGAATGTGGAGAACCCCAGAGAATATGGCTGGTTCAGCAACGTCTACCCGGATATTTCCCATCCACGCTGGAGCCAGGCAACGGAGCGGCGCATCTGGGGTGACGGCGAGATCGAGCGCATCCCCTCAAGGCCGTACAACGGGTATGCTGACCAGGTGGCGCAGTTGTACCCAGGGGCGTCGCAGCAGTACCGTTGATTCGTCTTGTCGCACACCTGGCCTTGGCAACCCCGGCGGTTGTTCTGGCGCTGGCCTGGCAAAGGCAGGCGCTGGGGGTCGATCCACAAAAATCCCTGATCTGGGAAACTGGAATCTGGACATTCAACCTGTTGCTGCTGGTGTTACTTTTGCCACGCGTCGCGCGCTGGACACATTGGCCGGCGCTGCTACGCTACCGGCGCGCTGTTGGCTTGTGGGTTTTTACCTATGCCAGCGCGCATTTTTTGTTCTTTCTTTCTTTTTTGCTGGGTTGGGATTTTCCCCGGCTCGGCGAAGAGATTGTCAAGCGACCGTATGTGTTGCTGGGTTTTGCAGCCTGGCTGACCCTGCTTGCACTGGCGTTGACCTCAACGCGCGGTGCGATGCGTCGGTTGGGTCGTCACTGGAAACGCCTGCACAGCGCGGTCTACATCGTTTTGGCCCTGGTCGCGGTGCATTACCTGCTGATGATCCGAAGCGATTGGGCGTGGCCGGTCAGTTATGCCTCTTTGGCACTTTTGATGCTGGTGCTTCGACTGCGCCGTGGCAACCCGGTTCGCAGCTGATTCAGCCAAGTCGGTCGCGTGCCCGCTGTGCCGAATCCGGATCAAGAAAACCTTTTAATGTGGCCTGGGTTTCGATCGCCATAGCGCCTTCAAGATCAGTATCGGCCGCCTTGCGCAATGCCTGCTTGAGATCACCTACCGGTCCGGGTGGCAAAGCTGCAATTCGCGTCGCCAGTTCGCGGGCTTCATCATCGACCGCACCCGGATCAACCACCTGCCAGTCAAATCCCAGTTCGGCCGCGTCGGTCGCTGAGTATTGCTCGCCCAGCAGGATCAGTCGTCGAGCTTTTG
>CBFIBN010000071.1:0-8838 GCA_965660775.1 Arenicellales bacterium | reverse complement strand
GAGCACAATCGATAATGTTAGCGGATTTTGCCAGGAAGATTGAACGACATGAACTTCTCTTCAAACGTCCATATTCGCCAAGATTAAGCAGATGTCGTCCAAGTTACGAAGAATACTAGCGATGCAATTATGGGAAAAGCCCCGTAATGTAGGAGTTTAGAGGCCTCAATTCAGGTTCAACGTAAGATGTTGACTGATTTTCGTGGCTATGTTTCACTGCAGGTAACGCTTTCTGGCTGGGGTGAATCAAACCCTATGGATCACCTGCCTTAAGCGGTTATTAAAAACAGACAGAAAGTCATTTTTTCCTAGGAGGAACCTGAGAAATGAAAGAAGTTAAAACTTTTCAACAGATGTATCGCGATGGCCATGTAAACCGCCGCGAATTCCTGGCTGCCATGGGCGCACTGGGTCTTACCGCAACGACTGCCGGAGGCCTTCTTGGCTCGGCCAACGCTCTGGCCGCCAGCCCGACCCGCGGTGGCTCGGTGGTCTTTGCATCTAACCTGCACGGCCCGGATGACACGCTCGATCCGGTTCTGGGTACGTCGACTATCGACTATACCCGCGCTAACCTCATGTACAACGGGCTTATTCAGGTCTGGAATGATATGAGTCTGCATGGCGAGTTGGCCGAAGAGTGGTCTGTCAACGGCGACGCCACTGAGTACACCTTCAAGATCCGCAAGGGTGTGAGTTTCCACAGCGGTGGGGAATTGACTGCCAAGGACGTGGTATGGAGTATGAACCGCCACATCGCCGAGGGATCACCGTCTTCCATTAAATCTTTCTTCTCCAACGTTATTGCGTGGGAAGCTGTCGATAAGCACACGGTGAAACTGACGCTGTCATCCCCGGATGCCGATATGCCGGTCAAGTTGACGCAGCCCCAGGCCAAGATTGTTAAGACGAACACCCATAACTGGTGGGGAGGTGGTACTGGCCCTTACACATTGGATTCTTTCCAAGCCGGTGTGAGATCAATCCACTCACGCAACAACAACTACTGGCGCAGCACCGGCCAGTGGCTCGATAGCATTGAGGTTACGGCCATCACCGACATGAACGCTCGTCTGAGTGCACTGTTGGCTGGCGACGTCGACATGATCACTTCGATCAGTGCCAAACAGATCAAGAAGATCGAGAGTTCAGGAAAGAGTGTCCTGTCGGTACCTTCGGGGCTTTACGGTGGGATCTGCTGTCTTAAGAACACCTCACCGGGTGACAACGATGATCTGGTCCAGGGCTTACGCTTAATCCAGGATCGCGAGAGAATCGTGCGCAAGTTCCTTAAGGGCCATGGAACAGTGGGTAACGATCACCCAATCAATATTGCCTACGGCGCCGATCACTGCCATGAGCTGCCACAGATACCGTTTGATCCGGAAAAAGCCAAGTGGCATCTGAATAAATCCGGAATTAATGAAGCTGAGATCTGGGTCGCACCTGTATCTGGCGCGATCGAGGATACCTGCTTGCTGATGCAGGCCAACCTCAAAAAGATCGGGTTTAATCTGAAGCTCAAAAAGGTTCCGACCGATGGTTACTGGGGCGCAGTGTGGATGAAAGAGCCGCTCAATGTAGTGACCTGGAATATGCGTCCAACTGCAAACGCCATGATGTCAATCCAGTTTGGCCCCAACGGCAACTGGAACGACACCTTCTGGAACAGCGATCGCATGGGTGAGTTGCTCAAAGGCTCTCTGGCCGAGACTGATGCCGGCAAGCGCCATGAGATGCACTGCGAGATGCAAAAACTGGTGTCGACTGAAAGCGGCATCATCATTCCTTATCACACCAATATTCTGGATGCCCATAATCCTCAGGTTCAAGGCTTCTCCAACTGCCCGTTGGGCCAGTTTGGTGGCAATGGCTGGGGGGAGCACATCTGGAAAACAGGCTAAGGCTGCCTGTTAAGTGGTCCTTGGAAGGGGTTCGCACGGTAACGTGCGAACCCCTTTGTTTCGGGCTTTCCCCTCAGCTAATAATATTTAATTAAATATGCTCTGGCGTGCGTTACTGGGTCGAACTGGAATCAGTCTGGTTACCCTCTGGGTGGTCTCCGTGCTGATTTTTATCGGCACCAATCTGCTGCCGGGCGATATCGCTCAGATCATTTTGGGTCAGATGGCGACGCCGGAAAATACGGCCGTCCTGCGGGCCAAACTAGGCCTTGATAAACCCGTGGTTCAGCAATATCTTGTCTGGTTGCAGAACGTTATGATGGGTGACCTTGGGATCTCCAAGGCAGGCTTGGGCGCGGGTCTGGGCACGCCGATTGTCGAGATGCTCGAACCACGGATCTACAACACCGGTCGCCTGACACTCCTGGTTGCGGTGATCGCGATACCAATCGCGCTGTTCCTGGGCTTGATTGCTGCGATGCATCCGGGCACCAAGTTGGATCGCACGATCACCTTTACAACGCTTAATCTGATCTCGGTGCCGGATTTCCTGGTTGCGACAACCTTGGTGTTGGTATTTGCAGTATCGCTGGGCTGGCTTCCCTCGATTGTTTATCTCAGGGGAGATGAAACAGGCTGGGTCCTGATGAAGACCCTGACAATGCCGATACTGACCTTGGTTATTCTGGTCTCGTCGCAGATCATCAGGATGACACGGGCAACCGTCCTTAATGTCATGAGTTCGCCCTATATCGAGATGGCGATTCTCAAAGGGGTGCCCCGTAAAAAGATCATTTTGCGCCATGCTTTGTTGAACGCGATAGGCCCCATCGTTAACGTGATCGCTCTGAATCTTGCCTGGCTCGTGGGCGGCGTTGTGATAGTAGAGCAGATTTTTTCCTACCCAGGGTTGGCAAAACTCATGATAGAGGCTGTGCTTTTGCGCGATATGCCGCTGGTGCAGGCGTGTGCCATGATCTTTTGCGCTACTTATATCGTGCTGATCTTCATCGCTGACATGGCCACGATTCTCTCTAACCCAAGATTGCGTCACCCGAAGTAAGAGGTTCCCAGGATATGTCCGATACATCGCAAGATACCAGTTCAGTAACGCAATTTGATGAGCTGCCTGATGCACCCCCTAAGCGTAAGGTAAAGCTCAGTCTGCCGGGGAAGATTGGCATCGCGGTGGTCATTTTCTGGGCGGTTATCGTGGTCATCGGACCCACGATCTCCCCATATCACGAGGCCGATATCCTCGATGAAGAGTTATTCATCGTGCCGGGCAGCGACGAGATGTATCCGGATACGGATTTTCAGCCGCCCAGCAAGATTGTGTTGCTGGGCAGTGATTATCTGGGGCGTGACATCTTGTCGCGAATATTGTTTGGTGCAAGAACGACGATTGGTATTTCGTTCATCGCAACGCTTCTGGCTTATCTGCTCGGAGTTACCCTGGGTATTGCATCGGCAGTGGGAAGCCGGTTTACGGACATGGCGTTGAGTCGAGTGAATGATGCGTTACTGGCTATTCCCTCGATCATGTTTGCGCTTGTGATAATCGCAGCGCTGAATAGCCCCACCATACCGTGGTTGATACTGATCACCGGCGTTATTTATGCTACCAGCGTTTTTCGTATCGCCCGATCACTGGGCCAGGAAGTCATGGTCAGTGATTTCGTGGAGGCGGCACGGGTACGTGGCGAAGGCTTATGGTGGATTATTACCCGGGAGATTTTGCCTAACATTACTATGCCGCTGGCAACCGATTTTGGTCTGCGTTTCGTCTGGGTGATCCTGTTTATCTCATCCTTGAGTTTCTTGGGGCTAGGCGTGCAACCGCCGGCGTCGGACTGGGGCAGCATGGTGAAGGAGAATCTGCCAGGGTTGATTTATGGCTCGTTCGCCCCGCTGATACCCGCACTGGCGATTGCGACGCTGACCATCTCCATCAACATGATCGTGGATGATATCTCAGCTCACTCAGGTGGCAAGCTGGCCAAGAGAATGATCTCATGAGTGTGTTGCTTGAGGTCGATGACCTTCGTATCAGTGCTCGCAATGACGATGATGAGTTGACGCCGATTGTAAAGGGTGTCAGTTTTAATGTGGCCCGTGGCGAGGTGGTAGCCCTGATTGGGGAGTCAGGTTCAGGCAAAACAACCATTGCCTTATCGTCGCTCGGTTATACCAAGCCCGGTTTGGAATTTGTCGGCGGTGAAGTGCGCCTTGAAGGCGAAGACGTCATCACCATGAGTGCCAGTCAATTGCGAGGCCTTCGGGGTCAACGGGTTGCCTACCTTGCCCAAAGTGCCGCTGCGACATTCAACCCGGCTCTGACGATTGGCGAGCAGGTCACTGAAACTTGTGTGTTGCATGGCATCCTGACTCAGGAGCAGGCCGACGAGCGAGCTGAGTTTCTCTATCGGGCTCTTGAACTACCCGATCCTGATCGATTGGGTAGGCGTTATCCCCATCAGGTATCTGGCGGACAACTGCAACGTTTGATGGCAGCAACGGCGCTGTGTGGCAAGCCAGACCTTTTGGTGCTGGACGAGCCCACCACTGCGTTGGATGTCACGACACAGATCGAGGTATTAAAAGCCTTCAAGTCAGTGATTAAACAAGAAAGCTCTGCCGCCATTTATGTGACGCATGATCTTTCAGTGGTCGCCCAGATTGCGGACCATATCGTGGTGTTGTACGCTGGCGAAACGCAGGAGTATGGCAGCGCAGAGCAGGTTGTGAGCCATCCGGGGCACGATTACACCCGTCGGTTGATGTATGCGGTTCGACCGCCACCTGCTGCGGGTCAGGGCGACGAAACCAGTGGGGAACACCACCGTACGGCGCCTGCGCTCGAAGTGAAAGACCTTGTGGCTGGATACGGTAAAGTTAAAGACGGAAAGCCGGCGATAACAGTGCTTCGGGATGTGAACGTTGCCATAGAGCGGGGCCACAGTGTCGGGGTGATTGGTGAATCGGGCTGTGGAAAATCCACCCTGGCTCGGGTCATGGCCGGGCTTTTGCCCGCAGCGCAGGGAGAAGTTCTACTGGATGGCGAACCGCTGGCGCCCGCCTTACAGCAGAGAAGTCGCAGTGACCTGCAGAAAGTGCAGTTCGTTTTTCAGATGGCGGATACCGCGCTTAACCCACGCCAGCGAATAGATCATATCCTGGGACGCCCGCTCGAGTTCTATCTTGGCCTTAAAGGAAAAGAAAAACGTCGACGGATCAACGAACTACTACAGATCGTCGAACTACCGCAGGAATTCGCTGGGCGATATCCCGAGGAACTCTCAGGTGGCCAGAAGCAGCGAATCAACCTCGCAAGAGCACTGGCCGCATCCCCGGAAGTACTGCTTTGTGATGAGGTAATCTCGGCACTGGACTCCATCGTTGGCGCGAATGTCATTGAATTGCTCAAAAAGTTGCGCAAGCAGACCGGCGTGTCCTTTGTTTTTATCAGTCATGACCTTTCGACAGTGGCATCCTTTGCCGATGAAATCATCGTGCTGTACGCAGGTCGCGTGGTGGAAAAGGGCACCACAGATGCCGTGCTCTCTCCGCCATATCACCCCTATACACGTCTTCTCATCAGCTCAGTTCCGGAGTTGCGTGTCGGCTGGCTTGAAGAAACCATGCAGACCCAGGAAGCCCAGGCAGGTATTGATCGTGTGGTAACACTGACAGATAAAGGCTGTCCATTTTTTGATCGTTGTCCGCGGGCGATAAAAGATACCTGCGATCAGGAGACCCCGCCGGTAAGAATGTTGAGCGGCGGTCATGCCATCGAGTGTCACCTTAGTGAGGCGGAATTCGCGCACTAAGGCCAAGTTGTATGGGGGGTTTTTGTGATCGGGAGTGAGTACGATCGATATGACGCGATAGGTCTCGCCGGGTTGATCGCAAAAAAAGAACTCACCCCTGCCGAGCTTATTGAGACTACGATTAACCGGATCGAGTCGCTCAATCCAAAGCTTAATGCTGTAATCGCACAGTGTTTTGATGCGACGCGAGACAGCATTACTCAAGGACTCCCCACCGGACCCTTAACCGGGGTTCCCTATCTGGTCAAGGATCTGAACACTCTGTTTGCAGGTCTTCCTGCGACTAACGGCAGTGCCGCTTTTGCCAAAGCAATTCCTGCCGAAGACGGGCTGCTGGTTTCGCGTTTAAAGGCGGCGGGTCTCGTGATTCTGGGGAAAACCAATACTCCGGAATTTGGACTGAATATCTGTACCTCCCCCATGCTGTTTGGGCCCACGGTCAATCCTTTTGACCACTTCCGCTCAGCAGGAGGGTCAAGCGGTGGGTCGGCCTGCGCGGTAGCTAGCGGTATGCTTCCCGCGGCCCACGCTACCGACAGCGGGGGATCGATCCGGATTCCAGCGAGCAACTGCGGTTTGTTTGGCCTCAAACCTACGCGGGCGCGCATACCGCTTGGGCATGACAGGGCAGAAGGTCTGGCGGGATTCAGTGTCGCCCATGCCATAACCCACAGCGTGCGAGATTCGGCAATACTGCTCGATGTGACACATGGACCAATACCCAGTGCGATCTACAGTGCACCAGAGATAAGTGGAATGTTTCTGGAATCCCTTGAAGGTGATCTGCCAGATCTCAAAGTGGGCCTTTGTACTGATGGGTTCGCGGGAGAAGACATCGATTCACAGTGCAAGCAAGCCGCGACAGATGCCGGCCTTCTTTGCCAGTCATTGGGTTGTAAAGTTGAACAGGCGATGCCGCTTGTAGATGGTGTGGCGCTGCGTGATGCCTTCGATGTGTTGTTTTCTACCAATATCGCTAATGCAGTTCAAGCCGTGTTATTGGAAAATAACGCCAAAGATCCGGAATTCTTATTTGAGCCTGTGACACTGGCGTGCGCCGAAGCTGGGCGCAGGTGTAGCGCCGTGCGGTATGTACAAGCCATCGAATGTATTCAACGTGCAGCTCGTGATCTTGCCAATTTCTTTGATGACTATGATGTATTGCTGACACCAACGCTGGCTCGCCCACCGCTAAAACTGAACGAGATCAGTATGGCCATGGACGATTGGGCCAATTACCTCAATGCGTTGTTGAATGAAATTCCGTTTACCCCTATTTTTAATGCCACCGGGGCACCGGCGGCTTCGGTCCCATTGGCGAAGAGCGAAGAGGGGCTTCCCATCGGCATTCAGATCGGTGCAGCGTTCGGTAATGAAAAAACTCTGTTGCGACTGGCACGGGAGTTGGAAGTAGCCAGCCCCTGGCACGACCGAATCTGAACTTTAGGTTTTGGCTGTGAATCCTTATCAGTTTGACCTCTTCAATGCGTTCACTGAAAACGCGTTTGGTGGCAGTCCGGCCGGAATCATTTACGATGGGACAGAGCTTTCAACGGAGCAAATGCAGAGGATAGCTCGGGAGGTTGGTGCACCAGCAACCTGTTTCGTCATCCGTGTTGAGAAACATGATGTTCACGTGCGCTTTTTTTCAACTGCAAAGGAGTACCCGATGTGTGGACACGGCACGCTGGGGCTGATGACGGGTCTGGTTGAGCGTGGTCACCTTGAAGTGTCGCTTGGGCAAACAAAAAAGTTTGATCTGCATACGTCTGCAAGTTCGGCAGTGGTCGAAGTCACTCATCGATCGGATAGTCGTATCGAGGTGATGCTTAAGTTAGCACCCGCCGTATTTGAGCCGGCCTCGCTGACGCCTGATCAATTCAAAGTGTTCTTTGGGGTCAACTCACAAGCCATGGACTCTTCGCTTCCGGTTGAATACACCGCATCGGATTTTTCGCACCTGGTGGTTCCGCTAAAGGGCCTGGACGATATCAGGGCAGTCACGCCTGATTTTGAACGGATACATGAGTTCTGTACCCAACATCATATTGATACAGTGGTACTTTTTGCCCAGCAGACGGTGCATCCTGACAGCACCGTGCATTGTCGCGAATTTGCCCCTCAGGTGGGCACCCCGGAGGTGCCGGCGGCCGGGACCACCAACAGAGCCTTATCCTGCTATCTTGTGCGTCACGATCTTCTGGAATGCTCTGATGAAAACTCCCGCACTGTCACCAGCGAACAAGGTTATGAGATGGACAGACCCAGCTCGGTAATTACAAGAATGGCGCTGGACGGCAAAATCCCGACCGGCCTTTGGGTCGGCGGAGTTGCGACTAAGGTCATGAGTGGGCAATTTTTTGTTTAGCCGTCTCTTTTTGAATCAGCAATTAAGAAACAACGGATTGGCGTGGAGCAGGCTGTGTTTTTTTTAATCGCTATGACACAATCTAACGATGACTGAATACGAAGTCACCCCCCTTGCGAAGGGCTTGCCGGCAACGGTTCCATTTGTCGGGCCTGAGACGCAGGAACGCGCGTTTGACAAGGAATTTAGTGCTCGTATAGGTGCCAACGAGAACGTCTTTGGACCCTCATCGCGGGTAAAAAAGGCGATCGCCGATGCCGCCGCACAGGCCTGGAAATACGGCGACCCCGAGTTTTATGATCTTCGTCACGCAATTGCAGCCCATCATGGCGTTGACCCTGCCAACATCATGGTGGGAGAAGGTATCGACGGCCTTTTTGGTTACCTGGTGCGGTTATTTGTTGGCCCAGAGGACAAGGTAGTGACATCGGCAGGGGCGTACCCGACCTTTAATTTTCATGTCACAGGGTACGGTGGAGAGCTGGTGATGGTTCCTTACCGTGACGACTGCGAGGATATCGACGCGCTGATTGACGCGGCTGTGGCTCACCAACCTAAGTTGATTTATATCGCCAACCCGGATAATCCCATGGGTTCATGGTGGAATGCCGGTGATATCCAGTCTATGATCGAAAGGGTGCCAGAAAAATCGCTGCTGGTGCTGGATGAGGCCTATGGCGAATTTGCTCCCCAAGGGACGTTACCGGTAATAAACACGTTTGATTCTCGCGTGTTG
>CBFIBN010000070.1:0-9018 GCA_965660775.1 Arenicellales bacterium | reverse complement strand
GGTATTGAGCCTAATTATGACTCCCAAAGTCTTGATCGAGCGGCAGCGCTGATGTCCAAGGCCGGTATTCCAACTCGCCTTATGGTCGACTGCAGTCATGCTAACAGCGACAAGGATCCAAAGCGACAGCCCCAGGTAGTCGGGGCTGTCTGCGATCAACTGGCCACTGGCGAACACCGTCTGATGGGGGTCATGATTGAGAGCCATTTGCAATCGGGCCGCCAGGATATTGTCCCTGGCGAGACACTGACTTACGGTCAGAGTATTACTGACGCCTGCATTGGCTGGGAGGACACGCTGCCGCTGTTGTCGCGTCTGGCTGAGGCGGTTCGGGATCGGCGCCGTAGATAAACCTGAGCCAGTGCCAACTGACTGAGTTCTTTGGTTGTGTTGGGGTGCTTAAACCTTATGGGTTAATCAACAAATTTTGTCAGCGCCTGGATTCGAAGGTGCTAATGTTTGCGTTAGCGATGAATGCTTGGTGTCAAGCCCACGTAGGCAATCGGTTGTTATTAACACGTTCATCAGTGATTTGACCTTATTCCCGGAGACTTTAAGTAATGATTAGGCCCCATGGTTCAGACTCCCTTACTCCACTGCTGGTAGAGGACTCGGCGCGTCGCGCGGCATTGGAAGCGCAAGCCGTCAAACTGCCACAACTGATCATCAGTTCTGCAGCTGCGGCCAATGCCGTGATGCTGGGAGCCGGATATTTCACACCTCTAGCCGGGTTTATGAACAAGGCTGACGCGCTTAGTGTGGCCACTGACATGCGTACCAGCGATGGCCTGTTCTGGCCTGTACCCGTCCTCAATCTTGTAGCCGATGGTCGCGGGATTACTGTGGGTTCACAGATCGCATTGCGTGATCCGAATATATCCGGTGATCCGGTGATTGCCATTCAGAAGGTTGAAGCCGTCGAGGAACTGACTGATGAAGAAATCGATCTGATCACACAAAAGGTGTACCGCACAGTAGATCCCGAGCATCCGGGTGTTGCGACCTTTACCTCTTTAGGAAAGTTTGTCATCTCAGGGTCGATCGAGGTTTTGAATCTCAGTTATTTTGAAAGCGAGTTCCCTGGCACTTTCCGCACGGCTGGCCAGATTCGTGACGAGATCGCCGAACGCGATTGGGAGACCGTGGTCGCGTTTCAGACGCGCAACCCCATGCACCGTGCCCATGAAGAACTGTGCAAGATAGCCAGTGACACAGTAGGCGCTGATGGCGTGCTGATCCATATGCTGCTGGGCAAACTCAAGCCCGGCGATATACCGGCTGAGGTGCGAGATGCCGCTATCCGCAAGATGGTCGATCTGTATTTTCCGTCTAATTCAGTAATGATTGGCGGGTATGGCTTTGATATGCTCTACGCAGGGCCGCGAGAAGCAGTGCTGCATGCGTTGTTCCGACAGAACGCCGGTTGCACACACCTGATTGTCGGGCGTGATCATGCTGGGGTCGGTGATTTTTACGGCGCTTTTGATGCGCAGGAAATTTTTGATGAAGAAATGCCTTCAGATGCGCTTGATATCGAAATCTTCCGAGCAGACCACACCGCCTACTCAAAGAAGCTGAACAGGGTAGTGATGATGCGTGATGCACCGGATCACCAGAAAGAAGACTTTGTACTGTTATCCGGCACCCGGGTTCGGGAGATGCTTGCAGCGGGAGAGGATCTGCCGCTGGAATTCGCTCGCCCTGAAGTGGCGCGCATCCTGATGGATCATTATGCCCAGGGCACTGCGCAAGTCGCCTGATGCCCCGGCCCGCCCAGTGGGTCACCCCGAAAAGTCGTTATAGTCCTTCGAATTGGTCTGTGGGGATGCTTTCTTTTTCCAGCATAACCGGAATATTGTCATCGATCCGGTAGATCCGCTGCTGGTTGTTTGTGATCAACCCCTCATTCAGTGGTGTGGTTATGACCCTGTCATCGGCAGTGGCGATACTCCCCGCGGCGATCTGTTTGTTTATCAGAGCCAGTTGCTCAGGACTGAGCACGGTCAGCGCTTGTTTGCTAACTGGACAACAGAGGATTTCCAGAAGTTTGCGGTCTATAGGCATCGGGTCTGCGGGGTATTCATGGATGGGTTGCAATTTGTATTATCCAACTAAGTATACTCTGGGCGTCTGGTACAGGCACCTGTCGCCTGACCGTTATCAGTAACCAGGATTTAAGCAACTATGGCTTCTGGCTCGCAGCGCGCCGTCTTGAGTGCTATTTTCGGTAATGCACTTTTAACCATACTCAAGTTTGCTGTTGCGCTGCCGACTCAATCTGCCGCCATGATGAACGAGGCGGTACACAGCTTGATGGATACCTTGAATCAGATATTTCTTCTGATTGGTCTGGCCCAGGGCAAACGCCAGGCCGACGCCCGTTACGCGTTTGGTCACGGGCAGAAAAAATACCTTTGGAATCTCTGGAGCGCCATCGGCCTTTTCTCAATCGGCTGTGGGCTTGGGTTGGCCCATGCCTGGCATGCCTGGCGCCAGTTGCATGAAGGTGTTGAGATTTCTGTTATTGCCATCGGTGATTTCAATATTGACTCGATCTGGCTGGCAGCAGCAGTATTAGTAATCGCATTCGTTATTGAGGGTTACGTATTGCGAATTGCCTGGAGGGAATTTTCCAGTCGGGCACGTCTGCAATCGTTGTCGCCGTGGCGAAAATTGTTTCGGGCGAGTGATCCGACCCTGCTGGCGGTGGTGCTTGAGGATGCAATCGCGGTCACCGGACTGGTGCTGGCGAGTTGCGGGATTGCCTTATCCCGGCTGACGGGTAATGCAGCTTGGGATGTCGGTTTTTCAATGGCTATTGCCCTAATGCTGGGAGTTACGGCCATTATCCTGGGCGCCATCAATATGCGGTTTTTGTCGGATGTACGGGATCGCGAGGCAGAAAGGATTTTCGAGGCAATCACGAAGGCGCACCATGAAATTGAGGACTACCACGATCTACGTAGCATCGTCGTAGACGAGGATCACACCGTACTGGTGGCTGAAGTCGAGATGCGTGAAGAGGCAGTTCTTGCCGGATTACGTGACCATATTGATAAACATGAGCGAACATTACTGGCTGCATTGCCTGAGTCACGCCGCTCAGACCCTACGCTCCAATCCTATGTTGCCGACCGTGCTGCGGTCCAGGCAACCCTGGAGCGCATAGAACGTATAATTGATGAACTCGAAGCCCAACTCCGTGAGCGTTGCCCCCGGGTGTCGCATGTCACTATTGAAGTGCAGGGCATTGTTGAAGATAAGTCGTTGCAGAACGAAACCTACCCTAGAGACCTGGAAGACCTATGACCAAGATTGTTTTATCCGTTACCTCAACATTAGTGGCTCTACTGATTGGGGCGTCGGCTATGGCTGATGATGTGCCACAAACCTCGCAAGAGCAGTTCAGTTATGCCCTAGGATTTCAGATTGGCAGTCAGATTGCACAACAGATGAAGGCCGATAATCTCGATTTGGATCCGGTACATCTGGCGCAGGCAATTGAAGACGTACTCGCAGGGCGTGCGCCGGCGATGACGGATCAGCAGATGGCAGCCGCGATCACTGGAGCACGAAAGCACGCACAGGAGGAGACTATGGCGAAATCGCAGGGAAGTGCCAGCGCCGGGGCGGCATTCCGGGCTGAATATGGGCAGCGCGAAGGCGTGAGCACAACAGACAGTGGGATTCTTTACACCGTTTTGGTCGAAGGAACTGGAAGACAGCCACAGGCAAGTGACACGGTGGTGGTGCATTACCGTGGCACGCTGATTGACGGCACCGAGTTCGATAGCTCGTTCAAGCGCAACCAGCCTGCAACATTCAGCCTGGGCGGCATTATTCCCGGCTGGCAGGAGATTCTTCAACTGATGTCTGAAGGATCGCGGTGGGAGGTGGTGATCCCGCCGGAACTCGCCTATGGCAGTACTGGTGCTGGCGGAGCTATTGGCCCTGAGGAGACTCTGGTTTTTGAGATCGAGTTACGCGAGGTCAAGTAGTCGAGGGCTGGCTGGCTGAGTGACTGATCAGCGTCTCAAAGTATTTTCGGCTTTTGGGTTTGACTAAAGAGTAAGTCCACTGTGACAGTACTCACTGCGAGACTGCTCCCAGTAGCGCTGTTGGGCACTCACCCGCAGTCCATGAGGGTGCCAACCATTTGGTCTAGGCAGGCACGATGCGAGCATTAACGCAGAGTTTCGGAATCTAAATTAACTCGTCACGCCGATCGTCAGTTTCGCCGTACCGACTGAGCGAGGGGCTTTTGAGGCCTTCGTACAGGGTAGCCAGTTGCTCGTTGATGAGCGCCCCTTGTGCCTCGAAAAGGCTGTTACCCTGTAAGTCGCTATCGACAATAAACGGACCGAAGTTCTCTACCTCAAAAATCCACATGGCCTGCGCAGTGCCTAATTCCTCGGCCCAGTGGACTTGCCGGACCTTTTGGATGCCGCGCCCTAACAGTGCACCGGTTCCGTATCCGACTGTGGTCAGGTAGATCGCACCTGCCGGGACAAACAGCTCTTTATACTGCTCGCTCGACATGCCACCCTTGCCAATGATTACACGGGCACCGGAGAGGCGAAACCACTCTTTCATCCACTTGGCAAAACGAAAACTGGCCGTTGCCGTGACTCCGCCAACGTTGTAACTGCCATCCGCCTTGATTGCAGCTGCGGGTGAACACTGAAAATTGACATTACTGATTGCAGCAAGATCCGTTGGAATCTTATGGCCGTTTTCGATAACCCGTGTGTATACCCCCTCGCGCGCGGTGTAGATGACCCCGTCGAGATAGACGATGGTTCCTATTTTTAGCTTAGCGATCTCTTGCGTATCTATTGGAATCGTCAAACGGACTGTCTCAAATCCATCAGTTAGTTTGGCCATGATGGTGTCTCCCGGCGAATGTAAGGTGTAAACCAATGCGGGTCCGTACGATATTCGACAGTGTTATCCAAATGAATTCTGGCAGTTGCACGTCGCGAGGAGAGGCAAAAGGTATGAACACTCATGGGTAATCCACCGGTATGGGTGTACCCCACTTCGATGTGGCAATCGGCGACCATGGACGACCCGACAAAACCCATAGCCCCCATGCCGATGTTGTTACCGAGAGTTTGAAGCTCCAGTTCCAGTGCGGCGATTTTGGGATCTGGGTTGCGGTTGCCGACAGTGCGCAGGCAGGCGGCCTGTTTTCCAAGCACCATGCAGGTATCTTTTGAGCCGCCCAGACCAACCCCGACAATGGCCGGCTGGCAAGCCAGGCCTCGTTTTCCAAACGAAATCAAGGTGTCCAGATAAAAACGTTTGATGCCGTCAATGCCATCTCCGGGGAAAAGCATCCGGTAATCCGTACCAAACAGACCGCCTTTATGGACTGTTGTAATGTCGACCCAACTGACGTCGGGTTCAAAACTCCAGTCGATTTCGGGTGCGTTAATACCGACGTTATTATTGTTGTCCGTGCGCCACAGGGGATGAACGCGATTGGGCCGCAGCGGAATGTCGCGGGTTGCCTGGGCCGTCGCATTACGCAGCGCTTTCTCAAGCGCAATAAACCCACCTTCCACCTGCGCGTTGTTGCCTACCTTAACGTAGTAGCGGGGTAGGCCCGTGTCCGCACACATTGGTCGCCGGTCCTCAGTCGCCGCATCCCAGTTATCAATCATGGTCTTAAGGACAAAGCACGACAGGTTTCCCGTCTCCGTGACCGCCATTTGTTCAATCCCTTGGCGGTAGTCTGGGGGAATATCAATGGCAGCATTGGCCATAATATTGCTGGCGGTCTGTTCAAGGGCTTCATAGGTGATCATTTGTTTCGCTCACTTCCTAGTTGGCGCAGCGGATTCATGGTAACCCTCAATCAACGATTCACCGGGTTGAATGATTGAGAATACCACCGCATCCTGTTTGACACTTATACCGTCGGCGCTGGAACGAGCGAGAGTGAAGCGAGAATCATCCAATTCGCCGGCCTGCGGAAAGTCCTCACGATAATGAGCGCCGCGCGAGTTTTCTCGTGACAATGCTGCTTGGGCGATCATTTCCGATGTCTCGGTAAGGCTTTGCAGATTGAGCCAGTCGTTCCAGGTCATATTGAAGATGGTATCGAACTCGCCCACGCCGGTTTCAAGCAGTTCTGTCTTCAACTGGCGTATCTGACCGATACCCCGTTTGATCCCTTCGGCGGTTCGTATGACGCCTACCTTGTCCCACATGATTTCCATCAGATCTTCGCGAAGACTATTGACGTTTCCGGGTTTTTTCGAAAAAGGGTGAAGCGCCCTGGATATTTCAGCTTCAACAATGGTTTCATCGGGATCCTGGTGTGGCCCGGCGGAAGCGGCGTACGAACTCATAACATCACCGGCCACACCACCAAAAACAGTCGAATTGGCCACTCCGTTACCGCCCAACCGGTTTGCGCCATGCATGCCGCTGGCATCTTCTCCGGCGACAAACAAGCCAGGGAGTTCAGTCGTTGTGTCGGGATCGCATACCAGTCCTCCCATAAAATAGTGTGCGGTTGGAACTACCTCGACGCGACCTCCGGCCAGATCGAATCCGCAGTCGGCGCAACGCTTTACCATGCCGCGGAACTTGTTGCGCACATTGTCTGCACCCAGATGACCCATCGAGATGTAGACGCCTCCATTGGGTGTCGTGTGACCGCTTCTCATTTGCGCATAGATCCCACGGCTGACAATATCCCGGGTTGCTCGTTCGCCGTGTTCATCGTAGTCAAACATGAATCGGCGTCCATTGCCGTCGAGAAGATGGCCGCCAGCGCCACGCAAGCCTTCTTCGAGAACGGTACCGGTCATGCGGGTGTCTTTTCCGCCAAGTAGGCCGGTGGGATGGAACTGCACCATCTCCATGTCCCGCAGCGGTAAGCCCAGGCGCAAGGCCATCGCCAGACCATCCATACTCTTTTCGCCAGAGGGCGTATGGTAGCGATACATGCTCGGCCCGCCGCCGGTGGCCAAAAGAACTGCTTTTGCCCGTACCAATCGCATTGTGCCGCGACGCATGTCTGATAATAGTACGCCGGCTAACGCATCACCGGCCCGATTGGGAATTAGCGCTAGAGCTCGGTGTTCCTCGAGTCGCTGAATGGGGAGCGCAAGCACCTGCTCCATGAGCCTGTTGATGATTTCGATACCGGTCAGATCACCTTTATGAACGGTACGATCTACAGTTTGGCCTGCGAATGCCTTGTGATGCAGTGAGCCGTCATCTTCCCGATCAAAAAAACACCCGATTTCATTTTCCAGTTCCTGAACCCGGGTCACCGCGGTTTCACACAGTTTCCAGGCCATCTCCTGGTGCGGTAGCCATTTGCCACCGACAATGGTGTCCATGAAGTGTCGTTCTATCGAGTCGCCGGGACCCAGTGCAACGTTGTAGCCGCCTTGAACCATGCGGGTGCAGCCACATTTGCCCATCAGTCCTTTGACGGCAATGGTGAGTTTTAAGTCGGGTGAGCCTTTATAGGCATGCAGAGCGGCCACCAGCCCAGCACCTCCGGCGCCTAGTATCAGAATATCGGTGTCGATGCGTTCCAGCACAGTCAGAGTCCATTCAAAAGAAAACTGACAGCGAAAAAGAAGGCCAATGAGGCTGCAAGCGCTGCGAGTGTTTTCTGGTATGGGGTCCACGGTAGAAATTCGAGGGCCAGCAGTCGCAGGCCGCCAAAGCAGTGGACGGCCAGAAGGAATACCAGGCCAGTTTCAGCGACGCGTACCAGCGGAAGCTCAGACCAATGCAAAAAGGTATCCAGCGGCTGCGTATCTTTCATCGCTGTCCCGAGGATATAAAAGTGAGCCGGCAGAAAAAGTGCCAAGCCGATACCCGACATTCGATGCACGGCGAATGCCAGCCACAGCGGCTGTTTCTGGTGCGGTCTGATCATGCAAGTACCACCGTATAGACTGCCTGTCCACCGAGAGCCAGGAGTCCCAACCCAACAAGGACGGCAAACAAATTTAGCAATAATCCGGATAGCTTGAACCACTCATAAGCAATAACCCGAAGGCCAATTGCAGCGTGGATCGAGGCGGTAATAACAAACAACCCATATAAGCTTCCCCAGAACAAACTACCCTGAGTGCGGGAAAGAATCTCGGCTGTATCGAGCCCCCCGCGGACTGCGTAGATCATTACCCCCAGATGCGTCAGCACTAAAGGGATCATCACCATAGCGCTTATGCGCTGTGCCAGATAAAGACCTAACCCCGACACTAACTCAGACCTCCCCTTTGAATACAGCTGTTACCGCGACCTGTTTTAGACCGGCTATAGACCGAGCAGGGTTAAGCTCGTTAGGGCAGTGGCTGGCGCAGCCGTGTTGTGAGTGACAGCACTGGCAGCCACCGTCCCCAGTAACTGCACGAAGACGCTCTCGCTTGCCACCATCTCTTACATCGTTCATCAGGGTCCAGGCGCGATTCAGCGCCGCCGGGCCCAGATAGTTGGGATTTTGTTCAACGGCATCACAGGCGGCGTAGCAGATCGCGCAATTGATGCATTCGATAGCCGTGTTCGCCGCTTGGCGTTGTCTGGACAAAGGAGAGATTTTTTTCACCGGATGCTCGCGCGTTTCTGTGGGGACGAACCGCCCATTTGCCTTGAGCCATTTGGCAAAAAAATCCTGCAGGTCGCATACCAGATCCTTGATCACCGGAAGATTGCGTAGCGGTTCAAGTCTGATCTGATTGTTCTTGATGACTTTCGACACGTGGGTGCGGCATGTCCAGCGCGGACGACCGTTGACCATCATGGCGCAAGAGCCACACATGCCCACGCGACAGGCAAAACGATAGGACAGGCTCGGCTCAACATTGCGTTGAACCCAGGTCACGGCGTCGAGAACGGTTTGAGTTTCTGACACCGGGATTTTGTAGTCAACGAAACTTCCACCGCTGGCGTCGCCACGCCAAATACACATATTGACAAAATCGTCTCGTTTGGTCACCGGTAATCTACTCATAGTCTGGTCTTCATTTCAAGGCATCAGCGCGT
>CBFIBN010000069.1:0-9098 GCA_965660775.1 Arenicellales bacterium | reverse complement strand
AGCGAGAGCCCCTACCACGGAGGATCGATCGGCTTCAGGCGCCAGATAAACGGTAGCATAGCCACCCAGCGCACCGTGATGCACAACATAGGGGTCGGTAATCGGGAGGATAACTCTGAAATCAGTCAACCGGGCCCGCTGGAGTAATGGCTCAAGGTAGATCACGTTGGGTTCTCCAGCGGCGTTATGCTTGGCCTTCATCCCATGATCAGCCGTCAGCGCGATGGTCGCACCCATGTCGTCCAACTGCGTCAGATATCGATCCATCATGGCATAGAAAGCATTGGCAACTGGCGCCCCCGGGGCATGCTTATGTTGAATGTAGTCTGTGGTCGACAGATACATGATGTCCGGGCGAAGAGATTTCATCAGCACAACGCCGGCCGCAAACACAAACTCAGAAAGTTCAGCGCTGTAAACGTCGGGCACGGGCATGCCAACACGATCAACGACACCTTCGATGCCGTGCTCAGTCAGGGTCGCCTCGTCAGCGTGTTCAGACGAGAAGCATATGGCGCTACCCTCTTTGATATCCAACCCAACACCGAGTAGCCGGCGCAGCTTATCTTTCGCCGTAATCACCGCCACCGTCGCACCAGCCTGATTGAACCCCGCCAGGATGGTGGGTGCCCGCAGCAACGCCGGATCATTCATCATGACTTCGGTATCGTTGTGTGAATCGTAGTAAAAATTCCCGCAGATGCCATGCACCGCTGGAGGCCGTCCAGTCACGATAGAAAGATTATTGGGATTGGTAAAACTGGGAACGACGCAGTCTGCATACCCAAAAGTACCTCGCTCACGCACCGATGCCAGAAAGGGCATCTCTCCTGCTTCAATCGCACGCTCTATATAGCCTCCGTTGTCTGAGCCCGCACCCCCGGGTTCCGACCCATCAACACAAACGACCACGATCGGATTTTTCGGCCAGGCGTAGTCACGGCCATTAACACTTATCACTTCTTCTTTCATTGCTTGTTCTGTTTCCTGTTTAATGGCTTTTGTATATCTGCCAGGTGGTGCCGTTAGCTGACTGTCGGACTTCCAGACGCTACGCCCATCTCGGCCATGACTTCACGTACCGCGTTTAGTGCCCCGCGCATATGACCCGCATCCAGTCGGCCGATACAACCCATTCGAAAGCTCTCGGCAATCGTCAACTTGCCGGGATAGATGATATACCCACGGTCACTCAGTCCATCGTAAAAACTCTGAAAATCAAACGCCGCATCTGCGGGCATCCTGAAAGTCACAATAATGGGAGCCTGCAGTTCATCCGGCAGCAAGGTCTCGAAGCCGAGCTCCCGCATGCCCGTTACCAGAAGATCACAATTAGCACGGTAGCGCCCGCCCCGCCCTGATACCCCACCCTCCTCATCAAACTCCCGCAAGGCCTGGTCAAAAGCCAGAATACAGTGCGTTGGTGGGGTAAATCGCCACTGTCCGTTGACTTCCAGACCTTTCCACTGCTGGTAGAGATCGAAACAAAGACTGTCTGAGTTACCCTGGGTCGCCTCCAGGGCATCTTCAGCGGCAAGACAGAAACCTAGTCCGGGTGCGCCCTCCAGACACTTGTTACTTGAGGCTACCAGTGCGTCGAATCGGATACTTCTAGATGACACCGGAAGCGCCCCAAACGCACTCATCGAATCAATCAGCAATGCGCGCCCGGCGGCTGCAACCACCGCAGCAACCTCCTCGATCGGATTAAGGATGCCGGTAGTGGTCTCACAGTGCACTACAGCGACGTGACTGATTGATGAATCGACCGCTAAACGCTCTGCTACTACCGAAGGATTAACCGGCTCATCTTCTGCCCAACTCAACGACTCGGCCAAAAGACTGTGGTAGGCGCAGATCGATTCCATACGCTGTCCATAGGCCCCGTTCACCAGAATCAGTACTTTACCGTCTGAGGGTACAAAATTACTTAGCATGGCCTCAACCACGAAGGTGCCACTACCCTGGAGCGGTACGCAGACATGGCTGTTGGCACCATCAACGAGGTCTACCAGGCGTGAACGAACCCTGCGGTTAATATCAATGAAACGCTGGTCGCGCGACCCATAATCATGAAGCATGGCTTCCTTGACCGTACGCGAAGTCGTTAGGGGTCCGGGCGTCAACAGCCAGGGATCTTGATCTGCTGTGTTCGATTCACTCACCTGCAATGACTCCGATTACGAAAGACGGGGCGTTATACCTGATCACACGTCAAACGTCGACTCAGGGTTGACCCTGATTCACGATGACAGGAAACAGTCGTACATTTTATGGCTAATGACTCGAAATTACCCGTAAATCTGATAGTCACACTACACCGTGATTCCGGCGGGGTCAGCCAACAACGGCATGACATCCTGCGCGAAATACTGCAAAGCATCTCGAGTCAGTTGCGGGTCCGAACCAAAATTAGGGCTCAGGATCAACCGGTCAATGCCCAGTTCGGCATAGGGTGCGAGTTTGTCGATCATCTCCTGGCGGGTGCATATCAATAAACTCTCGGCCAACTCTTCCATACTTTGCTTGCGCGGTAACGGACGGATCATTCCGGCATCGACCAGGCCCGGGCCCGTATAGACATTATCGAAGCGACTGTAATAGTCATAGGCTTCGCGGATTCGCTCCTGTTTTTCAGCCTCGCTGCTGGCCAGAAACCCGACCCGCGATAGACTGAGGGAGAGACCTTGGCCCTTCCCACCCATCTCAGCCTTGGCCTGCTTGAATGCCACCACCTGATCCACCAGTAACTGATGATCGCCCGACAGCGGGGTGGTCTGGATATGAAAACCGCGGCGGGTACAGTGATATATACCCTCCGGGTTCATCACCGCAATCACAATCGGAGGCCCCCCGGGGCGAATCGGGCGCGGCATAATGGTCAACGGGTCAAACTGATAATACTCGCCATCCCAGCTGACTTCTTCTTCGGTCAAAAGCGCCTGTAACACATCCAACGATTCATCGAACCGAGCTCGGGTCTCGCCCATAGGGACCCCCAGGCGTTCCATCTCATATCTAAAAGCACCTCGGCCCACGCCCAGTAATAATCGACCCTCGGTCAATATATCGGCAACCACCACTTCTCCAGCGTAGACGCGCATATCGTGCAGCGGCAACACCACCACCGACGTCATAATCTTGATGTTCTGAGTGTGGGCTGCGATCTTGACGGCAAACTGAAGGGGTGCCGGCATCATCAGGCAATTGATGAGGTGATGTTCAGTGATCGACACCGCATCGAAACCGTACTGATCTGCCAGGATCGCCTGATCGAGCATGTCCTGATAGACCTTGTCTCCGCCGTAATTTTTATCCGGATAGTCGGCTGACAGCTGAATACTGAAATCCATGTGACTCTAGCCCGCTGTCTATTGGGTTACAGTCCGCTTTTTAGCCGGATCATTAATAGAAAATTAGCCAGCGAGAATCAGGCTGCGCCATCGAGCGTACCCAGAGACTGATAAAGATCGGGACGCCGATCACGAAAAATTCCCCACTCCAGGCGCTGGGAGCGCAACACGTCGAGATCGAACCGAGCTGTGATCACCTCCTGACGGTCTTCACTAGCCTGAGCGCAGATCTCGCCTTCTGGGCCGGCAATAAAAGAGCCCCCGTAGAAATCCATGGTGTCTGTATCCCAGATCTCCTTGCCAATACGATTACTGGCAGCGAGTGCGACCAGATTGGCTGCAGCGTGCCCCTGCATAACACGGGTCCAATGGGCACGCGAGTTAATCTCTGGCGCCCGTGGTTCACAGCCAATAGCGGTGGGGTAGAGCAAAATCTCGGCGCCCATCAGTGTCATGGCACGCGCCGCTTCGGGAAACCACTGATCCCAGCAAATGCCGATACCAATGCAGCCTGCAGCCGTGTGCCAAACCCGAAATCCTGTATCACCCGGGCTGAAGTAGAACTTTTCCTGGTAACCAATGGCATCCGGAATATGACTCTTGCGGTACTTGCCAAGCACGGAGCCATCGACGTCCACCATAGCCACTGTGTTGAACAATGCCGTGTTTGCTCTTTCGAAAAAACTGACGGGCATGACCACCTGCAATTCACGGGCAAGATCTTGCATGCGGGCGATTACCGGGTGACCTTCCATCGGCCGGGCCAGTTCGCGGTACTCGTTTTTCTGCTCGGCACAGAAATACGGGGTTTGAAACAGTTCCTGTATCAGAACAATGTTTGCCCCCTGGCTGGCGGCTTGGCGCACCAGTGCCTCTGCACGATCCACATTGGCATCGGTGTCCCAACTGCAGGCCATTTGCGTGGCGGCGATAACGACTTCTCTCATGATAGTCCGTGCGGTTGTTGCTTTTACTCAGGATGATGGCGACCCGTGCCAGAGGCTGTCAACCGCTCCAGAGATTCTCACGAACCAACTCATCCATGGTTGCCTTGACGCTCTCGTGCAGAACGCCCACCATCGTATCAATCTGCTCCCGATCCAGTATCAGCGGAGGTGACATGACATTGAGATGTGCAATCGGTCGCACGATCAAACCCCGCTCCTGGCAATGGCGTGCAATGCGACCGCCAATACCCACCTCGTCTGGCAGCAAGGCCTTGGTTTCTTTATCCGCTACGTTCTCTATACACATCATGAAGTGACTGCCACGTACATCACCCACAATTGGATAATCACGCAGGCCCTGTAGTTGGGATTCAAAGTAAGGACCCCATTCACGAACGTGCCCGCAGATATTCTCACGCTCCATGATCTCGATGTTCTTGACCCCAGCCGCACAGACCACCGGGTGACCCGAATAGGTAAAGCCATGTGTGAACATCGCGCCTTCGGCCTGAGGCACGCTGATGACGTCATAGATTTTCTCAGAGAGGATCGTCGCTGACAGTGGCAGGTAGCCAGAGGAGATACCTTTGGCGCAAGTAATCACGTCTGGTACCAAGTCAAAAACCGCCTCGGAAGCAAAAAAATGGCCAAGCCGTCCAAACCCGGTTACCACCTCGTCGGATATGTAAAGCACATCGTACTTGTCACAAACCTCGCGGGTACGCCGGTGATAACCCGCCGGTGGCACGATCACGCCACCTGCGCCCATGATCGGCTCAGCAATAAAACAGGCGACATTCTCCGCTCCCAGTTCGACGATCTTGTTCTCCAGATCCGCTACCTTTTCAGTGCAGAACTCCTCCTCGCTCATACCATCGGGACGGCGATAGGTATTGGGTGAGGGAATGTGGTGCACCAGGTCCGGTGCCAGATCAAAACCCTGGTGATCGAAGGTAACGCCCGTCATCGACATCGCAAGATAGGTGCTGCCATGATAACCATCGGTTCTGGCAATAATTTTTTTCTTGCTGGTCTGGCCAAGACGATTGAAATAAAAATGAATGATTCGTATCGCCGAATCATTGGCCATCGATCCGCCAGTACCCAAAAAAACATGGTTTAAAGTTCCCGGTGTCAACTCGGCAAGCTTCGCTGCCAATGTGGCCGCAGGTGGCGTGGTCAGGTGATTAAAAGTGGAGTAGTAGGGAATCTGACGTACCTGGTCGGCGATTGCCTGCGCCATCTCCTCATTGCCATAACCAATGTTGACGCACCACAAGCCGCCAATACCATCTATATAGCGATTACCATCGGAATCGAATACGTAAGCTCCATCCGAATGAGACATCACCATAGAGCCTTCTTCCTTGAAAGAGGCGAAATCAGTCCACGGATGAATGTTGTGATCGCGATCTTTTCTCCAGATCGACTTGGTATCGTATTTCGTACTGGCCATTGTCATAGGAATTCCTTTCGTCGTCTGAGTTATCTTAAATAGGGTGTTATCAGATATCTGCTTGGTTTTAGACAGAGTGCACGCAACGATGCCTCAGGCCATCTGCATATCTTTCGCCGTTGTTCCCGATGCAGTGCCATATGCATACGTTTCGTAGGCCGCGATATGATAGGCATCGTCATTTGCTGTCTGGCGAACACTCGGCAACTCTTTCATCGCATTAAGCCATGTATGTATCTTTTTGCAATCAGTTGGTAACTCGAGGCCCCGATAATGAGCCAAGACCTCAAAGCGCTCAAAATGCGGATACAGCGCGATGTCCACCAGAGACAACGATCGTCCAAACCAGAATGGTCCGCTATCAGTATTCGAAAAGCCCTCGTGCTCGAGAAAATGCAAATTCTCTATCATCTGCTTTTTTAGCTGCTCTTGTACTGTTTCATCTTGACACAGCAAGACCTTGTAGAAGATGGGTGTGATCTTAGAGTTATCAAAATCGATCCATATACGTGCGCTAGCGCGTTCTACAGGAGAGGACGGAAGCAGGCTATGGCTTGACGTTATTTCGTCCAGGTATTCATTGATCACCGATGACTCATAGATCACAGCATCACCATGCAGTAAAACTGGAACCTTGCTATATGGGGAAATCTTCTCAAACCACTTTGGCTTTTGATGAAGATCGATCTCTATCAGTTCGAAATCCATTCGCTTTTCGGCCAGGACGATACGACTACGTTGGGCAAAAGGGCATACGGCTGAACTTATCAACTTAATCTGACTCATGATCTGTCGCCGAACTTAATCTGCAGACCCTCTGATCAACTCTCGTAGCCCTTTAGCACATTGACCGCGTTGATACCGACTTCGTCGATATCATAACCACCCTCGAGCACAAACAGCGTCGGTATCTTCAGAGCGCCAATCATCTCGCCCATTGTCAGGTAATCGGGAGTTGTCAACTTAAAGAAACTGATCGGATCGTTTTCAAAAGTATCCACTCCAAGAGATACCACCAGGTACTGTGGTGCAAACTTATCGATGTGCTCAAGTGCGTTGGATAGTGATTCACCCCATTTTGAGAATGGCGTGCCTGGCGGCATCGGATAGTTACGGTTGTAACCCATACCGGCGCCCAATCCCATCTCATCCGTGTAACCGAGAAAATGTGGGAAAGCATCTTCGGGATCACCGTGTAATGAACAGAAAAGTACGTCATCGCGTTCGTAGAAAATGTCCTGGGTGCCATTACCATGATGAAAATCTACGTCCAGTATAGCGACGCGCTCAGCACCGTTATCGCGTAAATACTGGGTCCCGATAGCCGCATTGTTCAGGAAACAATAGCCGCCAAACATATCGCGCGCGGCGTGGTGGCCAGGAGGCCGGCACAGTGAAAACATGCCGTGCTCACCCGCCAACAGGCCCTGCGCCCCAGTCAGCGCGACATCCTTGGAGGCCAGCGCCGCAGGCCAGGTGCCCTCGGTGATTGTGGTTTCTGCGGCCATCGCGTAATACCCGATCTTGCCCTCGATGAAACGCGGCACTCGACACTGCATGCGCCTGGCCGGCCAGACAGTCGCCATCGCCTCGCCTGCGTACCCAATCTGGTGCCACTCATCCCAGGCAGTCTCCAAGAAAGAAACAAAATCAGCGTCGTGCACTGCCAGTACCTGGTCCAGCGGATATGACGTGGGCTCTTTGATCTTCCCAAGATTAGACTGACGTACGGCCTTGATCACCATGTCGGCCCGTGAGGGTCGCTCAAAAGGTTTAACCAGTTCACCCCCGTAAAGCTCAGTTTTCGCATCCCGCAGTCGGTGCTGTTCGCTGTATATGGTTTTCATGATGCCCCCCTTACGGTAAATGCCCCATTAAACAGGCAAGTGCTCTGTTTGAAGATGACTAACCAGTCGGCCCAGAAAATCCCAGCAATGAGCCAATTGCCCAACATCTACGTACTCATCCGGTCGATGAGCCTGCAGAATGCTTCCGGGACCACAGACGACACAAGGTACGCCCACCTGCTCACCGAACAACCCCGCCTCTGAACCAAAACTGATTTTTCCTGGCGTCTGGGCATCATCCAGAAGCGTCTGGATGAAACGGACGACTGGAGCATCATCTGCTGTACGCAAACCCGGGTATCCGGCCAACGTTTCAAAGGAGATTCCCGTTTGTGGGTCTACTGAGCGCATTAATGGCACCAGTACTTCCTCGGCATAACTGACAACCTGCTGAAAATATCCCTGCGCAGTCTCCTCGGGTAAATGACGAACCTCGAAACTGAACTCACACTCATCTGGCACTATATTCAGCGCCCTACCGCCGTGAATCGGCCCCACATGCAACGTGCTATGGGGTACACGATAAGCGTTATCGATCGGGCCGGTCTCGGGTACTGCCGAATAGATCCGTCGTATATGACAGATCAGTTCTGCAGCGATCTCTACGGCATTGACACCCTCGACCGGATAAGCCGAATGCGCGGCCCGGCCACGGACGTTAACGCGCCACCCTTGTTTGCCTTTATGGGCATTGATTATTTTCATACTGGTAGGCTCGCCGACAACCCCCATAGCCGGGCACACCGGTAAGGTCTCCAGCAGATCCAGTAGTCGGCGCACGCCGATACAGCCAATTTCTTCATCGTAGGAAAGGGCTATATGGATTGGCGTCTGTAGCGGCGTTTGCAGCATTTGAGGCACCTGCGCGAGTACGCAAGCAATAAAGCCTTTCATGTCGGCAGTGCCGCGACCAAATAAACGTCCCTCTTGCATCGCAACCGAAAAAGGATCGGTAGACCAAGGCTGTCCGTCGACCGGGACGACATCGGTGTGTCCCGACAACATCACCCCAGGTAAGTCCTGGGGTCCAATGGTGGCATACAGGTTGGCCTTGCCTCCAGTTTCGTCATGAATCCGCTGACTGGCGATCCCGAAACGACTGAGATATTCCTCTACGTAAGTTATAAGCTCAAGATTGGAGTTACGACTGGTCGTATCAAAAGAAACGAGGTCATGTAACAGTTTTGTCAGGCCGGGATCCAGAGCCGATGTTTCAGTTATTGAAGAACTCACAGATCACCCGGGACACCGTAAGTTGGGGCCGCTGAAGGGTTGAGCGCTCGATCGAGATAATCCTGCATCTGCGGCTGGTAACGACTCCATAGGGCCCGCAGTTCATTGACCGGATCATCGGACCAGTCCACCCGCAGATCCACCAGTGGCCAGGAATGTGTTTGCGCCACCAGCAAGGCTGCCGAGTGTGTTGGACCTTCCTCGCCACCTGCGCTCACCCCAGCCTCCAACGCACAAAGCAGACGTTCAGCGAGATGCAGGT
>CBFIBN010000068.1:0-9211 GCA_965660775.1 Arenicellales bacterium | reverse complement strand
TCAACCCCGGTCTCTTCCATGACTTCCCGAACCAGGGCTTGCTCAGCGCTTTCGCCGGGCTCGACAAAACCGGCAAGTGTTGAATACCGATGTGCAGACCACTCAGGTTTGCGCCCAAACAGGGCACGCTCGCCTTTTTCTACCAGGACAATAATCGCAGGATCGGTACGTGGGTAATGCTGTTCACCGCAACTGGCATGGGTACAGGCACGCACGTGCCCGCCGTGTTGCGATACGGTCTGGGCACCGCAGCGGCTGCAGTAAAGGTGGCGTTGGTGCCATGCGGCCATGGCCCGGGCATAGGCGAGCAGAGTTGCCTTGGCACTATCTGCCGTAGCGGCCAGTGCTCGTAACCCGGCAAAACCGTGTGCCTGGCGCGGGCGGCCATTATCCAGCAGTACGGCGAAGTAGTCTTTGCTGTCCTCCCGACCCAGGTACACCCAGGGTTCGCAGTGCCCAAAACGCTGTTGTGCTTCACTACGGGTCAGCAGTGCCGGGCGCGCGCTACTGTTCTCTTCATCAATAGCGATCTCTAGGTGGTGTACACCGATAAAACGTGCATTTTCACTCATTATGCGTTGCCCGAGATTTTCTTCATCAAGGCGCACCAATGCAGCACGATCCAGCGCATGACTGGTCAGCAGATTCAGCCGGCTTTGTTGCAGATGATCCATTTGTGGGTAAGGGGTCGTGGACAGGTCTGCGCCAAGAGTACTACAGACCGCTTTGGTGAGCGGCACGCTTTGGTTAGAATCGTGCTGTTCCTTGCCATGTACCGGTGCCAGTACACACCGGTCGGCATATATTCCCCACGGTTGCTGGTTTTCTGTTTATGCGTAATGAAGTCTGTCAGTTGCTTCGTGATGCCCTGGCATCACTGATTCGCCAAGGTGTCCTGCCTGCCTCGGCCGATATCCCGATTCAACTTGAACGGGCGCGAAAGGCGGGCTATGGCGACTATGCCAGCAACCTGGCGATGGTTCTGGCGAAAGGGGCCGGCCTGAAGCCGCGCGATCTGGCCGAGCAGCTTTGTGCCAACTTTCCACCATCGTCCCTGGTGGTGCGCTCTGAAGTCGCCGGACCGGGCTTCATCAATCTGTTTCTGGCCGCCGATGCCTACCAGCAGTTGCCTGTGCAGATCCGCACCCAGGGCGAGGCCTATGGCACCAGCCGTGATGGGGCCGGGCAGCGGGTCATGGTGGAATTTGTCTCGGCGAATCCGACCGGACCGTTGCACGTCGGACATGGTCGTGGGGCTGCGTATGGCGATGCCTTGGCTCGTGTGTTGCGTGCGGCGGGGTACGATGCCCTCAGCGAGTACTATATCAACGATGCCGGGCGACAGATGGATATCCTGGCCTTAAGTGTCTGGCTACGCTATCTGGAACTGTGTGGTGAGACGGTATCTTTTCCACGGGCCGCTTACCAGGGCGATTATGTTTTCGATATTGCCGCTACGCTGCATCGTGAAGGCGGTGAAAAATATCGTTGCGACGCCACGGCACTACTGAGCTCGCTGCCCGACGATGACGATCAGACACTGGACACGCTGATCAGCCGGGCACGCTCTGTGCTGGGTGACCCAGGATTTGTCCGGGTTCACACTCTGGCCAGTGAGACGCTGGTCGCGGATATCCGTGCCGACCTGACGGGCTTCGGTGTTGAATACCAGATGTGGTACTCGGAGCGCAGCCTGATCGACAGCGGCGCCGTACAGCGCGCGGTCGATGATCTCAAGGAGAGCGATTTTCTGTACCAGGAGGGTGATGCCTGGTGGTTTCGCAGCAGCAACTTTGGCGACGAAAAAGATCGGGTGGTGTTACGGGCTAACGGCAACCATACCTATTTCGCCACTGATATTGCCTACCACCGTGACAAGATCGCGCGTGGTTTTGACCACGTCATCAACATCTGGGGCGCGGATCATCACGGTTACATCAAGCGGGTAAAGGCCTCATTGTCAGCACTCGGGATCGATCAGGCGGTTCTCACCGTGCTGTTGGTGCAGTTCGCGGTACTTTATCGAGGCGGTGAAAAAGTCTCCATGTCCACGCGCAGCGGTGACTTTGTCACGTTGCGTGAACTGCGCGAGGACGTCGGCCGTGACGCCGCGCGTTTTTTTTACGCTCTGCGCAAACCTGATCAGCACATGGATTTTGACCTTGACCTGGCCAAGTCGCAGTCAAGCGATAACCCGGTGTATTACGTGCAGTATGCCCACGCCCGTATCTGTAGCGTGTTTCGCCAGCTTGAGGAAAAAGGCATCCAGATCAACCTCGCCGAGGCGAACCATAGCCTGCTGATTGAGCCGCGTGAATCGGATCTGCTGCACAAACTCTCGCGTTATCCCGAGGTTGTCGAGTCAGCCGCACGCGCCTATGAACCCCACCAGGTCGCGTATTACCTGCGCGACCTGGCTAATGATTTTCATACCTACTACAACGCGCACCCGTTTATCGCAGCCGAACCCGACCTGCGCCTGGCGCGCTTGTCGCTGATTGATGCGGCCCGGCAGGTGCTGGCCAATGCGCTGGCGCTGCTGGGGGTTACTGCGCCCGAGCGTATGTAGGTAATGGCCCGCAACTCGCACAGAAAAAAGAACTCCGGCGGCGCTCGTTTTGGCCATGACCTGGTGATGCTGGTGGTGGGTGTTGCCGTGGGATCGATAAGCACCTTGCTTTACCAGGGCGCTACCAGTGGAGATCCGGATCGTCTGGGCGCGGGTATCAGTCAGTTACTGCGCGAATCGCGCGACAGTGTCCGGGACAGCGCAGCGGCATCGTCAACGGCTGCCAAGAGTCCAGCACCGGCCCGCACCAGTTTTGATTTTTACACGGTGTTGCCAGAGATTGAGCGCGTGATTCCCGAGACTGGCGCCTTCGAAACCACGCCAGCCGCCCCAAAGAGCGAGTCGATGCCGGCTGAGTCAAAAAGTACGGCTTCGCTGGGGGGTTTTTATATGCTGCAGGCGGGGGCGTACAACGATCCGGGACAGGCCGAGCGCATGAAAGCTCGCCTGGCCTTGGCAGGTTTTGAGCCCAGTGTTCAGCATATCTCGGTACAGGGGCGAGGCGATTTCTATCGTGTGCGGGTAGGCCCTTACTCGTCCATGGCCCTTATGGAAACCGCTAATCGTCAGTTAGCGAAAATGAAGATCAAGGCGCTGCGCCTGAAGGTATCCCGCAAGCCCTGATGCTTTTGGATCTATTGTCGTGCCTGTAGCCAGGCGGCAACCTTGGGTGGAATCTGTCGCTGGGCATGGCGACTGACGTAGATGCCAATGTGCCCACCGTCAAAGGCAAGCTCAGTGTAGTCGCTGCAGCCAGCGTGCTGGGCCAATGCCCGCGAGGCGGTGGCGGGCACCAGATGATCTGCCAATGCGTAAACGTTCAGTATCGGGCAGCGTATCTCATCCAACCGGACCGCCCGCCCCCCCAGCACCATCTGGCCTTTGACCAGACTGTTACGTTGAAACAGCATCGTGAGAAAATCGGCAAAGGCCCTACCTGCCTGGTCGGGACTGTCAGCGATCCAGCGTTCCATGCGCGCAAAAGTTTGTAGTCGATCGTGGTCATCGGCCAGGTCCGCAAGGTCGAGCGCTTTTTTTCCGCCCAGGCGAAAGGGCTGCAGGGCGACGAACAGCGCATTGAGAAAGGCGCCGGGTACGTTGCCATAGCAACTGACCATCCGCTCAACGTCTACCCCTCGTACCCAGTGCGACAGTAGATTGTCCTCGGTGTGAAAATCCACCGGGGTCACCATAGTGATCAGGTTTTGCACCTTGTGGGTAAACAGTGCGCTGTAGCACAAGCTGAAGGTGCCGCCCTGGCATACGCCCAGCAGGTTAACCGTAGTCTCATGGCGCACGGCACAGGCGGCATCGACGCATTGATCGAGCATGTCACAGATGTAATCGGCCAGCGTCGTGCTTTGATCATCCTGGTGGGGATCGGTCCATTCCACCAGAAACACGTCCAGCCCGGCATCCATCAGTCGGGCGATGATCGAGCGTTGCGGCTCAAGGTCGAGCACCCAGGGCCGGTTGACCAGGGCATAGACAATCAGCACCGGGCAGGCCTGAGCCCGCTCGGGCCCGCTACCGTAACGCAGAAGCCGAAAGCCCCGTCCAGAAAAAATCGTCTCGTGCTGACTGGCGCCGATCTCGGGAACGCCCAGTTGCGCCAGTTGCGCAAGGCTGCGAGCCAACCGAGCCGCCAGCGCCTGGGTGGATTTGTCGGCGGTATGGCTCATCGTCAGAAACCGTCCGGCGCGGGTTTGGCGGCTCGTGGTTTTTTCTTCACCGACTTTTTCCGGGCCCTTGGGGCGTTAGCTGACACTGTTTTCTGTACGCCCGCTCGACCGACCTGCTTTGTCGATTTCTTCTTGGTTGGTTTCTTCCCGGACAACGTTGGTCGCACACGGGCCTTCTTTGCTCGCCCGGGGGAACTTGTACCGTGGTCGTCGTGTGATTCGCGCAACGTTTTAAGATCAGAGCGCAGGCTGGCCTCGCGCGAGTGGGCTTCGGCGAGTGCTCGCCTTAGATGTTGTGGGTCATCAGATGACAGTTCGTTGCCGATCCCACACTCGAGGTGCAGCGCCACCTGCGCATTGATCAGCTCGCTGATAAGCCCCGCATAGTGTTGGCTGTGGGCCTGTTCGGCAAAAACCTGCTCGCCGTAATAGATCCAAAGGTCGTAGCTGGCCCGCAGGTTATCCGCAGCTTCATGGGTTGTCAGTGCATCGTGCAGTCGGCTCCAAGCTTCAATGCCGATCTTAAGCCAGGCTTGCTGTAGTGCGGCCAACGCTTCGCGGTAGCGTGTCGCTGCCACACCCCAGCGGTCAGTGCCCACAGTGACGGGGGAGACACTGCCAGGCCATGGATTGGCCATGAACGCGAGACCCGGTGCTTGTGCCGTGGTGGCCGTGGGGTCAGCCGGTTCGCTAAAAGCCTGAAACCAGTCGCTAAGATTAGCCAGCGGCCGTGTTCCGGCTGTGCGCTCAGCATGGCTAAGCGTGGCGGCAAACTGCAACTGCAGTTGCGCCAGGGCTTGCGCCCAGTTAGCCGGGGGGATTGGGTTCATGCGCCGATTGTAGACCGTGGTGGGCCGGGTTCAGTGAGACCGAGGCTAACTACAAGGTCACTACTGATGCGATGCACCAAGCACGTATAGTTGAAAATCTCCTGTAATAACATCACTTAAGAGAGAAATAAGGTAATTTAAACCATTGAAAAATAGTATTTATATGACTTTGGATAAAAAATGTTGCATCGCATCATATTATTTGTTATTGTGCACTGCAACAATATATTAAACCCCCTGAATTCAAGAGGATTAAATCATGAAAGCCAAGATCACCGAGTCGTATGAAAAAGCCAGCAAGGCAGCCGGTACGGCCAGCACTGACGCCGGCAAACTGGTTGTCGATAACCTGGAAAAATTGATCGAGCTGCAAATGGGTGTTGCCCACAATTATGCCAACGCCATCCTGACTAATGCTCGGGAAGCACTAGAGGTTAAAGATATTGACAGTGCTCGTGTGTACTTTGAAAAGCAGCCCGAAGTCGTTCGCGGCTTGGTACAGCGGATGACTAAGGATTCGAGCGAAGCCATGGAGCTTGGCCGCCAGTATGCCGATCAGGCGCAGACGCTTTTCCGTAAGTCTGCAGACACCTTAGGCGCTGTCGCTGATAAACGCGCCTGAGTTTCGCGCTTTTGGTATTTGAACCTGGCGCATTGCAGGCACGACAGACCGGCTCAAGCCGGTCTTGTCTTTACTGGGACGCTCGCGCGCTTGCGGCGCTTTCACTGCATTGGGTGACGCCGCTACAACGCACTGGCAAGTTAAGAATGCGATAGTGTGCCATCAGGTACGATCGGCAGGACTGCTCGAATATTTTCCATAAAGACAAAAGAACAGATGAAAACTGAAACCGAAGTGGTAATTGTCAGTGCAGCGCGAACGGCAACCGGCGCTTTTAATGGCGGCTTGAGCACATTGTCGGCGAGTGAACTGGGTCGTGTTGCCATGGTGGCTGCACTGGACCGTGCGGGCGTTGCACCGCAAGAGGTCTCCGAGGTGGTGATGGGCCAGGTGCTGACGGCAGGAACGGGCCAGAACCCGGCTCGCCAGGCGGCTATAGGCGCGGGCATTCCGGTGGAGAAGACGGCACTGGTCATCAATCAGTTGTGCGGTTCGGGATTGCGTGCCATCGCGTTGGGATACCAGGCGATTCGTAATGGCGACAGTGATATCGTCGTGGCTGGTGGTCAGGAGAGCATGAGCCAGGCCCCACACTGCGCACACTTGCGTAATGGACAGAAACTCGGATCCTTGGAAATGGTCGATAGCATGATCGTTGATGGGCTGTGGGATGCTTTCAATGGCTACCACATGGGTAATACCGCCGAGAACGTCGCAAGCCAGTTTGCCATTTCCCGCAACACCCAGGATGCCTTTGCTGCTGCTTCGCAGCAAAAAGCCGAGGCTGCGCAAAAAGCCGGACATTTTGCAAAGGAGATCACACCGGTCACGATAAAGGGCCGCAAGGGTGACACCATTGTGGATACCGACGAACACCCACGTCATGGCACCACAGCGGAAGCGTTGGCGGGTCTGAGGCCGGCCTTTGATAAGGCGGGCACCGTGACGGCAGGCAATGCTTCGGGAATCAATGACGGCGCTGCTGCCACCGTGCTGATGAGCGCAAGCTCGGCCAGCGCGCGAGGCATCACACCGTTGGCCCGGATCGTCTCCTGGTCGACTGCTGGTGTGGATCCCTCAATTATGGGAACCGGGCCGATTCCCGCCAGTCGCCAGGCTCTGGCAAAGGCGGGCTGGGAGGCAGGCGATCTTGATTTGGTCGAGGCCAACGAGGCGTTCGCAGCGCAGGCCTGTGCCGTGAATCAGGAAATGGCGTGGGATACCGACATGGTCAACGTCAATGGCGGTGCGATTGCGCTTGGACATCCGATCGGTGCTTCCGGTGCCCGGGTTCTGACGACCTTACTCTACGAGATGGGTCGACGTGACGTGCGGCGCGGTCTTGCCACGCTGTGCATCGGTGGCGGTATGGGACTCGCCATGTGCGTGGAGCGTCCCTGAGTCACCTCCCCCGAGTAAATCGTTTTTCACCATATTTTCAGTCGTTCAAGGAGTTAGATACATATGTCACACACAGCAATAGTTACCGGCGGGACGCGGGGTATTGGTGCTGCCATCTCGATAGCGTTGAGTGAAGTAGGTCACCGTGTTGCCGCCACCTATGCCGGCAATGACCAGGCGGCCCAGGCATTTAACAGCGAAACCGGAATCGCCGTATACAGGTTCGATGTTGCCGATTTCGACCAGTGCGCCACGGGTATAGAGCGCATCGAAGCGGATCTTGGCCCGGCCGATATACTGGTGAACAATGCAGGCATTACCCGAGACGGAACTTTGCACCGCATGGATTTCGAGCAGTGGAACGCCGTGCTGCAGACCAATCTATCTTCGTGCTACAACATGTGCCGCAACGTGATTGAAGGCATGCGTGAGCGTGGTTTCGGGCGCATCGTCAATATTGGTTCGATCAATGGTCAGGCGGGGCAGTATGGCCAGGTCAACTATGCGGCGGCCAAGTCGGGTATCCACGGATTTACCAAGGCACTGGCTCTGGAAGGCGCAGCTAAAGGCATCACGGTTAATGCCATTGCCCCCGGTTATGTCGATACCGCTATGGTGCGCGCGGTACCGCCAAAAGTACTGGAAAAAATTATTGCCACTATCCCCGTCGGACGGCTGGGTTATGCCAGTGACATCGCCCGTGCGGTGATGTTTCTGGTGGCCGATGACGCGACCTTCATGACTGGCTCTACGCTGTCGATCAATGGTGGTCAGCACATGTACTGACGTGCTGTTCCCACGGCATCCCCCCGGCTGGTGGTATTATTGCGTTGCACAATAACGCGGGGAACCGGCGATGAGCACGCGTACGATCAAGAAGTACCCCAACCGGCGACTCTACGATACTGAGCTCAGCCACTACATTACCGTGTCCGACCTGCGGCAACTGATTGTTGAAGGTGAAGAATTCATCGTGATCGATGTTGCCAGTGGCGATAACATCACCCGCAGCGTGTTGCTGCAGATCATCAACGAGCAGGAGGGCTCCGGCCAGCCGCTGTTCACCACTGAGATTCTCACCAACCTCATCCGTTTCTATGGCGGTACCACTCAGAAGATGTTCACCGACTATCTTGAGCGTAGCCTGGGGTTGTTTGTCGAGCAGCAGCAGGCTTATCAGGATCGTCTGGCAGATTTTCTGGGCCAGACGTCCGTGGGCACAATGTCCGAGATGGCTCGTCGCAACCTTGAAGTGTGGCAGGATGTGCAAGACAATTTCCTGCGCTCGGCAGGCCTGGTCAAAAGTGCTGATCATCCCCGCACCAAGCGTTCCAGCAAGGCCCCCAAGAAGCCCACTCAGGACTGAACGTGTCCGTACCGCTGCCACCCGCCCGTACCGGCGGCCAGATTCTTATTCAGGCGCTATGTCAGCAACAGGTGAAGCACGTTTTCTGCGTGCCGGGCGAAAGTTATCTCAGCGCGCTGGATGCGTTGCACGATACGGCTGATATCACCACAGTCGTTTGCCGCCACGAGGGCGGTGCCGCGATGATGGCCGAAGCCCGCGGCAAACTCACGGGGCGTCCCGGTGTGTGTTTTGTGACTCGTGGCCCCGGCGCGACCAACGCTGCATCTGGCATTCACGTGGCGGCCCAGGATTCCACGCCACTGGTATTACTCATTGGCCAGGTGAGTCGTGATGCACTTGGACGCGAGGCCTTTCAGGAGATCGACTACGGGCTTTTCTACAACGCTCTGGCCAAGCACGTCGAGCAAGTGCACGATGTCGCTCGTTTGCCCGAAGTCATGAGCCGGGCTTTTCATACCGCCTGCAATGGCCGTCCCGGCCCCGTCGTTGTGGTGTTGCCCGAAGATGTTCTGGCCGACAGTGCACAGGTAGTCGATCTGCCAGAGTACCACCGTCTGCATAGCGAACCTGCGCCTGCGGATATGGCGCGGTTTGCAACATTGCTGGCAAATGCCCGCCAGCCGGTGTTACTGGCCGGTGGGCGTAACTGGAGCGCAGCGTCGCGCGCGGCATTACATGAATTTGCCCGACGCTGGCAGTTGCCGGTGACTACGCCATTTCGTTACCAGGATGTATTTG
>CBFIBN010000067.1:0-9237 GCA_965660775.1 Arenicellales bacterium | reverse complement strand
TGCGACAGTAACAGTATCAGTCAAACGGAAGCCAAAGTCAGTAAATCTCTATTAGTGAGGGGAGGGCTGTATTTGGAAATAGCAAGGGACATTGTGTTTGGGAATTCGTTGTGCGATATTCAGCCCGTCGCAAGACGCGAAATTAGCATGACCTGGCACGCCGACACCTCGTCGATTGTTCCTCGTTGACAATATCTAAAAGTAAATTAGGAGGATAATCCAATGAAAATCAATTTGTCTTTGATGGGTGTCTTAGTTGGGACAACCCTGTTGTTTCCCGGATCTGCATCTGCAGGGTGCGAAACTATCACCCTTGGCTCAGCGATCTCGCTGACCGGGAAATATGCAACCAACGGCATGCATGCCAAAAACGGCTATGAGTTCGCAATCCAGAAGATCAAAGACGCCGGCGGCGTCAAGCTTGGCGGCAAGTGTTACAACTTCAACGTTATCTATTACGATGATGAGTCCAAGGGCGATCGTGCGGCCACGCTGGCCGAACGGCTGATCAATCAGGACAAAGTGCAATACATGTTGGGCCCCTATTCCTCCGGCATGACCAAGGCGATCGCACCGATCACCGAAAAGTATCAGATTCCCATGGTTGAGGCTGAGGGCGCGTCACGGTCACTGTTTAACAAAGGATACAAATACCTGTTCGCAGTGTTGTCAACATCAGAACAGTACCTCGCATCTGCTATTGCGTTGGCGGCAGAAAAAGCCACTGAGTCCGGCAAAGATCCGTCTTCAGTCAGGGTTGCCATAGCAGTCGAGAATGATCCTTTCTCTCTCGATATTCGTGCTGGCGTGCTTGAAGATGCGGCGAAATTTGGCATGAAGGCAGTTGTCGACGAGAAATTGCCGCGCGATCTTTCTGACATGAGCGCAATCCTGACCAAAGTTAAATTGCTTAAGCCTGATGTTTTGATCGTAAGTGGACACTCCAAAGGCGCGGCCACCGCGGTACGCCAAATCGCCGAGCAGAATATCAGTGTACCCATGCTCGCGATCACGCACTGCGAGGCGGCGGACGTTACTGGAAAGTTCGGTGCCGCTGCAAACGATGTGCTGTGCTCAACGCAGTGGGCAGAAACCCTCTCCTACGAGGATCCGCTTTTTGGCACCGCAGCGAACTTCAATACGGAAGTTAAAGCGGCGTACCCTGATTACGCAAACAAGAAGGTTCCGTATCAGTTAGCACAGGCCTCTGCGGCAGTGTACGTATTCAAAGATGCCTTTGAGCGCGCTGGCAGCCTCGACAAGGAGGTGCTGCGTGATGCCATATCTGCAACTGACCTCAAGACCTTCTATGGGGGTATCAGGTTCTCCGAGGCCGGCAACAATGTTGCCAAACCAATGGTTTTGCGTCAGATTCAAGATGGCAAGTACAACGTTGTGGCGCCATCAGCTTTTGCATCACATAAGCTGAATTGGCCGCGAGACTAGGAAAACCGGTTGTTCTGAACTGATACCGGGCATTGACGAATGCTCGGTATCAGTTTCTGCTCCCAAGTCAGTGCTCTGCAGTTTGGCGCTGGCAAAAAGAGTCAGCGTCTCACCAGCGGTCCGAATGACAGACACTAAAGCGAGTCGGGTCAGTTCGGTGATTGCGTCGGTGTTGTTGCTTGTTTTGTCAGCCAGAGGGCAAACTTGGTTTGCATTCTCGGTAGATTCTTAACGTCCTTACCCAAAAGTAGTTCCAATGGATCAAATTGCCGGTAATATTTCTCTGCTGTTTCAATTTCCGATTGTAAACCTCAAGATTGTTCTTGACGGAATCATGATTGGCTCCTTGTTTGCCCTCGCTGCTTATGGCTTGGCACTGGTATGGGGGGTAATGAATGTCAAGAATCTTGCTCAGGGCGACTTTGTTATTGCCGGGGGTTATATCTCCTGGTGGTTGGTCGAGAAAGGAGTGCATGCGTTACTGGGGGTGCCGATCGCATTTGTTGTGATGTGGGGTTTTGGTTGGGTTATATACCGCGTGATTATCTGCCGGGTAATCGATCGTGACTTATTCACTACGTTGCTCGCAACATTTGGTCTTGCGATCATGATTGCACAGATACTTAACCTGCTATTTGGCTCGGATACGCAAAGTGTCGATTTGGGTTACAACACGCTGTACTTCTTTGATGGCTTCATTGATGTGCCGATTGCAAAATTGATCGGCATGTTGATGGCTGGAACATTGGCGACTGGAGTTATCATCTTTATGAAGTACAGTCGTATGGGGCAGGCGATTCGGGCCACGGCACAGGATCGGCGGGCAGCGCGTGTACTGGGTATCGATACGGACAAGGTCTACTCATTCACTTTCTCGCTAAATGCAGCTATTTGCGGTGCCGCTGGCGCGATCATCGTCATGGTCTGGATTATTCAGCCCTTCTACGGTATTACCCATTCGATTCGGGCATTTGTCATCGTCACCGCTGCGGGCTTGGGCAACCTGCCCGGGGTAATTGCAGCGGGTCTTGGGATAGGGGCTCTAGAGCAGTACGGCGCTATTATTTTTGGCATCGGGTATCAGCAGGCGATAGCGGTGTTGCTATTACTGATCGTGTTGATCTTTCGGCTTTCGCAACAGCGACGTGTTCGCCAAAGCCTGCAGTAAATTTCAAGGTGTATACCAGACAATGACGCGAAAACAGTTTTCCTATCTTTTACTGCTGGCTGGGATCATTGCAGCGCCATTTGTGTTCCCTAGCTTTGGGACCCAGTTGGCAACTTTGTGGCTGATGATTATTGTTGCTTTAACTTGGGATATGACGGGCGGGCAAATGGGCTATAACTCGCTTGGCAATATCACCTTTTATGGCACCGGAATGTACGTTGCCGCTGTGATCACGATCGGCATGGTCTACGACGTGGGTGACTACACCAACGCGGCAGGGGGTGGAATTCATGCGTTTACCGACCTGCAATATTTTTCTGGATTGTTTCTGGGTATGCTCGGGGCTGGCCTGTTTTGCGCGGCGGTGGCAGTCATTGTCGGTTACGTTACCTTCGGTTTGCGCGGCCCGTATTTCGCGATTGGCACCTTGGGGGTTGCCATCGCAACTGGAGAGTTGGTCTCCAATTGGGAATGGGTTGGGGCTGGTCAGGGAATTGCGCTGCCGGTGTACCCGGGTGATTTGGGCACAGGAAAAGTTCTGTTCTACTTTCTGTTTGCGGGCACAGGCGTTGCTCTTTTCGTCTTTCTCAAGTGGCTGTATACAACGCGATTCGGCGCTGCTGTCAATGCAATCAGAGATGATGAGGAGAAGGCCGAAGCGATGGGTATCCATACCCTGCAGTACAAATTAGCGACCTGGGCGATGTCAGCATTCTTTGTTGGAATTGCTGGGGCAATATCTGCCTTCCAGCTGATTCATTTTGAGCCTTTAGAGACTGCATATCAGACGATTAATCTAGGGATTTTCATGGTGGTCTGTGTTTTGTTGGGAGGGAAAGGTACTTTGTGGGGTCCAGTGATTGGCGCAATCGTGTTTCATGTATTTAAGGAAGTTACCTGGACTTATCTTTTGGGCTGGCAATGGGTTGCTTTAGGCGCATTGATTGTGATAACCGTGGTTTATTTTGAGGGTGGCGTTGTGGGTTGGATCATGAGTAAAAGATCCGAGCGCCTTGAAGCGCGTGAGCAGTCAAACGATGCTGCAGTGGGGGCAGAACAGTGACACCCATCATCCAGGTTAACAATGTCAGCAAATCCTTTGGTGGGGTAGTGGCCAACAGCGATATTTCATTGTCGGTAGAGAAAGGGGCGATTACGGGGTTAATTGGTCCCAATGGTTCCGGCAAAACCACGTTATTTAACTCCATTGTGGGATATCACCCGATTGATTCGGGAACTATCCAATTCGAAGGTCGGGAGATTTCGAAATTTCCGGTGCAGAAAATAGCCAGGCTCGGCCTGTTGCGCACCTTCCAGCAAACCCGCATATATGGGGAGATGACCGGGGTCGAGAATATGCTGATTTCCTTACCCCATCGAAAAATGCGTTTCACCGAGGCTTTTGGCTGTAATGGTGCCGAAGAGCATGAACGCGCAGAACGGCTTCTTGAGTTTGTCGGGCTATACGAAAAACGATTCTTACGAGCTGGGTCACTTTCGTTTGGCCAGCAGAAACTTCTGGAATTCGCCATGGCCCTGATGAACGAGCCTACTGGGTTGTTGCTGGACGAGCCTACAGCCGGGATTAATCCTACCTTGATTAACGGACTAATTGATCGATTGCGTCGCGCCAATTCAGAACTTGGCATCACGCTATTTGTGATAGAGCACAACATGCGGGTCATTATGAACATGGCCGACAAGATTTATTGTCTCGCCCATGGTGAACTGCTGGCTCAGGGGTCGCCTGCCGAAATCCAGGGTGACCCGCGTGTTATCGATGCTTATTTGGGGGCGCATTAATGGCGTCCAGTGACAACGGAAATGCTGGCGGTTACGGGCTTGGAGCCGTCGACTCGGTCATATCTGTTGATGAAGTAACCAAGCAGGCGGCCTCAATCGCAGAAGACATCAGCCATGAACAGCTTGATGCGCTGGTCGATGGTGATCCTTATGTGTCACTGGAGAAATTGTCTGCCGGTTATGGCCGGATGCAGATTCTGCACGAGATTGATCTTCGTGTGGGGCGCAAACAATCACTGTGTCTGATTGGCCCCAACGGTGCAGGTAAATCGACGGTTCTGCATGCGATTTTTGGATTCAACAATATCTTCTCGGGCCGTATTCTGATCGGCCATGGCGATAGCCAACTCGATGTTACGACACTTTCATCTAATCAGAAGCTTGCTAAAGCTGGTGTTGCCTATATCTTGCAGGATAAGTCGATTTTTCCAGGAATGACGGTAGAGGAAAATCTTTGGATGGGCGGATTTCTCAAAGATCAGAAGGCTCAGGCGAAACGCTCGGCCGAGGAGATTTTTGAGAAATACCCCCAGTTGGCTGCACGCCGAAAACATCAGGCTAAAGTGCTGTCAGGCGGGGAGCGACGGTTACTGGAGATCTCGCGGGCGTTGGTTATGAACCCTGACGTTTTATTGGTCGATGAGCCCTCGATTGGCCTGGAGCCGCGTTTTATCGACATGGTTTTCGAAATTCTGAATGATCTTCAACATAAAGAAGGTAAGACGATCATCATGGTTGAGCAAAATGCCAAAAAAGGCCTGGAGTTTGCCGACATTGGATATGTCATGGTGTCAGGGCAGATCGCTATCGCCGGCAAGGGTGACGATTTACTCCAGAACCCAAAGGTGGGAGAGCTGTTTCTGGGAGGCTAGGCAGTGCTTGCCGGCCTTGATTAGCTTGATAGATTCATCGCGATTACCCCACCCGTCACCAACAGGGCAGCCGCAATACGCAGTTGGCCAGCAGGTTCGCGCAGAAAGTAAACACCAATCAACGCTGCCATGATGACGCTTGTCTCGCGCAGTGTGGCTACCACAGCCATCGGGCTGTAGTACATAACAAATATAACGGTGCCGTAGGCGATCGCTTTCGCTATTCCTCCGCCCACAACCCGCGCTGTGTTCTTGCGCCACAAGCTCAGCATTTCGACTGGGCGTCGAAGAAAAACAAAAAGACCAAAGACGAGTCCGTTTACGAGGAACAGCCAACCGATATAAGACAATGCAACCTCGCCCTGGCGTACGCCCAACCCATCGACCAATGTGTAGGCGGCAATAAAGCACCCAGTAATAAGAGCTCGCGGTGTTGATCGATGATTTCGTGTTTTGGAGTTAGCACCGGACATGGCCAGTAACATGATGCCGATGCTGGTAATCGCGATACCAAACAGCGTCAGGAACGGGAGTTGTTCCTGGGCAATGACGATGCCGCCGAGGGCCACCAGTAGCGGGGCACTGCCTCGTGAAATTGGGTAGACGTGACTTAAGTCACCTACCCGGTAGGCGCTGACCAGAAACAGGTAATACCCGAAGTGGAGAACAACGGAGCCTGCCAGGTAGGGTAGCGCAGTAAGCGTAGGAACTGGAACCGCTAAGACCAGCAATAATCCTGCGGCTGCGGTGACCAGGCTGAGGGCGCCCATCGACACCAAAGGGTCAGCGGCGGTTTTAACCAGAGTATTCCAGGCGGCATGCAGCAGTGCTGCGCCAAGAACCAGAATGGTAGTTTCAATCAGCACGAAACTATAGGTGCAGGAAGCTTAGATCCATACTTATAAGTGCATCCCACAGTAGACGATAACAAAAATTTTGGGTGCTGCAAATTTTCCTGGTTTAGCTGTGGCATTTGCCGCCTTTCACACAAATTTGTACGCCCGGGGAGTATTCAACACCTAAAGGCGAACGTAGAATAACGCGGAACAGTAAGCGTATTGATGCAAATTATGACACGGAGGTATTTTGAAGATTCTTTTTGCCGATAAGTTTCCAGATTCGGGAGTGGCACAACTGCGCCAGCAGGGTCACGACTGTGTTTCTCAACCGGACCTGGATGGTAACACCCTGGTAGAGGCCATTGGCGATGCCGAAGTCCTGGTGGTTAGAAGCACCCAGGTAACCAGTGACGCAATCGGGGCTGCGGCGGCGTTGCGCCTTGTAATTCGCGCCGGCGCTGGAACCAACACGATTGACAAGGAAGCCGCTGCAGCTCGCAAGATTCCGGTCTGTAACGTGCCCGGAAAAAATGCCATAGCGGTCGCCGAACTGGTCATGGGATTGCTGATAGCTATCGACCGCAACATTCCCGATAACGTAATTGACTTGCGAGCGGGCCAATGGAATAAGAAGAAGTATGCTGCAGCGAAAGGCTTGTACGGTCGCCACATGGGCATTGTGGGCCTGGGCGCCATTGGCCTTGCAGTTGCCCAGCGGGCCCGTGCTTTTGGCATCCAAGTGACCGTTGTAGATAAGCCTGATCGTACACCGGAAATGCATGAGCAAATCAGCAAGCTCGAACTACAGACCGTGCCAGATTTGCCAACGCTGTTGGCATGTTGCGATATTGTCAGCCTGAATGTTCCAGCAGCACCTGAAACCCGAGGCTTGGTAGATAGCACTTTTCTCTCGGCGGTGCAGCCGGGAACGATTATCCTGAATGCATCGCGCGGCGACGTGATAGACGAAGCCGCCCTGCTTAAAGCGATGGACGAAAAAGGTGTGCGTGCCGGGCTCGACGTTTATGCTGATGAGCCCGCAGCAAGCCAGTCATCTTTTGATTCGAAATTGGCCACGCATCCCAACGTCTACGGTACCCACCATATCGGCGCTTCGACCGATCAGGCTCAGACAGCGGTAGCTGACGGTGTATTGGAGATCATTAAGGCTTTTGACACAGGGCAAGTTCTGCACTGTGTCAACGGTCAGGCGTAGTGTCGAATTTTTCGTGGAGCAAGAATTATGAGTGAACGGATGCACAATTTCAGCGCGGGCCCCTGTACGTTGCCGCTTTCAGTACTTGAGGAGGCTCAGGCTGAGTTCGTTGATTACCAGGGAGCTGGCATGTCTCTGATAGAGATGAGTCATCGCGGGAAGCAATTTGTCGCGGTACACGAGGAGGCGGTTAAACTGGTCCGCAGTGTATTTGGGGTTCCTGAAGACTTTGAGGTGCTTTTTCTACAGGGCGGCGCCACGCTGCAGTTTGCGATGGTGCCTATGAACCTGCTTGGTAAAGGGCGTAAAGCGGGGTACGTTAACTCTGGCAGTTGGGGCAAGGGGGCTATCACTGATGCTCAACCCTATGGCGAAATCTACACCGCCTGGGACGGAGCGGAGTGTAACTATGCCCGCATGCCCGAATCCAGTGAGTTGGCGATTCAACCCGGCACCCGTTATCTGCATATCACCTCCAATGAGACTATCGGCGGCGTCCGATTTAGGGAGTGGCCGCAGGTGGAGGTACCGTTGGTCGCTGATATGTCATCGGACTATATGTCCCGACCGATTCCCTGGGAAAGCTTTGACCTGGTGTACGGTGGCGTGCAGAAAAACCTTGGGCCAGCGGGTATGGCAATGGTAATCGTCCGCAAGACGGCGATCGAGGACAATAACCGTGACATCGCCCGATATCTTCGCTACGACATACATTCAGATAAGGGCTCCATGTTTAACACGCCACCGGTCTTCCCGATTTACATTTTAGGTAAAGTCCTGAAATGGATGCAGAGCAGGGGTGGCATAGAAGCTGTAGCGCGTGAGGCAGAAACGAAGGCGGACATTCTCTACCAGGCCATCGATACCAGCGATGGCTACTACCATTGCCCAGTAGATGTTGCATCCCGGTCAGTGATGAATGTGGTGTTTCGACTGCCCAGTGAAGATCTTGAAAAATCCTTTCTCGCTCAAGCGGGCGAGGAAAAGTTGCTGAATCTCAAGGGTCACCGTAGCGTCGGTGGCTGCCGGGCGAGCATTTACAACGCCATGCCACGCGAGGGCGTGCAGGCGCTGGCCGATTTCATGGCGACTTTTCGTTTAGCGCATCCTGGCTGAGTCCCGCGTCGCGTTAGGTTTAGAGATTGAATAAGTGACGCAGATTCGCGCTTTCAGACCGTATGTAGTGGCTCCACAGCATGCCGGGGTAGTGGTGAGCCCGGCCTATGATTCGATGAGTCCGGCACAGCGGCACATATTTTGCGAAACTCATCCGAAAAACTATATCAATACTATGCAGGTAGTGGATGATTTTCCTACCGGTGAGCGCCCGACAGAAGCGACAGTCCTGGAGGCTAATGTCCAGCGACTACAGGCGATGTTGAAGGACGGCTCTTACCAGGATTCGGATACCGATGCGGTCTTTATTTACCAGCTCAGTATTGATGGCCATTCACAGACCGGTGTTGTCGCTGAGATCCCAGTCGGTGAATATGAGAATGGATCTATCCGTAGGCATGAAGAGACCCGTAAGGAACATGAGGAGCGTCTCAGCCGTTATCTGGATATCGCGGGCGCGAGTTCTAGCCCGATCTGTCTGGCATATGCTGGATCTGCCCAAATTGATGCGATCGTTGGGTCTATAACCCAGCATGACCCAGTGCTCGATTTTGTGTTGCCAGATGGCGTTTGCCAGCGGTTGTGGCGGGTTGCGGATACTTCACAGTGCGATGATCTCCGCCAGGCATTCTCTGGTATTGATGCAACTTACCTGACTGACGGGCATCATCGTGCGGCTTCGGCATTGCGACATGCTGCTAGCCGCCGGGCTACTGGCAAGACTGATGGTCCGTGGGATTATCTGCTGGCCGCGTTGTTTCCGGCAGACCAGTTGCG
>CBFIBN010000066.1:0-9395 GCA_965660775.1 Arenicellales bacterium | reverse complement strand
GATTTCCAGACGTCCCATCAGCATGGCGGTGCACAATACCCATTTACCCACCGTTGTCACTCCGGCGTAATTGTCCGCAACCGAACCTAGTCCCGGACCAAGATTGTTCAGGCAGGCGGTTATCGCTGAAAAGGCGGTGACCAGATCGACACCCGTTGCCGTCATGGCAATTGATAGGCCCACGTAGCTGAGACTGTACAGGGCAAAAAACCCCCAGACCGCGTTAACCACGTGATCGGGCACCGGCTTATTTCCCAGTTTGATGGTGATGAATGCACTGGGGTGTATCAGTTGATTGATCTCACGCCTACCCTGTTTGTACAGTAGGACCAGTCGGATCATTTTCATGCCGCCGGCAGTGGAGCCGGCACATCCACCGACGGCGCTCATCATGATCAGCATGACCGGCAGAAACGACGGCCACCAGTGAAAACCGGTGGTAGTGAAGCCAGTGGTCGTGCCAATGGATATCACCTGGAAAATGCCATGCCACAAGGTATCGCTGATACCCGGGTAGACGCGCCAGTAAAGGAGCATGGTGACAGTCAGAAGGATAATGACCGAAAAAAAACCAATATAGGCCCGCACTTCTGAATCCTGCAGATAGGCTAGCGGTGAGCGTGAGCGCACGACGGTAAAGTGCAGTGCGAAATTGACAGCTGATACCAGCATGAAACAACTTGCAATAATCGAGATCGCCGGGCTATCAAAGAAACCCATGCTGAGGTCATGGGTTGAGAAGCCGCCGATCGCCACGGTGGAAAAAGCATGGCCAACGGCATCGAAAACACTCATGCCGCTCAGCCAGTAGGCCAGGGCGCAACTGACGGTGAGCCCCAAGTAGATATACCACAGTGCCTTAGCGGTTTCGGTGATCCGTGGCGTCAGTTTGGTGTCTTTCATTGGCCCCGGAGTTTCGGCACGGTAAAGTTGCATGCCACCGACTCCCAGCATTGGCATTACAGCGACTGCCAGTACGATGATGCCCATGCCGCCGAGCCACTGCAGTTGCTGGCGGTAATACAGGATGGAAGCTGGCAGTTGATCTAGGCCAGTAAGGACAGTGGCACCAGTAGTTGTCAGGCCCGACATCGATTCGAATAACGCATCCGTGATACTCAACTGTGGGTCGGGGGAGAGCAATAGCGGCAATGCGCCGAACAGAGCTAATACGGTCCAGAACAGCACCACGACCAGGAAGCCGTCTCGTACTCGAAGTTCACGTTTTTTTGCGCGTAGTGGTAGCCACAAGGATAACCCTGCCACAATAGTGACTAGCCAGGCGATAAAGAACGCCAGCGCTCCACCATCGCCGCCAATGAGTGCGATCATCAGCGGTGGTAGTAGTGTCGTACTGAACATGACCAGCAACACGCCTAGAATTTTCAGCACAGCGGTGGATAGCATGGCTCTAGGCTCCCCCTTAAACGAAGGTTACCGCTACCTGAAACAGTTGCTCGACATCACGGATGTGACGTTTGTCGACTACAAAAAGAATGACGTGGTCTTCCGATTCAATCACCGTGTCGTGATGGGCGATGACGACATCCTTTCCTCGGAGAATAGCGCCCAGCGTGATGCCTAGAGGTAGCGAGATGTCTTCAACCGAGCGACCAACGACTCGGGAGTTGGTTTTGTCTCCATGGGCAATGGCCTCAATGGCCTCGGCAGCACCGCGTCGCAAAGAATGAACCGCGACCATGTCGCCGCGCCTGACATGGGTGAGCAGTGAGCCAACCGTCGCGAGGCGTGGTGATATGGCAATATCGACCAGTGTGTTTTCCATCAGATCAACATAAGCCGAGCGGTTTACCAAGGCCATGGTACGTCTCGCTCCGAGTCGTTTAGCAAGCATGGCAGAGAGAATATTGGCCTCGTCATCGTTAGTCAGCGAACAGAATATATCGATACTGTCGATATTCTCCTGATGCATTAATTCCTCATCTGCAGCGTCACCGTGCAGGACAATGGTACGGTCGAGTTGCCCGGAAACCTGTTTTGCCCGGACGGCATTGTGCTCAACCAGTTTCACATGGTAATGGGATTCTTCGAGAGCCTGCGCCAGGCGCAACCCGATATTACCCGCGCCGGTGAGCATAACGCGGCGACCGGGTTTTTCTACCGCGCAAAGCTCACTCATGACAGACTGTATATTTTCGCGGGCAGCCAGAAAAAATACCTCATCACCTGGTTCAATAACAGTGTTACCTTCAGGGGGGATCGCCCGATCCTGACGGTAGATTGCAGCAACGCGGGTGTCCACGTCGGGCAGGTCTTCGCGTAGCGCTTTAAGTTCGCGGCCGATCAGAGGACTTTCCCTGTCAGCCCGAACTCCCACCAACTGAATTCGATCACTGGCAAAGTTAACCACCTGCAATGCACCTGGATACTCAATCAGATGCAGAATATGCTGAGTAACGATATGCTCGGGGCTGATAATGACGTCAATCGGGATCGCTTCATCGGTGAAAATACCCGGATGGGAGAGGTATTCTGCGGACCGGATCCGCGCGATTTTTTTGGGCGTATTAAACAGTGAATGAGCAATCTGGCAGGCCGCCATATTGACTTCGTCCTGGTTGGTTACCGCGAGCACCAGATCAGCGTCTCGCCCACCAGCTTGTTCCAGTATGCTTGGATGAGAGGCGGCGCCGTGCAGGGTACGAATATCGAGTCGATCCTGAAGTCCGTCGAGTTTTTCATTGTCGATATCGACCAGAGTCACATCGTTGTCTTCGCGGGAAAGGATCTCTGCCATGGAGGTGCCGACTTGGCCTGCACCCAGGATGATTATTTTCACGGATACTGTTCCCTGCGGTTAACTGGTTTCACTGGCGATACTTTTCAGCCTTGGGATTAATGCCCAGGCCTTTAAGTTTGCGGTAGAGATGTGTGCGCTCGAGTTCGGCTCGTCGCGCCAGTTCACTGATATTTCCACCGGTTTGGTGTAGATGGAATTCTAGGTAGTCACGCTCAAAACCTTCTCGCGCAGATCTAAGCGGCCGACCGAAATCCCGCCAGGCATTTTTTTCCTCGACTTCATCAAGCGGAGTTGCGCTTTGGCTCATGACCTCACGAGTCTCTTCGGCCTCAATCTCCTCTGAGGTTGTTGTCAGCAGCATCCGGTGAATAAAGTTGATCAACTCACGCACATTTCCTGGCCATGGACGGTTACGGAGGTAATTGATCGACGAGATGGAAAATCGACGAAAGGGTAGGCGCTGGTTCTCAGTAATTTGCTGAACGTAATGATTAATTAGATCCGGAATATCCTCTCGATGTGCCCGCAGGGGTGGAACCTGTATCGAAACCGTATTGATACGATAGAAAAGGTCTTCCCTTAGCAATTTGTCGGCCATTTTCTGTTCCAGAGCTTGGTTCGAAGTGGCCACGAGGCGGGTATTCAAGTCAAGCGGCGCTGTACCGCCCAAGCGAAAGAAACGGCCACCTTCAAGAGCGTTGAGCAGTTTGGCTTGGGCATCGAGATTTAGATCACCGATTTCGTCAAGTACCAACGTACCGCCGTTGGCCTGCTCCAGTTGCCCAGGGCGAGTGACACCTTCGCTTTCTGTCCCGAACAGGATAGCACCGATACTTTCAGCGGGTAGCGCGCCAAGATTTACTTCGATAAATGGTCCGCTGGAAAATTTGCTAGCCTGATGCAATGCACGCGCCGTAACACCTTTGCCTGAGCCCGCTTCCCCGCGAATCATAACTGGCTGATCGGTGGATCCCACCCGGCTGATCAGTTGCTTTAGTTCGGCTAGGGATTCACTGTGCCCGATCAAACCGGCAGCAGGTTCAAGGCGTGTTCTCAATTGCAGGTTTTCAGTTTGCAGTCGCACGTTTTCAAGTGCTCGGGCTACGGTAACCAGTAGCTTGGCGGTCGACAGCGGTTTCTCCAAAAAATCATAGGCGCCGACGCGAATGGCTTCCACCGCGGTTTCTACCGTGCCGTGGCCAGATATCATGATGACTGGAGCTTGTAGTACGTCCGAATCCTTGCGCCATTCGCGGAGCAGGGCGATGCCGTCGGTGTCCGGCATCCAGATATCCAGCAGCACCAGGTCAGGGCGATCCTCGACATAGCGTACGCGGGCCGTTGCCGCATCCTGGGCGGTTGTTACGGCGTACCCTTCGTCGCTCAGGATATCACTGACTACTTGCCGTATATCCGGTTCATCATCGACGACAAGAACAGTAAATGGGCTCATAGGGTTATTCGCGTTTGACGGCCCTGGGAATTATGGGCGTAGCGGGAGTGAAATTATAACGGCAGCCCCGCTGTTGGACAGATTGGTCGCGCGGATATTGCCACCGTGCTCTTCGACAATCCGGCGACAGATCGCCAGCCCCAGTCCGCTGCCTTTTTCCTTTGAGGTCACATAAGGTTCAAAAATTCGGTCAATGCTCTGCGGATCGAACCCTGGCCCATTATCATGGACCGTGAGGCTGATTCTTTGAGTGCTTTCGTTCAGGCGAGTACTGATTATGACTTCGCCGGAATCACTCTCAAGAGCATCTTGTGCATTGATAACGAGATTGTTCAGAACCTGACGCAAGGCGTTGGGGTCAGCTCGTGTCTGCCCCAGTGCGGTGTCCAGATCGGTCAGAAATTTTATCGGTGCGGCTCCGGATCGGAAAAACTCGACGGTGTCGGTGACTAACTGGTTGATATCGATCAGGAGTAATTGCAATGGCGCCGGTTGAGCGTACTCGGCAAAGGCATTGACCATGGTTTTCATCGCTTCAACCTGCTGTACGATGGTTCTAGTCGATCGATCCAGTGTTTCGCGTTGTTCAGGATCGACAGTGGATAGATATTTGTTGCGGATACGTTCAGCGGAGAGCTGTATTGGGGTCAGGGGGTTCTTGATCTCATGGGCGAGCCGGCGCGCTACTTCACCCCAGGCGGCGTCCCGCTGCGCTTTGAGTAACTCGGTTGCATCTTCGAAAACTACGACATAACCTGGGTCGACGCTTTCAGCATCTAGTCGAGTACCGCTGCAGATCAAAACATGTCGGCCGTTGGGCCCCGTGACGCTGATTTCACGCTGCCATTCCTTGGTCTGCTGTCTCATGCCATTTTCTATTGTACTCAACAGCGTAGTCGCCCCGGGCAGGGCATCGCGCAAGAGGTTGATTCCGCTACCGACGAAGCTCTCTAGATTCATTTCAAGAATCCGTCCTGCTGCCGCGTTATAGGTGCGTAGGTGTTGTTGCTCATCAAACGAGAGCACTCCAGCCGAAAGATGTGTCAGTACAGTATTGAGGTAGGCATGCTCCGCTTCGGCTCTTTGCTGACTTTCCAGGGCGACCTTCTGGGCGTTGCCGATTTCGCGGGTCATCCGGTTAAAGGAGTCAACGAGCACACCGAGTTCGTCTCCGCTGTGGACCGGTAATTGTTTATTGTAATCACCCCGGGCAACCGCCTGAGTGCCTTCGGCCAGGTCGCGAAGCGGCGCGACCAATCTTTGGACAAGAACTATCGATGCCCATAGCGCGATCAGCAATGTCATGACGGTAATCAGTGTCAGTGTTAATACGAAGCTGACAGTCAGTGGGCCACGCAGGTATTTCAGTTTTTCATACTCTGTCGAGGCAGACTCTACGCTCTCTCCTAGGCGCGAATAACGCAGCGGTAATTGATGCAGAATCTGTAGCACTCTGGCTGGCGTACTAACGCCAAGGCCGGGCACGGGTATCGCTACTCGGAGCATCAGTCCGTGGTCCTGGGTGGGCTCAAACTCGGCAAATATCTTGTTGCGACGGACTTTTCTCAGAACTTGCTTACCCGGCACATCAGGCACCAATGAGATTGCCATCTTGCTGCTGGATGCCAGAATTCGGCCGCTGGCCGAATGTAGACTCATTTCCTCAAATGCGCCGGCTTCGCGAAGCCTGTCAAGCAGGTTGTACAGTTGAAACGAGGAGGTAGTCGTTTCGATTAGCCGTGCGGTTTTGTGCGCCTGCTGGATCACATCGAGTTTGGTTGCTTCCAGCGTGCTTCTTCCCAGGAGTAGTGCGTCGTCGAGAGCTTGTTCTATCTGGACATCAAACCACGAGTCGATGCTTCGACTCAGAAACTGGACTGCAAAATAATAGACCATCGCGAGCGGCACGACAGCGAGGATCACGAAAGTCCCGATAAAGCGAAGCGTCAGTCGGGACCCCAAAGCCCGATTGCGGAACTGGATAACGAGCCTGCGGATCTGGAAGAAGGTTAGGACCGCCAGGATGGCAATTCCCACCACATTTAAAATGATGAGTGCTACGTAGTGGTCACCAAAAAGGTCATCATTCTTGGCGCTCTGGCTGAGCAGAATAGATGCCACCAGCAGAACGATTGACAGGGCTAGCGTGAGCGCAAACCCCAGGGATCGATTCACCGGGCCTTGACCTTCCAGCGTCCCCAACTGCTGCGCAGTTGCCAATCCCTGGAAATAAGGGCAACCAGTTTCAAAGGTCCGGGCAGACTCTTGCGATCTAGCCAAACCTGCAGACGCATCTGCAGGTCATCGTTCTGATAGATCCCCGCGGGCAAGTCAACGGTTGTTGCAAAGCGACCTATGGCGCTCAGCGTTTCAGTCAGAGTAGGGAAATCATCGGTCGCTCCCGTGGCCACCTGGGTCAGGGTGTAACGGTTGGACAATGCATGGTGCTCCACGCGGAAACGCTGCTCCCAGTTGGCTACCTTAAAGTACCATGATGCCAGGCTGGCCCGGTAAAGCCGGGTCTGTACCACTATGGTAAGCCCAATACCTTTGGACAGCGCTTGAGCAGGATCACCCGTGATCTTGAGGGTCAATTGTGCCGAGGTGCTGAGTAAGTTCCCGGCCAGTTTCGATTGCCCCGAATTAACGGTGAATTGGGCACGCGCGTGTATCGAAAAACCCGCAAGCAGCACTGTCAGCAGCAATGCTTGCAGCAGGCGGGTTGGCCGGGCGGCGCCGGAATTTGGCTGAAAAAACATAGGAGGTGATTTTCGGGCTGGGCCGAATTATACGGTCTTGCCGATGTTGGCAGCCTTAATCCTTGAATAACGATGCAAAGTACAGGCCATCATGCTCTTCGGTAGGCAGAAACTGATTTCCCAGTTCAGTTGTCAAGGCGCCTGATACGGTCGGTTTTTCGGGTTTTTCTCCAGAGTGTTTACGGTGTAACTCAAGCAAGGGGCCGTCATTCTCTTCTGGCAGGACCGAACAGGTAATGTAAAGCAATTGGCCACCCGGAGCGAGCAAAGGCCACAGGCTCGCTGCCATCTGCGTCTGGGTGCTTGCGTACGTGATAATGTCCGAAGCTCGCCGATGGTGACGGATATCAGGGTGTCGCCTCATGACTCCGGTCCCACTGCACGGTGCGTCCAATACGATTAGGTCAAATAATTGACCATCCCACCAGGTTTCGGGTTGTAGGACGTCGTCTGCGATGAGTTTGGCTGTCAAGCCGAGTCGAGTCAGATTGTCACCGATCGCTTCTGTACGGCCTGGTCGATCAACCGCGGTGAGCGATTTAATCTGCGGATACACCTCGAGCAGATGGGTGCATTTTCCACCGGGCGCTGCACAGGCGTCGAGGACCCGAGCCCCTTGAGTGGGTTGGCAAAATATTGGCGTCATTTGCGCCGCAGCATCCTGTATTGACACCTTGCCGGCTGCAAAGCCAGGAAGTTCAGTCACAGACACAGGTTTATCCAAAATGACACCCCAGGGGCTAAGTGTTGAAGCCTGTGCATTGAAACCTTGTTGCCGCAGCCATTCGAGGTATTCATCACGCGGCATCTGCAAAGCGTTAACCCGTAATGTCATGGGAGGTTTACGGTTGGCTGTCTCCAACACTTGGCGCCACTGATTGGGCCAGGCTTTGCGTATCGCATTCAGTAACCAGCGGGGAGTTGCAAAGAGCTCTTCATCACTGGCGGGCTTGGTGCTGGCCTTAGCCCGTAAGTGAGAGCGTAATACGGCGTTTATCAGACCGGTCGCTTTTGGAGCGCCGAGCAATGCTGCGGCGTCGACAGTGCTGGCTGTCACCGCGTAATCGGGTTCGTCCAGGTGATCGTACTGGTAAAGCCCGCACACCAACAGCGATTCGAGTATTCGATCCCGGGCACGTAGTGGCCGATGTAATTGGCGCGACAAGACTCCTTGGTAACGGTGCCACCAGCGCAGCGCACCCCAGGCGATTTCCCGGGTTTCGCTAATGCGGCGCGCCGGGACGGCAGTCAGATGCTTCTTGGCTGCGATCTCCAAAGAGCGACCCTGAGTGACAACATCATGGACTATACGAGCGGCGACGGCGCAAACTTCAGCGCTGGGCATGATCTGCCCCTCGGGTTGTGAAAATTGAGCCAGGTTTGATCGGGTGACCATGGAGAAAGGCTCGTGTATCCAGCGCTTTACCGCCTGGACGCTGCAGTTCTAGTAGCTCAAGCGCTCCACTGCCGGTTTGTACCTGAATCAACCCATCTTGGGCTCTGAGAACCATGCCAGGATCTGCACTAGTACAGGACGGTTTCGCGCGAGCCCGTCGGATCAGGTAATCCATGTCGCCCAGCCGCGAGCGGGCCAGCGGCCAGGGATTGAAGGCCCGGATACGTCGTTCCAACACCTCAGCGGGTGACTGCCAGTCAAGCCAGGTTTCGGCTCGGGTGAGTTGTCGTGCGTAACAGGCTCCGGTAGCAGCCTGCGTTGTGCCGATGACGGGCGTTTGATGTAGTCGAGCCAACAGATCTCGAAGCGCTTGTGCGCCCAGCGTTGCGAGGCGATTGTGCAAAGATCCGCTGTTTTCACATTCATTGATTAATGTATCAGCGGTGGCTAAGACAGGCCCGGTATCGAGTCCTTCATCCATCTGCATCAGCGTTACGCCAGTACGGGCGTCCCCAGCCTCAATGGCTCGCTGAATGGGTGCAGCGCCACGCCAGCGGGGCAACAGTGAAGCGTGAACGTTTATGCATCCCAGGCGTGGTGTCGTCAGCACAGCGCGCGGCAGGATCAGACCGTACGCGACAACTACCATGAGGTCGATGTCCAGTGTGGATAGGTACGGTGCCTCAGTATCCAGATCGGCTGGCTGGCGCAGTGTCAGCCCGTGACGCAGTGCGAGTTCTTTGACTGGGGACGCACGCAGTTTGCGGCCGCGTCCAGCCGGGCGATCTGGTTGGGTGTACACCGCACATACCTCCACATCGGAATCGAGCATGACCTCCAGTGAAGGGATCGCGAAATCAGGGGTGCCAGCAAAAACTGTGCGTAGGGTCACTGTTGTCAGATAACAGGCACGTTCTCTTTGTCGCCGCCAGTGGGGCGCTCCGAGTGGGATTCGCGAACGAGGCGTTTGCGAATACGGTCACGCTTAAGCTGAGATAAATAGTCTACGAATACCTTGCCATCCAG
>CBFIBN010000065.1:0-9524 GCA_965660775.1 Arenicellales bacterium | reverse complement strand
TGGAGTGTGCCAGCAAGACCGGCTGGGTATAGCGGGTCAGGTTGATTTTCACTTCAGGGTCTTCAAAGGATAGTTGCGCAAGATCGTAACCTAGGACCTCGCTGGCCTGGCCATAGAGCTGGCGTACCGACTCGAATGCATCAAATAGATCTTTGCCGATGCCTGGATATTGTGATCCTTGACCCGGAAAAACAAAAAGGATTGGGGAAGTTGCCATGAAATCTCACTTTTTAGGATAAGCGCTATGCGCAATGCAGGGCGAGTCGATTGTATCGTCTGCCTCAACGACTCGTACTGCTGTGCGAGCGGCGAACAGGTGTTGGCGATCCACGCCTAAATTGGGTAGGAGAGTCTTTAAAGAATAGGGCTGGCCTGAGAAAACTGCATGTTGTTGGCTTGGGTTGATGATCCAAGATAACAGGATATTCGGTCTAAAATGGCGCAGCGCAGCAAATTAATATTAATTTATTTGTGATAGAGATTACCTACCAAATCCTTAGTAAATATAAGACCTGAGCCAATATTTAAGTAGTGAATAGCCGTTATTAACCTGTAAATAACGAATTATTAGAAATATTGCGAAAAAAAATCCCGTCACAAGAGTGTGACGGGATTAATCTAAGGAGGAGGATATGAAAAAAGAATCGTGCAATGCACAAATTCTGTATACATAATACCCAGGGCCCTAAAACATGTCAACCTCAGATCACAAACTATCAGGTTTTTTGCATCGGTTGAGTTCAGGGCGGGGCCATCGCCAGTTCGGTTGGGAATTTTTCAAGCAAAAACCACCGGCTTGGGCAAGAATCTCGCTCCAGTCTTACTATCGGAGTTTCTAATGGCCTTTTTAATTGCTCGCCATGGACAGACTGATTGGAACGTCGCGCATCGTTGGCAGTCTCGAAGTGATGTTCCACTGAATGCTCTGGGCTATCAGCAAGCCAAAAAACTGGGCGATTTGTTGAAGGCTCGCGGATTCGCCCCTATTCAGATATTTTCGTCACCGCTTGAGCGGGCGCGGGAAACCGCGGCAATTCTCGGGCAAACGCTGGGGCTCGATGTCGCGGTTGAGTCTGCCCTGGTTGAACTTGATCTGGGGGATTACGAAGGTCGTCTCGAATCAGAGATTCGGGCCGGTGACAGCGATGCCTATGATGACTGGCGCCAAGGATGTTATCTGAAATCTCCGCCCGGTGGGGAGGGGATCCGTGATGTCGCTTGTCGGATCAAGGATTTTGCGGCTAACTTGGATGACACCGCCGGGGATATACTGCTGGTTGGTCACCAGGGGGTCAACATGGCACTCAAAGCCCAACTGAGTAACTGCTTTACTCGTGACTGCCTGAATTCGTTTCGCCAAGACAACGATGAGATCGATCTGTGGGATTTGCATCGAGCATGCTCCACCGGTCGATTACGGATAGCATCTGATGAACCGTCTTCACCAATTTGATCCAGCGGTAGCTTGCACTTACCTGGCCCAGCGCGATAAGGGTTTGGCTCGGATCATGGCTGGAGTGGGTGACTTGCAACTCGAGGTGCGTCGCAATCGGTCAGTCTTCGAGTATTTGTGTCGCTCAATCGTCTATCAGCAACTGAGCGGAAAAGCCGCATCTACCATCCATGGACGAGTGCTGGACCTGTTTCCGAGTCGGCGGATAGCCCCGGGTCAGCTACTGGTCATGCCCGTCGAACGGTTGCGTGGCGCAGGACTCTCGCGGTCTAAGTGCGCCGCGCTTTTAGACTTGGCCGACCGCGGTGCCGCTGGTCAGTTACCGGATACTCGGGCTTTGCACACGATGAGTGATGAGTTAATTATCGAGCGCCTGAGCGAGGTGCGTGGTGTGGGCGAATGGACGGTGCAGATGCTACTTATTTTTTATCTGGGTCGCGCGGATGTGCTTCCAACCCGGGACTTGGGCGTACTCAAGGGCTACCAGAAAATGCGCCGACTGGCGACATTGCCAAAACCCTCACGATTGGCACGGGCCGGCAGGCGTTGGCAACCCTATCGATCCGTTGCGACCTGGTATCTATGGCGGTGTTTGGATATCGAACTGCCAACGGCCTGATTAACAGGCCTCAAGACCCGTTAATATACGATAGCGTTCCATCAAGGTGTCGCGGCCTTCTTTGTAGTCGGGGTCGACCAGAATACATTCGACGGGGCAAACTTCAACACACTGTGATGTCTCGAAGTGTCCGACACATTCAGTGCATCTGCCTGGCTCAATCTGGTAGATCTCTTCACCCTGGGAAATGGCATCGTTAGGGCATTCGGGCTCGCATACATCACAGTTAATACATTCGTCAGTAATCAAAAGCGCCATAGTTCGTGGCCGTATGCACTCCTGCGTGAAGTGTCTTGTTATCGACCCAGCCGGTCGGTGAGTCGTTTGTTAACCTGTGGATGGAGAAACTGAGAGACATCACCACCTAGCGAAGCGATTTCCTTGACCATAGAGGCCGACAAAAAGGTGTAATTCTCTGAGGGAGTCAAAAACATGGTCTCCACCGTTGGATCGAGTCGACGGTTCATAGCGGCCAGCTGAAACTCGTACTCAAAATCCGATACTGCCCGTAAGCCACGCAGCACCACCTGCGCCTGGGCTGTGCGGACACACTCGATCAGCAGTCCATCGAATCCCACTACGCTTATGTTGTCGATATGCGATAGTGAGATCTGCGCCATTTCCAGCCGTTCGTTAACGTCAAACAACGGCTGTTTTGAGGGGCTGGCCGCAATCGCGATGACCACTTCGTCAAACAGCTGGCTCGCACGCTCGGCAAGATCTATATGGCCCTTTGTAATTGGATCAAATGTGCCTGGATATATTGCTTTGGTGGTCATTTACGGCGTTAACTTCCCATATGGCGGAATACTGAGTAGTGATACTACCAATCGCCAGTGATCTCATCCATACTTTTACAAAAGCTAATCGGGGCGCGACCCCGGGAGGGAAGTGATGAAGGTTGTAGATTTTACCCAAATGGCTAACGGATCCCGCGAGGAGTATGAGTTTTTAGACAAAATGGAGCGAGAGTTCGTTGATGGGTTGCCAGATCGAATTTTTGTACAGCTGCGGTCGCTGGATCAGTCGATTTCAGGATATCGCGTCAGCCGATTAGCGCACTCACTACAGTCGGCGACCCGGGCACACCGTGCCGGAGAGACCGAAGAGATGGTTGTGGCGGCGCTGCTGCACGATATCGGTGATATGCTTGCCCCGCTGTCGCACAGCGAGATGGCAGCAGCCGTATTACGTCCGTTTGTTACTGAAAAAACCTACTGGATCATCAAGCATCACGGGATGTTCCAGACGTTTTATTACGCACACCATCGCGGTGGAGATCGTAATGTTCGTGACCGGCTGATAGACCACCCCTGGTATGCCGACACCGTGCGGTTTTGCGAAGAATATGATCAGAACTGCTTTGATCCGGAGTATTGCCATGAGCCATTGGAATTTTTTGAGCCCATGGTTCGCCGGTTGTTCCGCCATGACAACGCCAGTGATTATGAGATTGCGGCGGGCTCAGATACGGAGCAGGCTGCTTGACCGAGATTTTCAGTCGAGCGTTTCTCGAGTCTCGCTCACACTGAATAAACGGTAGGCCACCTGGCCGGCGGTCTTGTGTTGTAGCTGGTACCAACCAGATGGGACGACCAGTTCTTCCCGTGCGCCGCACTCTACGTAGATCTGGGCATTGGCGTTGAGCACGGTGCAGCGTTCAAGTCGGTTGAGGCAGCGATCAACCAACCCTTCGCCATAAGGGGGGTCGACAAAGACAATGTCATAACGGGTGTTGCAATGGTCCAACCAATCCAGTACTTCCTCGCAGTGGACACTGACATTACTGGCATTAAGCATTGACAGGGTGTCGCTGAGTTGACGGCAGGTCCCCCGATGCATCTCGACCAGATTCACTGAAGCGGCCCCGCGCGAGGCCGCCTCAATCCCCAATGCGCCACTGCCCGCAAATAGGTCAAGGCATTTTGCACCGACGACGACTGGGGCGAGCCAGTTGAACAGTGTTTCACGGACGCTGTCGGGGGTGGGTCGAAGATCCGCTGCGCCACGAAAGCGGATCAGCCGTTTTTTCCACTGACCACCGATAATGCGCAAGCGGCCATGCTGTTTAATCTGAGAACGTTTCACAATCGTAGAAGGGTGTCAGGACGGTTTGACAACCGATGATAGGATATCTGCCGCTTTTGACCAAAGCCCAGCTTGGGTATGGTGCACCACGAATCACCGGCCGTAAAGATGAAAACAGCTAACGTCAAGAAAGGGCTTTTCTCAAGGCTCAGGAAAACCCGTGACGCACTCTCTGGGGGGTTGGCGGCGTTAATGGGTTCTGGACAGGGAATCTTTGACGACGCCGTATTTGAGGCGCTTGAAGATCAACTGATCATGGCTGATTTGGGCGTGATGGCCAGCGGGGAGGCGGTGGCTGCTCTGCGCCGACATGCTGCGTCGAAAAGGATTGAAAACCTCCCGGCATTGAAGAATCTGTTGAGTTGTGAACTGGCAGCCATGCTGGGTAAGGCGCAGCGTTCGATCGACATCCAATCACAACCCGGGACGCCTTTCGTTATTCTCATGGTTGGCGTTAACGGGGTCGGCAAAACGACGACTGCGGCTAAACTCGCTGCATTCTTCCGCCGATCAGAGCGATCGGTTATGTTGGCAGCGTGTGACACTTTTCGAGCTGCAGCGATCGAGCAACTACAGAGTTGGGGAGAACGGCTGGAGCTGCCGGTTATTGCCCAGGCACATGGCGCTGATGCGGCGGCGGTGGCGCACGATGCGATGAAGGCCGCCCAGGCTCGGAAGATCGATGTCCTTATTGTCGATTCTGCTGGACGACAGCATGTCAACGTAGACCTGATGGCGCAGTTGCGAAAAATCAAACGCGTGATCCGTACAGTTGATGCGGCTGCCCCACAAGAAACCCTACTGGTGGTTGATGGGGGTACAGGGCAAAATGCCTTAGCCCAGGTGGCAGCGTTTGAAGAGGCCGTGGAGCCGACCGGCGTATGTGTCACTAAGCTCGATGGCACTGCCCGCGGCGGCATCGTCGTTGCTTTGGCTCGCCAATGTGCGCTGACGATCCCTTTTATTGGAGTCGGAGAAACCCTCGAAGACTTGCAGCCCTTCGATGCTGACCGCTTTGCTAGAGCCCTGGTGGGTATTGATCCCTGACATAGGGCTGTGGAATACCAAAATGAATAACTTTGTTTCTACAGTGAGTATTACAAAAGTGACATAAATAATTGAAAACATGTGGTATTTAAAACTGTATACGTAAAAAAATGTTAGCACTCAAGTCAATAGAGTGCTAAAATAGGCGTGTACCCTGAAATAAAGGATGACACGCTTATGAACCAGACCCTATCTATCGCAACCGATCTTGGCCCTAGCCAGGGGTTAACGCGCTACCTGCGCGAGGTGAACGAAGCTCCTATTCTTACTGCGGAAGAGGAGAAATCACTCGCCCAGCGTTACCATGATGACGACGATCTCGAGGCTGCCCGGCAGCTGGTATTTTCCCATTTACGGTTTGTCGTCTCAACCGCCCGCGGTTTTTCCGGATATGGACTCCCTTTAGCTGATCTTATTCAGGAGGGCAATGTTGGACTGATGAAGGCCGTGAAAAGATTTGATCATCAGCGAGATATCCGACTGGTATCTTTTGCCGTTCACTGGATAAAGGCCGAGATTTACGATTACGTGGTTCGCAACTGGCGAATGGTCAAAGTGGCTACCACCAAGGCCCAGCGCAAATTGTTTTTTAATCTGCGCAAGAATCGGGCACGACTAGGCGTGATGAAAGAAGATGAAGTCGAGTCGATGGCGACAACGCTTGATGTGAATCCGAAAGTAGTGCGGGAGATGGAAACCCGCATGAGTGGTCATGATGTGGCTTTCGAGCCGGAAGCAAATGATGACGAGACGCCGCGTTTCTTGGCCCCTGCTGAAGCCCTGGGGGATTCTTCGCGGGATCCTGGGGTACTGGTTTCCCAGGCAGACGAGCAGCGCTCTCGCCAGGCCCAGCTTAGCAAAGCGCTGACCAGCCTGGATGAACGCAGTCGCGATATTATCCAGACGCGCTGGCTTGCCGACTCGGGGGAGAAGAGTACCCTCGGTGATTTGGGGGCAAAGTACGGAGTTTCCGCTGAGCGGATTCGCCAGATTGAAAAGCGGGCAATGGCGCAGATGCGGGTGGCCGCAACGGTCTGATGCCAAGCACCCCGCTGCTGTGCGGGGCTTATTGCCTAGCACCTAGGTGAGCAAAAACTCGATCAGGGCTTTTTGTGCGTGCAGGCGGTTTTCTGCCTCGTCCCAAACAACACTTTGGGGACCATCGATCACTTCAGCTGCAACTTCCTGACCTCGGTAGGCCGGCAGGCAGTGCATGAATAGTGCATCCGGAGCCGCATCAGCCATCATCTGGCTATCGACCTGAAACCCGTGGAATGCATTGAGTCGCTCAGCTTTTTGGGCTTCCTGCCCCATCCCGGCCCAGGTGTCGGTGACTACAAGATCAGCACCAGCCACCGCTTCGCTTGGTTGGTTGGTTAATCTACAGCGCTTGCCTGCAGCGGTGACTATCTCAGGATGGGGGCGATATAAATCCGGCGCCGCGATATGCAGTGTGAACTGCATCAGCGCGGCCGCGTTAACCCATGACTGGCAGACATTGCTGCTACCATCGCCAACGAATGCAACCCGGGCATCACGCATTTCACCTCGATACTCATAAAAAGTTTGGATATCGGCAAGTAACTGGCAAGGGTGGAAGGCATTCGACAGGGCATTGATAACGGGCACTTGTGAGTGAGCTGCCATGGCTGTTACCCGGTCGTGTGACCCAGTGCGCAGGACAATGATATCTGCCATGCGGGAGACGATTCGTGCGGTATCGCTGATTGATTCTCCTCGGCTCATCTGACTGTCGCCGGGCGACAAGAAAACGGACGAACCACCCAGCTGGGTACAGGCGACCTCAAATGAGACCCGGGTGCGGGTCGATGATTTTTCAAAAATCAACACCATGGTGCGAGAATCAAGCAGGGTCAGCCGTTGTCCGCCTCCTTGAGCGTGTTTCAAGGCGATCGCCCGGCGAATAAGATCTCCCAGTTCTGCGGGAGACAGATCACGTAAGGTCAGGAAATGTCGCGTCATGTTGTCGATCTGCTGAAGGTGGTGTGTCACAAAAAATAAAACGCCCACTTAAAGGGCGCTCAGATCGGAAATTCTAGGGTTCGGCGACAGATTCTGCAACCGAGGCCTGTTTGGCCGCTGATATAATGGGGTGCATTTCGCCGAAGTAGTCGGTGACTTGCCCTCTCAGCCGACGGATCACATCGTGGAAAAAATCAACAAGGCAGTGCTCGCCTATTCTGGCGGGCTGGATACTTCAATTATCCTTAAATGGTTACAGGACCAGTATCATTGCGAGGTCGTGACCTTCACGGCCGATATCGGCCAGGGCGAGGAATTGGAGCCCGCTCGGGAGAAGGCCAGGATTCTGGGCGTCAAGGAAATCTTCATTGAGGACTTGCGCGAGGAATTTGCCCGTGACTATATCTTTCCGATGTTTCGCGCTAATACGCTGTACGAAGGGGAGTACCTGCTGGGAACTGCCATTGCACGCCCACTGATTGCTCGCCACCTGGTTCGAATTGCCTCAGAAACCGGAGCCGATGCCATCTCCCATGGCGCGACAGGCAAGGGAAATGACCAGGTACGTTTCGAGTTAAACGCTTACGCACTTAATCCAGAGATTCGAGTGATCGCGCCGTGGCGGGAATGGGATCTGAACTCTCGCGAACGGTTGGTGGCTTACGCCCGAGAGCATGGCATCCCAGTCGAAACGCGAAAGGATGGCGGCGCTGACTACTCCATGGATGCCAATATGCTGCATATCTCGTACGAGGGTGGCGAGCTTGAGGATCCCTGGACTGCACCCGATGAATCCGTGTGGCGCTGGACGGTATCACCACACGAGGCGCCGGATGAGCCTGAGACAATTGAGTTAACCTTTGCAGCCGGAGACCCGGTAGCGATCGGTGGTGAATCTCTCAGCCCCGGTCAGATGGTGATGGCGCTTAACCAGTTGGGTGCTCGGCATGGCATCGGGCGCGCAGACATCGTTGAGAACCGATACGTGGGCATGAAGAATCGGGGCTGTTATGAAACCCCCGGGGGAACCATATTACTCAAGGCACATCGGGCGATCGAGTCCATTACTTTGGATCGGGAGGTCGCCCACCTGAAGGACGAACTTATGCCGCGCTATGCGACGCTCATCTACAATGGTTATTGGTTTGCCCCAGAAAGAAAAATGTTGCAGCGAATGATCGATGAATCCCAGTTGCGGGTTAACGGTGTAGTGCGGCTCGAACTGTACAAGGGCAGCGTAACGGTCTGTGGCCGGCACTCGGATACGGATTCGCTGTTTGATGAGAGCGTAGTCACCTTTGAGGATGATCAGGGAGCGTATCACCAGGGTGATGCTGATGGTTTTATCAAATTGAATGCACTCAGGCTACGAATTGCCGGGAGGAAGGGTCGACTCTAAAGCCGGACTTGTAGATCCGGGTACCGGCTTTTCCTAGCCGGCTCCAGTCACCCAGGGCCAGTTGAAAACGAATCATCCAGATCCACCGCGTTTCCGGCTGTCTTTTCTGGCGCTCCGGTATTGGGGTATCTGGATACTGGCCGGGATTTTAGGCCTTTGCGTCTTATTGCCACGGCGGTGGGTGTTAGCCCTAGGGCGCCAGATTGGGCGACTGTTTTTTCGCCGCAACCAGAAACGGGTGCGCATTGCCCGCATCAATCTTGCCTGGTGTTTTCCTGATCAGGATGAAGCGGCGCGTGAGGCCATACTGCATGATCATCTGGCCTGTTACGGCCAGGCTATTCTTGATCTGGGCTTAATCTGGTGGGCACCCCGTTCCCGGCTCGACCGTCTGTGCACCATCCATGGCGAAGCCGAATTGCAGACTCTGCAACGTTCAGGTGAAAAAATACTGTTGATTATTCCCCATGTGCTGGGCATCGATATGGCCGGGGCAGCTCTTGCCCGGCTGGGTGCCGGGGCATCAATGATGAAGGCGCCTTCCAGCCCCTTGTTGAATTGGCGGCTGTGGCAAGGTCGCTCTCGTTTTGGTGCGCAGATATTCACCCGCGACCAGGGTTTGCGACCGTTGGTCAAAGCAATCCGCGCCGGCCGGATCGGCTACTTCATGCCCGATGAGGATTTGGGTCACACCCATTCTGTGTTTGCCCCATTTTTTGGAATCGCGACTGCAACGTTACCTGTAGTTGGTCGTGTGGCTAAAATGACAGACGCCCAAGTGATCCCGGTATTCTGTCGACTCGACGATAGCGGTCATTATCATGTCACAGTGGGTTCGCCACTGGTGGGTTTCCCCAAAGGTGATGCGTTAACCGATGCCACCCGGGTGAACGCGGCATTCGAGGCCGCTATCCGTCAGGCACCTGAACAGTATT
>CBFIBN010000064.1:0-9939 GCA_965660775.1 Arenicellales bacterium | reverse complement strand
CAAGATCAAAGGCCGAACCATCGGGCATGATCTCGGTATAGGCTCGACCACCAATATGGCTATCTGCCTCCAGTACAACAACTTGCAGACCCGTTTGGCCAAGCGCTCGAGCAGCAGCAAGGCCTGCTGCGCCCGCGCCAATAACAATAACATCGGCTGCAGAGTCCATAAGTTACTGGGAACCTCCTGGTTAACCCGGATAAGGCCAGATTGTGTCAGCAGTTGGGCGTTTGTCGGTTCAGGGTTCTGGATTTGATGAAACCAGATTACCTGCCTGCACCACCATTGACGGACCTCTTGTGCCTACCGGGTAACAAAGTTGCGCGAGGGACTCAACCTCAAATACGGCGAAATCAGCACGTTTGCCCGCCGCCAGAATGCCACGGTCAACATAACCCAGGGCCTTTGCTGCGTGCACCGTAACCCCGGCTACCGCTTCGCGCGGCGTCAGGCCAAACAGAACACATCCCATATTCAGAATCAGTAACAGTGACTCCACCGGCGAACTGCCCGGGTTGCAATCGCTCGCCAATGCCATTGAAACCTGATGCTTTCGAAAAAGATTCACCGGTGGCCGTTGTTGTTCTTTAAGAAAATAAAACGCCCCGGGTAATAGTACGGCTACCGTACCGGCCTGCTTCAGGGCTCGCACCCCCGCTTCATCGGCGTATTCCAGATGATCCGCGGACAGTGCACTGAATTCTGCTGCTAATCGAGCGCCCTGACTATTACTTAACTGGTCGGCATGAAGACGTACCGGCAGCCCAAGGGTATGCGCCCTTTTAAAGACCGTGCGAACTTGGGATTCGCTAAATGCAATGTTTTCACAAAATGCATCGACACTGTCTGCAAGACCTTCTTTTGCGATTTCCGGCAACATAACCGAACACACCAGATCAATATAATCATCGCTGCGTCCCTCAAATTCTTCGGGCACTGCGTGCGCTCCCAGAAAAGTAGTGTGAACCGAGACAGGCAAAACGGTCTCTAAAGAGCGCGCCGCCCGTAACATCTTTTGCTCACACTCCAAAGTAAGCCCATAACCTCCTTTAACTTCAATAGTCGTCACCCCTTCGGAGCACATGCGCCTCGCCCGACCTAGCGCTCGCTTTACCAGATCTTCTTGTGTGCTCTGACGAGTGTCTGTTACCGTTGAGCGTATCCCGCCACCCTGCCTGGCAATCTCCTCATAGCTCACACCTTCAAGGCGCTGCTCAAATTCGCGCGAACGGTCGCCCGCATATACCAGATGCGTATGGCAATCGATAAAACCGGGTAATAGCAGTTGATGCTTGCAATCGATGCGATCGAGCATGCTGGCGTTCGTTACAGTCGGATGCGCGAGAACTTCTTCTGCGCTACCGACTGCAATGATCCTGTCGCCATGAGTCAGCAATGCGCCATCATTGACGACATCGGCTCCTGGCGGTGCATCCGCCATGGAGACTATCCGCGCATTTTCCCAAAGTCTCACTGACGCTTTCTTCACTGGGGCTCCAGAAAGTATTCACTTTGGATGAGACTGATCATCACTTCCAGATCCTGTCCAGGTGACCTGTCACACGCAAGCGGCGCGATATGCTCTCGCACGAGTCTATGAAACTCGGATACACCTTGCCCGTACCTTGCGTTACGTTGATCAAGCGCAACACAGCCAGCCAGCGCCTCGTAACCAAAAATGGCGATACCGTGTTCAACCATTTCGAGAAGACGCTGAATCACTGGCAATGCCATAGACATATAGTCTTCTTGGCCCCCTGATGTTTCGGATGTCAATAAAGAGATCGGTTGTGCTGCCAATCGCACTCGTGCCACCAGATCTATACAGGCCTTATGCGCTACCACCAGGCCCGCATCAAGTCCGGGGCGCGGTGCCAGCTGCGGATTGAGTCCGGTTTGGCGCTCGTCCATAAGCCGGTGCAGTCGACGTTCACTAAGGCAGATCACATGCGCGGTCGCAATCGCAAGATGCTCAATCTGGTTAACCAGGGCCTGGTTATGAAAGCTGCCGACTGAAAGAAATCTTGGCTCGTGGGTGATCGGATCTTCGGCCAGCATGGGATTGCCCGAAAAACTTTTGATTGCCTGCTCAATCTGGGACTTCACCTGCCGCAGTGCATCCCTGTGCGCTCCATGCACCTGGGGAATGATTCGCATCGAAATTGATGACTGAAGCTTATCCGGTTTTACCTGGCTGCCCTGCAGAATGATATTCAACTGCTCGATCACCTCAGAAACACCCGTGCCGGTATCCAGTCCAACAGCGCCGTTGACCGCATCTTTGGGGGCAGCTGCAGCTTCCAACGATACCGCCGCTACCAGGGTCGCCAGCCGGTGAAGCGACTCGACTCGCTTGTACGCGTAGATCGCGTAAGCGGGAAGGGCTGTTATGCCGGTGATCAGTGCCAAACCCTCCTTGGGTTCTGGTTCGTACGGCTCAACACCACGCGTGGACAACGCCTCTGAGGCTGGTATCGGCTCGCCGTTTTTCCCCAGCACCCGGCCCTCCCCTATTAAAGTCTGGAAGCAGTGGGTATTCGAAGTGCCATCGGCCGCAAATCCGTGCCCCATCGAGGGCACCCACGGATCAAAATGGTCGTTCAACCGCTCTGCAATAAAGCAACAGAGTTGAGCGCTGACCCCATCTCGACCAGACAGAAAGTTCACCAACCGCAGCAGCAGCATTGCCCGAACCACGGGTCGTGGCAGCGGGTCACCAAAGGCAACAGCCCGTGCCAGTAGGATATTGCGCGACATCGCTTTGCGCTCTGCCAACGACAGTTCAGTGGTACTCAATCGTCCCAACCCGGTGGTGACACCGTAACAGGGGATGCCTTGCCTGATTAACTCATTGAATCGTCGACGTCCGTTCTCAACCTTCTCCAGTAAAGCCGGGGATATCTCTACTGATGTACTGTCGTACGCAACGGCGCATACAGAACTCCAGTTGATATCCGAAGGTTGGGCAAGCGTAATCATGTGTAGTCCAGAGCCGTGCCAATACCCAAACGCTTCGCTTTTTCGAGCATCGCCCAACCTAAGGCGATATCAGATGTCGGCAGACCGCGGTGCCAGAACAAGATCGTCTCATCGCTGTCCTCCCGGCCCGGCAGAATGCCAGCGCAAATCGATCCGATTTCTCCATGAATCGTATCCCGTGTCACCCGGCCCTCGTCAACATGTCGTCGCAGGCAGCCGAACGGTCCAATGAGGCACTGACCCCAGTGATCAACCACAACCTTGTTCATGATATCTGTCAGATCATCTTCAACCGTGCTTTGGGTGCCATAAGGAATGACAAGAGCGCCTTTTCGTACCCAACTGGTTCTAAATAGCGGCTCCGGCGCTTCAAGCCGAGATGCCTCGACCATGATGTCGGCACCCTCGAGACAACTCTGCCAATCATCGGTTACGGTGATCGGCTTGCCCAGATCATTTGCCAGGCGTTCGCCAAAACGGTTGCGGCTTTCGGGGCGTCTGGAGTGAATTCTGATCTCGTTAAAATCAAATAGATGGTCCAGCAGTTTGATATTCCAGTAAGCACTGCCGCGGGCGCCGATGTGGCCCAGAATCCGGGGGCGCGTGGGTGCCAGATACTTTGCTCCGACAGCGGTCATGGCGCCGGTTCGCATATCGGTAATAGCAGTTGCATCGATCACTGCCCGAGGTGCACCGGTTCTCGCATCCATCAAAGTCAACATTCCAAACTCTGAGGGGTAACCCAACTTGTAGTTATCCATAAAGTCACCGACGACCTTGATCCCAACGATACCAATGGGAGCGATATATCCCCTAAGCACATTAAAGTGTCCGCGAAACGCGGGGTCTGGCTGCAGGTGCATTCTTGGCTCAATAACGGTTTCGGCACGGCCCTGCGCTGCAAGAGAATCCTCCTGCGCCTTAATAATCTCTTGGGCGGTCATATCCAGTGCCTGGACATCGCGCGCATTGAGGTAATGTAGCGTGATATTTTCCATTCGCTTCACTTACCTAAATACACTCAGCAGTCTCGTGCTGTCATTCGTGGCTTTGCCCTCGCGGGTACAGCACTGGAAACTGATCGCCAGCAAAAGGTTGTCCATCTTCATACTCCAGCCCTGGGAAAAAAGGTGACGTTTTGCCTGGGCGGACTACGAATCGCGCATCGTCCCCCACCCAGCGGATCGATATGGCCCGGCGACGATCATTGGACGTGTTGGCCGGGGCGCCATGCAGGGTTCTGAAACTAAAGGCGATTGCATCACCCGGCTGCATGTCCCAGCCACGGATGTCGAACTCTTCCCGATTCTTTTCAACGTCCGGAATCGTTTCGGAAGAATCTTCAGGGTACAGATCGGTACCATCAAAACGCTTTGGCCTGAAACGCTTACCCCACTTGTGGGAGGTGGCAACGTATTCGATGCTACGCACCCGAGGCACCGGATCGACGGGTACCCAGAAACTGACAGACTGCTCTCCATCTACAATATAGTAGGGCTGATCGTGATGCCATGGAGTTGTCACTGAATTACCGGGCTCTTTTACCAGTATATGGTCATGAAAAACCCGGGCAGTTTTTGAGCGCATCAGTTTTGCGGCAACCTCCGCCATCGGTGATTCAACAACCAGGGCACGGTAACCCCTGAAATTTGACCAGACGCAATAGTCCTGAAAAAACTCTGCGCCTTCGCCATCTTCCGGATGATAGGTGCGCTCACGCCAGCTCGGATCGGACTTGTTCTCTTCAATGGCCGCCTGTACCCCTTCTACCCAGGGTTGGAACAGGTCTCTCAACACGACTACCCCATCTTTTTGGAAACTATCTATGGTGTGATCTGATAGGAGCACCGTTTCTCTACTGGTCATGATTGGTCTATTCCTGAATCTATGCTGGCGTGTTGGCATAGGTATAATTGTATGCATAACTATCGTCAATTATTCTTTCGCCATTTTTGACCTTAACCCGGTTAATTGTGAACCGTATATGGCATCAGGCAGCAGATTACCTGGGCATGCAGGTATGATTTGTTCGCCAGTTCTGGACGCCATTGCAGATGAGTTACCGACCTGGACCCGGAGGAATCATGCCGGAGCGTAGTCGCGCAGATAAACAACGAGCAAACTCATGACTTTGTCCGGCCCCCGATTGACCAGCATCCGCTGTGCAAAAGCGTTGACCCCATCGGGCTGGGAAGATAATTGCATCATTGAGCTTGACCAAACCGGTCGGATAACTACTGTCACGACCGATCGCGTTGGCGCCACTGATCTTTCCTTAAATGGCATCGTCATCGCGGGACTACCCAATTTGCACTCCCACGCCCATCAAAAAGCGATTGCGGGGCTGACCGAGCGCAGAATTGCCGGACAGGATGACTTCTGGGGCTGGCGTGAATTCATGTACCGTGCCAACGCGCAGCTGGACCCGGACCAACTGCAAGCTGTCGCGCGTTATCTCTACACCGGCATGCTGCAAAGCGGATATACCTCGGTAGCTGAGTTCCACTATCTGCACCATCAGCCTGGTGGCGACCCTTACCACGATTGCAGCGAGCTATCTGCCAGGCTTCTTCAAGCCGCATCCGAGGTCGGCATCGCCATTACGCTGCTCCCCGTTCTTTACTGCCGGGGTGGCTTTAACAACGATCCGGTACGAGATACGCAACACCGCTTTATCAACTCGCCCGAGGGCTATCTTAAACTGCTTCAGGCCTGCGACTCACTGTGCGCGGGCAACCCCGACCGATCTGTCGGCTTCGCAGCGCACTCGTTGCGCGCCGTCGCCCCGGAAGTCCTGTCGGCAACCCTTGAGGATGCGGGCAGCCTGATCAAGGACGCACCCGTACATATCCACATTGCCGAACAAGCCCGCGAAGTAGCCGAGTGCCTGGCACTTAATGGGGCTCGACCGGTGGCGTGGCTATACGATCAATGTGATGTAACTGACCAGTGGTGTCTGATACATGCCACACATGTCGACTCCGGTGAACTGGACTGCATTGTCAAAAGCGGCGCAACGGTTGGCCTTTGTCCGACAACAGAAGCAAACCTGGGCGATGGTATTTTTCCGGCAGCTCAGTTTCTGAAAGACGGTGGCCGCCTCGGTGTGGGCTCCGACAGCCAGATATGCACTTCCCCGGCAGAAGAGCTAAGACTGCTAGAGTACGTTCAGAGGCTCAACCTGCAAAGGCGAACCGTGATGATTCCAGATGATGCCGGCAGTAACGGTCGTGCGTTGATCACAACCGCTATTTCCGGCGGCGCCCGGGCTCTTGGAGAAAAGTCTTCAGGACTGGTTTCTGGGGCGCGCGGTGATCTCATTGAAATTGACCATGAGCACAGCGAATTTGCGTCGCGTACACCGGATCAGATTCTCGACAGCTGGATCTTTTCAGGACCGAGCAATGCTGTGCGTAACGTCATTGTCGGCGGACGACACGTTGTGCACGATGGCATCCACCCGCTTCGCGAAAGTGCCAGTGATCCGTTTCGACAGGTGATCGCAATGCTGAACAACGCCTAACCGATGCTGGCAGTGCAGAGGTGAACCGGGTGCAAACCATAAAACTCATTCCAGCCAAGCTCACCCTTGATAATCTGAGGAACCTGGGGGCAACCCCCTGCAGGATCGACATACCCAATACCGCGTGGGAGAAAGTCGGAAAGAGCCACGCCATACTCCAGGCCGTACTTCAGCAAGCAGCGCCCGCCTACGGCATTAATACCGGGTTTGGCAAAATGGCCCGAACACGGATCGATGCGGCAGACCTGTCTACACTGCAGCGCAACCTTGTGCGATCTCACGCTGCCGGCGTTGGCAATTCGCTGGCACCGCAAACGGTTCGTCTGGCGCTGATACTCAAGACGATGAGCCTGGCCCAGGGGTACTCCGGTGTCAGACCCCAGATAGTCGAACGGCTTATCGAGATGGTCTCTCAGGACATACTGCCGGTGGTGCCGGAAAAAGGATCGGTCGGGGCATCCGGTGATCTGGCACCGCTTGCCCATATGAGCCTCCCTCTGATTGGAGAAGGTGAAGTCTTCTGGAACGGCAGCACGATGCCGGCAGCCAAGGCCCTGCAAGCGGTAGGGCTGGATGCGCTCACGCTTGAAGCCAAGGAAGGGCTGGCTCTGCTGAACGGTACCCAGATCTCTACCGCGCTGGCCGTCGACGCGCTGTTCAGTGCCGAACAGAATCTTGCCAGTGCTGTCGTCACCGGCGCCATTTCCGTCGACGCGGCTCTGGGCAGCTATGTTCCCTTTGATGGGCGTATTCACGACATCCGCCGGCAAACAGGACAAATACTGATAGCCCGTCTTTACCGCACCTTGCTAAAGGACAGCGAACTCAACCACTCTCACGTTGACTGTGACCGAGTGCAGGATCCCTACTGTCTTCGCTGTCAGCCACAGATACTTGGCGCCTGCCTCGACCAGCTCGGCCATGTCGCGGGCATCCTTCTGCATGAGGCCAATGCCGTGTCCGACAATCCCCTGCTGTGCCCAGACACCGGTGAAGTTCTCTCAGGCGGCAACTTTCATGCCGAGCCGGTCGCCATGGCGGCTGACAATATGGCGCTGGCGATTGCCGAGACCGGCGCTCTGTCTGAGCGGCGTGTCGCCATGTTGATCGATTCGAGCATCAGTGAGCTGCCGCCTTTTCTCAGCTTAAGAGCCGGCTTGGAATCTGGTTTCATGGTTGCCCACGTAACAGCGGCGGCACTGACATCCGAAAATAAAAGCCTCGCACACCCCGCCAGTGTTGACAGCCTGCCCACCTCGGCTAATCAGGAAGATCATGTCAGCATGGCGACTTTCGCTGCGAGGCGATTGGGCGCGATGAATGAGAACACAAGGCACATCCTCGCCATAGAATTTCTGGCAGCGGCCCAGGGCATTTCTCTACGTCGACCCCTTAGATCATCGAACACTATCGAAAACGCAATTAAATCATTACGTGATCATGTTCCCGAATGGACCGAAGACCGGATCATGTCTCGTGATATCGAACTGGCAAACTCTTTGATTCACCAAGGCAGGCTTGCCGAATTGCTGCCTGCCCAGCCACTGGACACCATTTTATACTGACCACGCCCTAACCAGCCCTTACTCATGAACCGACTTTTAAATATCGCGCAAATTGGAGATCCTATCCTTCGGGAGCCCACCGCCGAACTAACGCCCGACTTGCTAGCGCAAGCCGAAATGCAGCAGTTCATTGATGATCTTGTCGAAACCATGCGCGTAGCCAAAGGTGCCGGGCTCGCGGCCAACCAGGTTCATCAATCGATTCGTATTTGCGCCATTGAGGTACGCGACAACCCACGCTACCCCTACCGTCCCAATATTCCGCTGACTATATTGGTAAACCCGGTGCTCACTCCGGCGGGCGACGACATGTTTGAAAATTACGAAGGCTGCCTTAGCGTGCCCAATCTGCGCGGCAAAGTTGACCGCTACTCGGTAGTAGACGTAAGCGCAATGGATAGAAACGGCGCCCCGATACAAACCCGGGTGAAAGGAATGACCGCGGCCACATACCAACATGAAGTAGATCACCTAAATGGCTTGCTCTTTCTCGACCGGGTTTTGGACTCCAGGAGCCTTGTCACCTGGGAGCATTTTGAGCGCTACCATCTGCAGCAGGTGGCAGAAGACGTTGGCAAGGTAGTCGCCCAATATGGCAGTTGAACGCGAGACTTGCCAAGCCGGCTGTACAGCAGCCGTAATTTCAACCTTACAGAACCCGATAGTTATATGACACTGAACCGATACGCGCCGGAAAGGCACATCAAAGCTCCGACTGGTACAGAACTCGAGTGTAAACACTGGAGTACTGAGGCGCCTATGCGGATGCTGATGAACAACCTTGATCCAGAGGTGGCAGAAAATCCGGCTGAGCTTGTGGTCTATGGCGGTGTCGGACGGGCGGCTCGCGACTGGGACAGCTTCGACCGGATCATTACATCACTCAAGGAGCTCGAGACGGATCAGACCTTGCTGGTGCAATCCGGAAAACCAGTCGGCATTTTCAAAACCCATGAGCATGCCCCCCGGGTTCTGATAGCCAACTCCAACCTGGTGCCGCATTGGGCCACGCTGGAGCACTTCTCTGAGCTCGATCAGCGCGGTCTGATGATGTACGGGCAGATGACAGCCGGCTCCTGGATTTACATTGGCTCACAGGGCATTGTCCAGGGGACCTACGAGACCTTTGCCGAGATGGCACGACAGCACTTTGGCGGCTCATCGAAAGGCCGCTGGATTCTAACAGCAGGACTTGGGGGTATGGGCGGTGCCCAGCCTCTGGCTGCAACGATGAACGGGTTTTCCATGATCGCAGTGGAATGCAACCGACAGTCTATTGATTCTCGATTGCAAACCCGCTATCTGGATGCCTGGGCTGACAACATCGACGATGCTCTAAACCTTGTCGAAAACGCCCATAGCGAGGGGCGGGCGATTTCGGTCGGTCTTCTAGGCAATGCAGCGGATGTTTTCCCTGATCTGGTGGCACGCTCCGAGACTGATTCAAGATACCAGCCAGATGCCGTGACTGATCAGACCTCGGCCCACGATCCGCAAAACGGCTATCTGCCATCCGGCTGGTCGATGGACGAATGGACCGACCAGCGTCGGAGCGATCCCAAGGGCGTGGCAGAAGCAGCAAAGGACTCTATGGCGATCCAGGTTCGGGCGATGCTCGATTTTTGGAATCGAGGCATTCCGGTTGTCGACTACGGTAACAACATTCGCCAGATGGCTCAGGAAACCGGTGTTGATAACGCCTTTGACTACCCCGGCTTTGTCCCCGCATACGTGCGCCCGTTGTTCTGTCGGGGTATAGGGCCGTTTCGCTGGGCAGCGTTGTCAGGGGATCCCGAGGATATCTTTCGCACCGATGAAAAAGTCAAGGAACTGATTCCCGATAATCCACAACTGCACCAATGGCTGGACATG
>CBFIBN010000063.1:0-10152 GCA_965660775.1 Arenicellales bacterium | reverse complement strand
GCCTGTACCGCAGCCAACATGTGGTCATAGTGGCTCTGATCATCTACCACTGGGACGCTCCGGTGTTTGCAGCAGCGAGATATCGGCTATGGTCAGGAACAAACTGCTCAATTGGTCCAGTAGTGTCAGGCGATTGGCCCGCAGTGGCAGGTCTTCGGCCATGACCATAACCTCGTCAAAAAAGCGGTCCACCACAGGACGCAGGCCCGCCAGGATGCGAAGTGCTGCCGGGTAATCGGCGCGCGCAATGGCCGGTGCGATGGCCCCTGCTGTTTCAAGTATCGCCTGGGATAATGCGATTTCTGCGCTTTCGGTCAGCAGTTGCGGCTTGAGCTCTTTGGTTATCGATTGCTCACTCTTGCGCAGGATATTGCGAATACGCTTGTTTGCGGCTGCCAGACTAGCGGCATCGCGGCGATGGCGAAATTTTGCAAGAGCTTTTAGACGTCGGTCAAAGTCCAGGGGCCGGCTGGCGCCTGCTTCGAGCACGGCCGAAATCTCATCCTGAGCAAATCCCAACGCCGCGTACAGTGCGCGGTAGCGTTCCATTACAAAGGCGATGCACTGCTTTTTTGCGTTGGCGCTGACAGGATTACCAGCGGCGGCGTAGGTATCGGCCGAGTGATTCACGAGTTCGACGATATCCAGGTCCACCTTTTTTTCGATCAATATGCGGATAACGCCCAGCGCAGCCCGGCGCAGACCATAGGGGTCTTTATCACCTGTGGGTTCCTCCCCAGCTAAAAACAGCCCAACCAGAGAATCAATGCGGTCAGCCAGCGCCAGCACCCGTCCTGGGGTGCTGGGGGGAAGTTTGTCGCGGGCGTGTCGCGGCAGGTAGTGCTCTTCGATAGCCCGGGCGACGGCCGCAGGTTCCTTGTCGTGTTGGGCAAGGTAACGACCCATGGTGCCCTGCAATTCCGGAAACTCTCCAACCATGCCCGTAACGAGATCTGTCTTGCACAGATGTGCGGCTCTGGCACAAAGGGTTTCATCGACCCGCAGTGTCTGGGCGATTTTGACCGATAAGGCCTCGAGCCGGCGCGTCTTGTCATGCAGGCTTCCCAGCGCCTGGTGGAAGAGGACGCCATCCAACTCATCCACCCGATTGTCTAGCGGTCGGCGCTTATCTGTTTCCCAGAAGAAGCGGGCATCGGCAAGGCGGGCGTTGAGCACTCGCTCATTGCCCGCCCGTACGCGCCCCGGTGCGGTGCTACGGATATTGCTTACGGTAATGAAGACTGGCAGTAGCCTGCCTTTGGTATCGATTACGTGGAAATATTTCTGATGGTCGCGCATAGATGAGACCAGTGCTTCGGTAGGAACTTTAAGAAAAGCCGGGTCGAACTGGCCTAGAAGCGCATGGGGTTTTTCCACCAGTGCGGTGACAGTATCGAGCAGCTGTGGGTCGATAACTGTTTTGCCGCCGGCCTTAATGCCGAGTCGGGATACCTGTTGCTCGATCAGCCGTGAGCGTGCATTGAAATCGGCAATGACTGCGCCTTGCTCTTTGAGAGTTTTCTCATAATCACCAGCGCTACGGATGCTGATACGTGCCTCGCCCATAAAGCGATGTCCGCGGCTGATACGCCCGGCAGCAATGCCCAGGACCTCGCACGGTAGCACTCGCTGACCATGCAGCACCACCAACCAGTGTACCGGGCGGACAAATTCGGCCAAACCCTCGCCCCAGCGCATGCGTTTAGGTATTGGCAGTTTTTCAATGGCGCTGTGGATACAAGGCTCGATAAGAGAGCGCGCGAGCGCCCCAGGCACGAGGGCCCGATGTACCAGCCATTGGCCCTTGTCGTTTTCCAGCCTTTCCAGCTGATCGACGGCTACGCCACAGGAGCGGGCGAAGCCTGTGGCGGCTGGCGTTGGTTGACCTTGGTCGTCAAAAGCAGCGGCCAGTGCCGGGCCACGACGCTCGTTGATCTGATCGGCACAGCGGTGGGCGACGCCCGGAACCCGTACCGCAAGTCGTCTTGCAGTCGCAAACCAGCTCATGGACCCTTCGCAGCCCAGCCCGGTGTCGATCAACGCATCGGTCAGCAGGGCAGCAAACTGTTCGCCCATCTGTTTCAGGACCTTGGGCGGTAGTTCCTCGGTGCCCAGTTCGACCAGCAGATCTGCCCTGCCTGTGGGCTGCGCGCTCATGTTTGCCCCCGGGGAAATCCCAGCGCCTCGCGTGCCTCGAAATAGGCCTGAGCTACGCCGCGGGCTAAGGTGCGGACCCGGCCTATGTAGCGGGCGCGCTCAGTTACGCTGATGGCTCGACGAGCATCGAGCAGATTGAAGGTATGCGAAGCCCGTAACACCTGTTCGTAGGCCGGCAGCGGCAGTTTTTCTTCGAGCAGGTGGTTGCAAGCCGTTTCGCAGTTCTCGAACTGGTTGAACAGTACCGCCACATCCGCATGCTCGAAGTTATAGGCGGACTGTTCAACTTCGTTTTGGTGATACAGGTCGCCGTAACTGAAGTGCTTGTTCCAGCGCAGATCAAAGATGCTGTCTACACCCTGTAGATACAGGGCAATGCGCTCCAGACCGTAGGTGATCTCTCCGGTCACCGGTCGACAGTCGAGTCCACCCACCTGCTGAAAATAGGTGAACTGCGAGATTTCCATGCCGTTCAGCCAGATTTCCCAGCCAAGCCCCCAGGCGCCCAGGGTCGGTGACTCCCAGTCATCTTCGACAAAGCGCACATCGTCACGGCTAAAACTGATACCGAGGGCCTCTAGCGAACCCAGGTATAAATCCTGGAATTCTGGCGGCGAGGGTTTGAGAATGACCTGGAACTGGAAGTAATGCTGCAGTCGGTTCGGGTTTTCACCATAACGGCCGTCTGTTGGTCTGCGTGAGGGCTGTACATAGGCTGCGCGCAACGGCTCCGGACCCACGGCGGCAAGGAAGGTCGCAGTGTGAAAAGTGCCGGCTCCGACCTCCATGTCGTAAGGCTGCATAAGCACACAGCCTTGCCCAGCCCAGTACGCCTGGAGGCGCAGGATCAGGTCCTGGAAATGCAACGTTTTTTCGCTCCCAGCGCAAATACGGGTTGAGCGACGCATTATAACGGCAGGGGTTTTATCCGATAGTTTGCTCTTGTGCTCGCTGGCACAGATAAGTCGAGTTGTTACAATCCCGACTTATGCAAGCCGTTGTTCATGTACCTCGACCCCGCCGGGCGGTTGCTCTCATATCGGGCGGCCTGGACTCCATGCTGGCGGCCCGTGTCATGCAGGATCAGGGACTGCATGTCGAGGGCCTTAACTTTTTTACCGGATTTTGTGTCGAGGGCCACACCCATGCTATCCGCAATAATCCGAACCGAAAACCCCGGCGCAACAATGCATTGTGGGTCGCCGAGCAGTTAGGCATTCCCCTGCACATTGTCGATGTGATTGAGGAGTACAAGTCGGTGTTACTGCGTCCTCGTCATGGCTACGGCGCAAACCTTAATCCTTGCCTGGATTGCAAAACCTTCATGGTGGGAAAAGCCCTGGAGTGGATGCAAGCACATGATTTTGATTTCATTATTACCGGTGAAGTGCTGGGTCAGCGGCCGATGTCCCAGCGCCGGGATACTTTTCCGGTGGTGGCCCGTGAGTCAGGAGCGAACGACCATTTGTTGCGACCGCTTTGTGCGCAGCTGCAGCCACCGACCTTGCCCGAGCGTGAGGGCTGGGTTGATCGTGAGCAGTTGTACGGGTTTTCCGGGCGTACCCGTAAGCCGCAGATTGCCTTGGCCCGCCAGCTGGGGATCGAAGATTACGCGCAGCCTGCCGGTGGTTGCTGTTTTTTGACCGATGCGGCCTATAGCCGTAAATTGCGCGATCTATGGCAAAGCCGGGCCAAGCGAGACTATGACCTGGATGACATTATGTTGCTCAAGGTCGGGCGGCATTTACGGCCAAAGCCACATCTCAAGGTGATCGTTGCCCGCGATGCTGGCGAGACCCGTTACTTGCGCGGTTACCGCAAACGTTTTACTTACCTCGATATGACCAGTCATAACGGGCCACTGACGCTTGTTGAAGGTGAGAGGGATGACGCCGATGTGGAGTTGGCTGCCCGGATTGCGGCGCGTTTCGGACAGGGCCGCGAGGCAAAAAGTGTCAGCTTTCAGTTCGTCAGCCGAGACGGCATCGAACGCGAATTGCAGGTGGCGCCCTTCATGGTGGATGAAGTGTTAGCAGACTGGTACCTGTGAGCACGTATCAACTGGATGCAACCGGATTGCTCTGTCCGCTGCCGGTCATTCGTACCCAGGATCGGGTGGCGACCCTAAGGCAAGGGGATGTGCTGTTCGTTCACTGTACCGACCCGGGAGCCCTGCATGATATTCCTGCCTGGTGCCGGATTCACGGTCACGAGTTGTTAAGTACGCAAGAAAGCGAAGAAGAGGTGCTCATCTGCATACGGGTACGAAAATAAGACATTAATGCCCAAAGATAGTGCATAATAAAGTCATAGCGCACTAAATCAGTGCTAAACTACTGATCAAGGGCCTCAATACGGGGCTTTTTTGCTGGCATGTAATTTGCTTTAGTTACAGGCAGGATTAGTTGTTATTTCATTTTTCACCGCGCGCTTCTGGGGTCCGGGCATTACACCGGTCCTGATGTGGCGCGTTAACCGTTGAGGAATCCGTCCCCATGTCAGCTGATGACGCTTTAAAGTTTATCCAGGATAAAAACGCCAAGTTTGTCGATTTCCGTTTCACCGACACCCATGGCAAAGAGCAACACGTGTCCGTACCGGCGTCTGTGGTTGATGCCGACCTTTTTGAAGAGGGCAAGATGTTTGATGGCTCATCGATTGCCGGATGGAAGGGCATCAATGAATCCGACATGATCTTGCTGCCTGATCCTGACTCTGCCGTGGTTGATCCTTTTATGCAGGACACCACAGTCTTGTTGCGCTGCGACGTGGTCGAACCTGCGACTATGCAGGGTTACGATCGTGATCCACGTTCTATTGCCAAGCGGGCTGAGGCCTATCTCAAGTCAACCGGTACTGGCGACGATGCTTTTTTTGGCCCTGAAGCCGAGTTCTTCATTTTTGATTCGGTACGCTGGTCCAACGAGATGAGTGAAGCGGCGTACCACATCGAGTCGGTCGAGGCAGCCTGGAGCTCAGGCAAGGATTATGAAGAGGGTAACATCGGCCACCGTCCCGGCGTTAAGGGCGGCTATTTTCCGGTACCGCCTGTTGATTCGCTACAGGATGTTCGCTCAAGCATGTGCCTGGCGATGGAAGACATGGGCCTCGGGGTAGAGGTACACCACCATGAGGTTGGCACTGCGGGACAGGGTGAGATCGGCGTACGATTCGACACCCTGGTGGCCAAGGCTGACCAGACCCAGATTTACAAATACTGTATCCACAACGTCGCCCATGCCCATGGCTTGACTGCGACTTTTATGCCCAAGCCACTGGTGGGAGATAACGGTAACGGCATGCATGTGCACCAGTCCATATTCAAAGGCGGTGACAATATGTTCGCGGGCGATGAATATGGCGGCCTGAGCGAGACCGCGCTGTATTACATCGGTGGTATTTTCAAGCATGCCCGGGCGCTGAATGCATTTACCAATGCCAGCACCAATAGTTACAAACGCCTGGTACCCGGTTTCGAAGCGCCGGTCATGCTGGCTTACTCGGCCCGTAACCGTTCGGCTTCATGTCGAATTCCCCATGTCAGCAACCCCAAGGGGCGGCGGGTTGAGGTGCGCTTCCCGGATCCCACTGCGAATCCCTATCTGGCGTTCTCAGCTATGCTGATGGCCGGACTGGACGGCATCCAGAACAAGATTCACCCGGGCGGTCCGATGGACAAAGATCTTTACGATCTGCCGCCCGAAGAAGAGAGCGAGATCGCAACGGTAGCGCATTCTTTTGATCAGGCGCTGGACGCTCTTGACGCCGATCGTGAGTTCCTCAAAGTGGGCGGGGTCATGAGTGACGATATGATCGATAGCTATATTGAACTCAAGATGGGAGAGGTGCAGCGTCTGCGGATGGCGACACACCCGGTCGAGTTCGATATGTATTACAGCGTCTGAGCGGGGCAGCGGCAGCTCGAGTCCCCCTGGGCTGTCGCCTGTTCTGAGTTAATATGCACCAATATGGTGCAAAGCAGATGAACCAACCCCGGACTGTCGACCATCTGCAGCTTCTGGAGGCACTTACCACGGCCGTGCTGGTCGTTGACGCAGATAAGCGGGTCAGTTTCATGAATCCCGCCGCTGAGACATTGTTGGCGACCAGCATTCAACGCGGGGTGGGTCGTGAGGTAGGCGAATTGTTGCCGTTGGGCATCACTTTGCAGGCAGCGTTAATGGCTGCGGAGCAGGGCGACACCACCACGCTGCGCGAGGAAACACTGGTGCGTCTGGGTGATGCGAACACGTTGTGCGTTGACTGCACGGTGTCACCGTTTAGCGTACAGCCCCAAAGTGGTTTTATGATCATTGAACTCGACCGAGTCGACCAGTTGACGCGTATCGCGCGAGATACCTGGGTACATGAGCGCCAGGATGCCCTGAATCAGATCGTGCGTGCTTTGGCGCATGAGATCAAGAATCCCCTGGGTGGCCTGCGTGGTGCGGCGCAATTGCTGGATCGGGAATTACCACGGCGTGAGTTGCGCGAGTACACGCATATTATTACCCACGAGGCGGACCGCCTCAGTCGATTGGTTGATCGGTTGACCGGCGGTTTTCAGGCCATGGATCGCCAGCCGTTTAACCTGCATTCGGTCCTCGAACATGTGCGTAAACTGATACTGGTCGAGTTACCGGAAGGGGTGGAGTTCAAGCGCGACTATGACCCAAGCATTCCCGATGTCTGCGGGGATCGCGCCCAGATGATCCAGGTGGTGCTCAATATTGTGCGTAACGCGGTCCAGGCCATCGAAGGGCGTGGACAGATTAGCCTGCGGACTCGTGTCAGGCGACAGTACACCTTGCGTAACCAACGACATCGGCTAGTCGTAGAGGCCTCAATCACGGATAACGGGCCGGGAATCGATCCCGAGCTGATTGACCGGGTGTTCTTTCCGATGGTGACGGGACGGGCCGAGGGTACTGGCCTGGGTCTTGCGTTGGCCCAGGAGATTATCCACCGTCATGCCGGCTCGATCGAGTGCACCAGTGAGCCGGGGCGAACCTGCTTTGTGCTAGCCCTGCCGATAGGGGGAGCACAATGAGTCCGGTGCCTGTAGTCTGGGTGGTTGATGATGATGCCTCCATCCGCTGGGTACTTGAAAAAGCGCTTACCAGCGCCGGATTTGCACCTACCGTTTTCGATAACGCCGACAATGTGCTCGGCCACGCCCTGCGCCACGCCCCTGATGTTCTTATTACCGATATCCGCATGCCTGGTACCAGTGGCCTCGATCTATTAAAGGCGCTGGGCGATGAGTTACCCGACCTGCCGGTCATTGTGATGACGGCTCACTCGGACCTCGACAGTGCGGTGTCGGCTTATCGCGGCGGCGCCTTTGAGTACCTGCCCAAGCCGTTCGATCTGGAAGAGGCGGTAGCGCTGGTCGGGCGAGCCCTGCAGAAAAAAGCCGGCCAGGAGATGCCCAAGGCACCAGTTGCACCCAGTGGCGATATGATTGGCGAGGCGCCGGCCATGCAGGCAGTGTTTCGTATGATTGGTCGGCTGGCCGGTTCGGCCATGAACGTGTTGATTTCTGGTGAATCTGGCACTGGCAAGGAACTGGTCGCACGTGCGATTTATCACAACAGTCCACGGGCGAAGCGTTCTTTTGTTGCCATCAACACCGCGGCCATTCCCGCTGATCTTCTGGAGTCAGAACTTTTTGGTCACGAGAAGGGGTCGTTTACCGGCGCCCAGGGCCAGCGCCAGGGGCGTTTTGAGCAAGCCGCAGGCGGAACGCTGTTTCTGGATGAAATCGGTGACATGCCGCTGGATCTACAGACCCGGCTGTTGCGGGTACTTTCGGATGGCACCTTTTTTAGGGTGGGTGGCCACGAGGAGATAGCAGCGGACGTGCGCGTGATCGCCGCGACCAATCAGGAACTCGAAGGGCGAGTTCGCGAAGGTCGATTTCGAGAAGACCTGTACCACCGGCTTAACGTGATCGGCATTCACTTGCCGGCGCTTCGTGAACGGCGCGAGGATATTCCCGCTCTGGCCCGGGTTTTTTTGGACCAGGCTGCGCATGAGTTACAGGTTGACTCCAAGCAATTGGATGAGGCGGTGATGACGGCACTCTGTGAGGCTCCCTGGTCGGGTAATGTCCGTGAACTGGAAAACTTATGCCGATTGCTCACCGTTGTCGCCCCCGGGCGGACCGTTACACTGACCGATCTACCGTCCGGTTTTAACACGGCGGCCAACATCGATGAACCGGCCCAGACTTGGCAGCAACTGCTGGGCCGGGTGGTAGCCGATCGTCTGTCCGAGGGACACCACGACATTCTTTCACACCTTGGGCCGGACTTCGAACGTGTACTGCTGCGTACCGCGCTCACTTTTACCCGTGGCCGCAAACAGGAAGCCGCCCGATGGCTCGGTTGGGGGCGCAACACCCTTACCCGCAAGCTAAAAGAACTGGGGATAGACTGATCAGGGGCAGGTTCAGATGCCCATATTACTAAGAGCCATCATGATGTGATTGAGCACCCCTGTTGTGCGGGGGTGTTCAACCTCCAGTTGGCGGATCGATTCCTGGACATGGTTGACCAGGGTATCGTGACTCTCCTCGTTCGAGACTTCCAGGCGTGTCTCAAGATTTGCCACCAGTGTGTTCAGGCGGTCACGGGCGCTGTGGTCGGTTGCAGGCAACTGCCTGATTTCATCACGCAGTTGATCGATCAGCTGGTGCAGAGTCTTTTCAGGCATAAGGTTTTGAAGATGGCGTTTAGGGGCAGACGTTGCGACATTATACTTTCGGCATCAATCTAAACCACAGCCCAGATCAGGAGACACCAATGACAACCCTCCAGGGAAAAACAGCCCTTGTGACCGGAGCCAGTGCGGGCATTGGCCTTGCAACCGCCCGCATGCTGAGCCATGCAGGCGCGCGGGTAATCTGCTGCGCTCGCCGTCTTGAGCGTTTGCAGACACAACTCAATGAATTGCCTGGCGCTGGTCTGGCCGTAGAGCTGGATGTGGCTGACGCTGTATCTGCTGCCAGCCTGCCTGACCGATTGCCCCAAGACTGGCAAGCGGTCGATATTCTGGTGAATAACGCCGGCAGCGATATCGGCGGACGCCGGCCTTTCCACGAAGGCGATATCAACCAGTGGGCTGGAACGATACAGACCAATGTGACCGGCCTCATGCAGGTGACCGCAGCCATGCTGCCAGGCATGCTCGCTCGCAAGCAGGGGCACGTCGTCAATATCGGTTCGACGCAGGGGTTGGTTCCAGTTGCTGGCTGCGGTGCTTACGCCGCAAGCAAATTTGCAGTACACGGTTTCAGTGAAACGCTGCGACAAGAATATGCGGGGACCGGTATTCGCGTCTCAGAAGTGTTGCCGGGCATGGTGAAAACCAATTTTGCAGCAACGCGTTTTTTCAGTGCCGAGCGCGGCGACGAGTTCTATGACAACCATGGGCAATGCCTTGAGGCTGAAGACATTGCACGTTCGATACTGTTTGTGCTGGAACAACCGATTCATGCGGTGATTGCACAGATCGTTGTGGTCCCGGATAACGGGACTTAGCCCAATGTCTTGCACAATGCTTCCGAAAATATCCCGCCGCTCGCTTCTCGGCGCCGGGGTCGCCGTGGCTGCAGCGGCTGGCACGTTCAGCTGGGTATATAGAGAGCGGAACAGTTGGGATGAAGCCGTCGGCCTGGTTGCCGACCCTCAAGGCATTATCGATTTGCCGCCAGGCTTTTCCTATCAGGTGTTACAGCGGGTGGGTGATGTCATGACTGATGGCTTTAATGCGCCATCTGCACCGGATGGCATGGCCTGTTTTCCCGGAGACGAAGACACCTGGATCGTCATGCGCAACCACGAGATTCGCGAAGGCACCCCGGTCGATACCCAGCTTGCCGCTGCACCTAATAGGGGTGGCGGGGTCAGCCGGTTGGTGATCGACCGCGCGAGCGCTGCGCTGCGTGCAAGCAACATGGTGTTGACGGGGACTTCACGTAACTGCTCCGGT
>CBFIBN010000062.1:0-10181 GCA_965660775.1 Arenicellales bacterium | reverse complement strand
TGTAGTTGTCGGTCACTGTCCAGGTGCTGCTGACTTTCTCATCGATACTTTTCCACTGCACCGGAGTATCCAATGCAGCCGAATTCAGAGTCTCATTAATCTTAATCAGCAGAGAGTCAAGATCGTCGGCCGATAATACCCCTAGCGGGGTGTCTCTGAGGAAAATCGTATTCTGCGAGAAGCCAGCGGTGGGCATGAGGGCTAAGATCGCAGCAAGAAAGAGTAACGATGGGCGGCGTGGGCAATTCATCTGCTATCTTGCTCATTGGCATTGCCCTCAGATTCCAAAGCCTCTACTGCAGCTCCAGCTACTGCGAGTTTGGAAGTCACTGCCTCCACCACGACCCGTTTGGGCGCGAACTGAATGCCCGCGTCAGCGAATGCTTCTTGTATCTTAGCGTAGGCCACCCGCCGCAGTGCCCACTGGTTGCCTGGCTTGGCAGAGAATTTGCAGCGTATCACAAAAGCCGAATCATCCATTCTATTCACGCCCTGTGATTTCAGCCCGTCCAGGAACTGAGGCCCATGTTCCGGATCATCCAGAAGTTCTTTGCCGACTTTCTTGATCAGCTTTCGTACTTTCTCAACGTCTTGTTCAAAGTGGACCCGCAGTTCGAACTTCATGATTACCCAGTCGCGGCTGAAATTGGTCAGGGTACTGATCGTGCTGTAAGGGATGGTGTGGATCGGTCCGTTATGGTGTCGTAACTGCATGGAGCGAATTGAGATTTGCTCGACTGTGCCTGTGTTACCGCCTACGTCAATATATTCCCCCTTGCGAAAGGCATCATCGATAAGAAAAAACACCCCTGAGATAATGTCTGCGACCAGGGATTGCGCACCAAAGCCAATCGCGAGTCCGATAACGCTTGCCGCGGCAATCAGTGGCCCGATGTTAACGCCCAGGCTTGCCAGTATGGCCATGACGGCGACCACAAAAATGGTCACGAACAGGAAGCCACGCAAGAGCGGCAGTACCGTAGCGGCCCGCGACAGACCCTGTCCGCCAGGGTCACTACCAGCATGGGCGTCACTTTCTTCGGCTTCATCCGCTGTTTCATCCACTTGCCCGGAGGAGATCCAACGCTTAGTCGCGGCCCACAAGATGTACGCTATCGCAACGGTCACCAGTATCTGAGCCCCCATACCGGCCACCCTTTCGCCAAGGCGGGAGGCGGTCAGCTCCACAATATCGATGTGCCAAATTTGCCCCAACGCCAAAAGCCCCAGCAACAGAACCACGGCCCGGGCAGCCTGGACAATACCGCTCCTGGCTCTGCGTCGGCTTGTTTGCAGGTTTTCCAGTTCCGAGTCAGAGATGCCCCATTCACGTATCAATGGGCCCATGGCGCCGAGTATTAGTGGCAGGACCATCAGCAGCAGTAGCAGCGTCTTCAGTACCGAAGTCAGCACGCCTTTTTCTTCCAACCCGATTGCACTGAACAGCGCGAACACAAACAGCAATAACACGATTGTTGTGCCAATGATTGGCCAGATAGCGGTTAGCAGTTTACGAACCCCCCCAGGTGGGCGCCCAGCCAGAAGCATGATACTGACTGGCCGGCGTATAAGCCACATAACAGCAATAATGATGGCTATCAGAATAATCCCACCGACCAGGCTCACGGATTGCACCAGTGCTGGACCTTCGAAGGGTGAACTGATAGCGCCAAGATAGTTTTGAAAAAAATATAAAAACGATCCGCCAATAAATATCCACGAAACCCGTGAGCTTAAAAGCTGAGAATCGGCATCGTTCAGCGACGTAAGTCGGGAACTCGATCGGTGGGGGGAAAAAACGAAGTTCACCAGTTGATTGAGCAGCCAGGCGAGCAGGACTCCAGCGAGTATCCCCATCATGAGCAGTCGATTGGGTGCGTGCCCGCCGTATACAAGCAAAAACGCGATGTAGGCACCGAGCACAAACACAACCGGAATAAAAAGGTCGTAGATTAACAGCAGCAAGCGTCGACCTAAGCGCTGAGGAAAGTTGTTGCCCCCAACCATCGCCAAGGTCTCAGGGATACGCACGGAAAGACGCTTAAACAGATATTGGGCGGCCCAGCCAACCAGCAAAATACCACCCAGGTAGACAAACACAAGCCAGATATCCCCCTTATCTCTTCCCGGCGGCACCATGGCGGTGGCCATGACAGAGGGGATGCGAGCGATGTTTGGCGTTTGCTTTAGCTCTTTCAGTAAGCCAGCACGAAACCGGTTTGTAATGGTGGTCAGTTCTTGAACTGCTGAGTCTGCGGGTGTTTGTTGCTCCTTTTCAGTACGGATCAATTGCCAGACGATAGAGCGAACCTGCTCATCACTTAAGCGGGCCAGAAGACCTTCTCTTTCCTCAGTACTTAGATTCTGATCAAGTATTGCTGACTGTTCTGGGAGTGCGTCACTCGTATCCGCAGCATGAGCGACTCCCAACAGCAGGCTGAGCAGCACAGTCGCGCTGATGACTAGTGTTACCGAAATGCGATGGAAAAAATGAGTTTTCATACCAAAGGGTAATGGTTAGAGCAGGGTCAGTGAGTCTATTTTAGACTCAAGATGGGTTATTGTGCACGATAGGATGCTGAGCGGGCTAACAGTCCCGCTCCAGTGGAAAGTTTTCGCTTTCAGCATGTCAGAGACGCACGCTAGCCTGGTTTGTGGGACTCGCGTTTCCAGATTAATCCCGGGACCAATATACATGCTTGCAAACAGAAGTTTTCATAACATTTCAGGAAAATAAATTAATTCTGTGGGGGGGTTGCATTGTTTGGTGCCAATAAATAGGCATAAAATAAGCAGTAAATCCAGCCGAGCGAACTGGGGCGTTTGGCTTAAACTAACTAGATAGTGCTTAATGGCCGATGCTGGCACGACTTGCCGACAAAGAATAATTTTCATCGAACAGTTCATAAACCGGGATGCCAATATTATGAATACTCTGCGGCAAATACGTAACGCGATTTATTTTCTGGGAGTTGTTCTGGTACTTGCTATGCCTCGCGTCTGGGCAGAAGAGACAGCGACAGCGGATTTGGCCAAGGCGGCACAAAACCCACTGGCGTCGATGATCAGTCTGCCGTTTCAAAATAATACCAATACGAATGTCGGCCCGCTGGACGGAACGCAGAACATTCTTAATATTCAACCGGTGTGGCCGATAGACTGGAACGATAACTGGAACTTTATTACCCGTACGATCGTTCCGGTGGTATCCCAACCAGCCATGAGCGCCACGGGCTCTCGCAAGAGCGGTCTGGGCGACATCACCTTTACCGGATTTTTTGCCCCCAAGGAAACTGAAAAGTGGATCTGGGGTGCCGGAGCTGCCGTATTGTTGCCCACCGGCGGTGACGGACTAACGGCAGATAAATGGGGCCTAGGTCCCAGTATTGTGGCTCTGTCGATGGACGGTCCCTGGGTCTACGGCGGACTGGTGAGTAATGTCTGGTCCGTGGCGGGTTCTGGTGCCAGTGACATTAACCTTCTGACTTTGCAGCCCTTTATAAATTACAACCTGCCGGGGGGGCGCTACTTTACCAGCTCGCCAGTCATTAGCGCGAACTGGGAAGCCGCCAGCGAAGAGCAGTGGACCGTGCCACTAGGTTTGGGTTATGGGAAGATCTTCAAGTTAGGCAACACACCGGTGAACGGTCAGATCAGCCTTTATCGCAATGTGAAACGACCCACTAACGGCGCTGAATGGCAGTTGCGTGCCCAACTGCAGTTCATGTTTCCACGGTGAGTAAAGTCCGCTCCTTTATTGCCCCATCTGAAAAGATACAAAGCCCTCAAGGACCGATTGAATCTCTGCCACACTGAGGCCACCTCGATCCTGTGGGTCCGAATAAATGCCGCACACCAGTGCGCTTACCTTGGGTTGGCTCGTACTGGTGATCTTGAGGGAGTAGTTCAGATTCATTGGGCCGCCTTCACGCGAGGTCAAGTACAAAAAGGCGGGTGGTGAAGTGGAGTTCATAGCGATATTGAACTCTCGTTGCGTACTCATTTCATTTCGACGGTACTGTTTGGTTACGGTAAAGGTGTCTGGGGAGATGATCGTTGGGGAACTCATCTCAGAGCGTGGCCGGCGCATGGCAAAGTAGCAGTAAGGAGCATAGGTTTGTTTAACACGGTCCATGATCTTGCCATCTTGAATAAAGACGCGAGATTTTCCGGCACTGACCGAAAGTGGCTTGGTCAAGGTGATTAGTGTTCCTGTCGGAATCTTGGACGCACTGGCCCGGGAGTATGATGTTGCGGCGAAGGTAGGGCTGACGACTAAGGTCAAGGCGCAAAAGAGTATCGCTATAGTTGATTGCATGGCTTGTATGACAGGCTTTTTTGAATTCTGAAGAACTAAACGATATCAAACCAAAGCCGTGTTTACAAATCGAAATTCAGGCCATTCATTAATAATAGGAGAAGTCTGATGAAAGTTTTTTCTAAGGTGACTGGATTGTTATTTTTTGCAAGTCTGGCCACAGCGGCTGAGCCACCAACACCGGGATTCAACAACCCGATTCCATCCGAAATCCTAACCCCGGATACCGCCGATACCAGTATCGGCGCCCTCAAATTTTTCGATGGAATGCCCGACGATGAAACGGTAACAAAGGTCTACGACAATCTGGACACCATCCGTTCCACAGAAGCATTCCTCAATTTTATTCCAGCGGCTTCGATGGAAGGCCTTCGCCTTGGGCTTGAGAGTATTGGAGTGAGCCGTGCACACCAAGTCATGATGTTCGATCAGTTATTGGATTCTGACCCCCTTTTTCTTACCGGTAATACCGACACGGTCTACACCGCCGTATTTCTTGATCTGGGACGGGATGGACCCACTGTGGTTGAAATTCCACAAGGAAGCGGGCCCAGTACCGTCAATGACGCATTTTTTCGTTTTGTCACGGATATGGGCGCCCCCGGACCTGATCGAGGCAAAGGGGGGAAGTACTTGATCTTGCCTGAAGCATACGAAGGCGAAGTACCAGATGGCTATTTTGTCGCGCGCTCTCCATCAGACGTTAATCTGATGGTTCTGCGAGGGTTTCTGGTAGATGGAAAAACTGATGCGGCGGTTAAATCGGTTAAAGAGGGATTGAAGATCTATCCGCTGAGCCAGAAAGAGAGCCCGCCTCCGATGGAATTTATCAGTGGATCAAAGGTTGCGTTTAATACTGTGCACTCTAACGACTTTACGTTTTTTAAGGAAATCAACGGTGTTATTCAACGCGAGCCGGTAAATTTTATCGACCCCGAGTTACGCGGATTGCTGGCGAGTATTGGTATCCAAAAGGGCAAACGTTTTAATCCTGACGCGAGAATGGAGCGAATCATGACCGACGGAATCGCGATCGGTAATGCAACGGCTCGGGCTTTGCTTTTGAGGCCAAGGAATAAATCAGCTTTTTATTACGAGGACAGCCAGTGGTTCACCGCCTTTATCGGGGGCGATTACCAATGGTTGATTGATAAAGGAAACGGAGGCCGTAATCTCGATGCCCGAACCGCGTTCTTTTATGGTTATACCTTAAACACCCCAGCGATGGTTTTGAAAATGGTCGGTGCAGGTTCGCAGTACGCGGTTGCCGCGACGGATCGAGATGGCGATTATCTGGATGGTAATAAGAACTACCGCCTGCGTATTCCACCCAACGTGCCGGCTAAGGACTTCTGGTCGGTTGTGGTTTATGACCCACAAACGCGGTCAGAGCTTCAGACCAGCCAACCGTTCCCAAGCAAGAATAACAAGCGCGACAAGGTAGAGATCAATACTGATGGCTCTGTCGATCTATATTTTGGCCATCAGTCGCCCCAGGGCAAGGAATCGAATTGGATTCAAACGGTTCCCGGTAAAGGATGGTGGGCCATATTGAGGCTCTATGGCCCGCTGGACCCCTGGTTTGATAAAACTTGGCGACCGGGTGAGTTTGAGAGATCGGATTAGGGTCAACCGTAACCAGGTCGATAAGGGTTTGCTTGGAGCCATGGTTCGATGAAACCTCGAGACCAGGTGAGATTTGAGCTACGGAACTGATTCACAAGGCATCGCCATCGCAGCGACCAGGACAATGCCGGCCGCTGCGGTGGATTCCAAGGCATAGTCAATCGAAGTACGCACTTTTCACCGCGACTCGATCGCCATGATGTTTGGTTCCGGCCTTAATACACCAGGTGATCGATCTAGCAGAGCACCTCAAAAGATTGGTCCAGGCGGGTTTTGCTATCAAGGGTAATTTCGACATGCCAGGTGCCGATAAAATCGTCCATTCCCATGGCTGGGTTGAAGAAACTGAAAAGCGCGGCGCCTTTAGGTGGATGCAATTGCAGCCACACAGTAATGCGGCTGGTGCTACCGCTGGGAAATGGGTAATCGATGTGTTCGCGGGTTTTTCCTGTGGGATCGGTCCAGTCGACTTGCAATTGATGACTGCCCTCAGAAAGGTCAGTCAGGTCAATTACCGCGTAGATCTTGTCGTTGCAGCCAAAACGCAAACTATCAGTCTGAACCGGCGCTCCGTTTTCGACTGTCGCGCTCAGCCACGCGCCAATAGAGGGGTCTGCCGGTACCGGCAGAGGGGCCGCCAGCCATGCAAGCGCACCGGCAACCCGCAGGAGACTTCGTTTCATTAACCGTGCTTTGATTAACATCTTTAGGCAGCGCGGCGCAGCAGGCCTTCAGTTTCGCTGAGAGCCTCAGCCAGTGAGTCGAAAAGCTCGTCTATTTGTGTTTCGGTAATGATCAATGGCGGACAGATGCCGATGACATCGCCAGGCAAGGCGCGAACTATAAGTCCCCGGGCCTGAGCCCTGGCAGCGAGTGTGGCGCCTGCTTTGACTTCGGGTGGGTATTGTTCTGCCGAGTTCTTATCCATCACCAGTTCCAGTGCGCCGATCAGGCCGACGCCGCGTGCTTCACCCACCAGAGAGCTACTGCCGAGTTGCGCCAGCCTTTCCTGAAACCGAGGTGCGACACTGCGAACATGTCCAACCATATCGCGTTCCTCATAGATTTTCAGTGTTTCGAGTGCTACTGCGCAAGATACCGGATGTCCGCCATAGGTGTAACCCATGCCGAGTGCCCCGTGTTTTCGGCTTTGCGCCTTGAGTACTTCGTACACCTTGTCAGAGATCATGAGTGCCGATATGGGTAGATAGCCTGATGAGAGTTGTTTGGCACAGGTGACCATGTCCGGGCGGATATCGTAGGTCTGCGAGCCCCACATGTTGCCGGTGCGGCCAAACCCACAGATGACCTCATCTGCCACCATCAGCACGTCATATTTGTCCAGCACCACCTGAATTTTGCCGAAGTAGGTGGCCGGTGGCAGCATGACACCGCCAGCACCCATCACCGGTTCGGCGACAAAGGCGGCGACCGTGTCTGGACCTTCATTAATGATGAGCTGTTCGAGATTGTCAGCAAGGCGGCTGGCAAAAGCCTCCTCGGATTCACCGGGTTGACCGTAGCGGTAATAGCCGGCGGGATCGGTGTGGATCATTCGCTCCAACGGCAGGTCAAAGTCGTTCTGCATCAGCGGAATGGCAGTAAGGCTGCCGCCGGCGACCGTTACACCGTGATAGCCGCGTTTTCGGGAGATGATTTTCTTTTTCTTAGGTAGTCCACGGCCGTTGTTGTAGTACCAGGTGAAGCGGATCATGGCATCGATCGCCTCTGAGCCGGAATTTAGAAAAAAGGCCCGGGTCATGGGCTCAGGTGCTATTTCGATCAGTTTTTCCGAAAGCGCTATCACCGGCTCGGTGGAGCGGTGGGCAAATGTATGTGAATAGGGCAGTGCGGCGAATTGGTCCGCCGCGGCCTTTGCCAATCGTTCCTCGGAGAATCCAAGCGATACGCACCACAGGCCCGCAAGCCCTTCCAAATAGCGATTATTCTGGTCATCCCAGACGTACACACCTTCTCCGCGGGTAATGACCAGCGGGCCTTGCTCCTCGTGGGCGGCCAGGTTGGTGTAGGGGTGCAGGGCGTGGGCGATATCTTTTTTATGGGTTTCGGTAATTCGGGTGTTCATTGCAGGTCTCCATTTTGGCCCTTGGCCATGGAATTCATTTGTTGGGTGGATGGTCGCACGAAGACATTCTGCCTTGCTGATACAGGTTCAACAAGGCAGGGTTAATCGCGCCTTGGAACACTCGCCAGCATGGAGGCTGCAGTGTGACCTTCATTGGCACACCAGGCGCGAAAACCGCCCAGACCTCGGTTCTGCCATTCAGCATGAGCATTTTGCCATCCCTGGGCCCGGGCATGATCAATATCCGGTTTACTGAGTCTGCCATTGTTGATAAGTTCTTTTGCGAGTCGGTCGAAGCCCTGGCCGACAGCCGGTGTCGCCAACCCGCAATAGCGTGTGACCTCGAGATCGTAAATTGCCTGAACGAGGGCGTCGAACTTGTCATGATCCTCTGGAACACCGACAATGGACTGGACCATTAGTGCGCCACTGAGTAAAGCCCGTTTGCACCACAAATGCGAGAAGTTAATTCGTTTTAAACGGGGATTTAGCATCAGTTTCAGGCCAGAGAGGGTAACGAACCATTGTAGATGGTGTCCGAGTCGGTAGGATCTTAAAAGAAATTAAGCAATCACAGGAGTCAGAAGATGGATGTAGCGGTAAAAGAGGTGGTCGGGCATTACGTTGGTGGTCGACTGGTCGCCGGCACGAGTGACCGTTTTGGCGATATATATAACCCGGCAACGGGAGAAGTCGTTCGCACGGTTGCGCTAGCCAGCGCCGATGAAGTGCGCTCAGTGATCGCAAATGCAGCCCAGGCATTTCCGGACTGGTCGGCCGTGCCACCCGCCCGTCGAGTACAGGTGCTGTACCGCTACCGAGAGCTGCTGATTCAAAATATCGACGAGTTGGCGCGGCTGCTGTCATCTGAGCATGGCAAGACGGTTGACGATGCCAAAGGTTCGATCACCCGCGGCCTGGAGGTCGTCGAGTTTGCTTGCGGCATTCCGCAGATGCTCAAGGGAGAATTCAGCGAGGGAGTGGCCAATGGGGTGGATTCGTGGAGCATGCGCCAGCCACTGGGCGTGGTAGCGGGAATTACGCCCTTCAACTTCCCGGCCATGGTGCCGATGTGGATGTTTCCTGTCGCTATTGCCTGTGGCAATACTTTCATACTAAAACCCTCTGAGCGCGATCCGTCCTGCGCAGGTTTCATGGCGAGACTGATGACCGAGGCAGGGTTGCCGGATGGTGTTCTCAATGTTGTTAACGGAGATAAGGAAGCCGTCGATGTGCTGCTTTCGGATCCGGCTGTTCAAGCGGTCAGCTTCGTTGGCTCCACGCCTGTTGGAGAGTACATTTACCAAACGGGTTGCGCGCACGGCAAGCGGGTTCAGGCGCTCTGTGGTGCGAAGAATCACATGGTAGTGATGCCCGATGCTGATATGGGTCAGGTGGTGGATGCGATCATGGGCGCTGCCTATGGCTCGGCCGGCGAGCGCTGCATGGCGATCTCAGTGATAGTCGCAGTTGGGGACGATACCGCAGATCGAATGATGGAACACTTGGTACCGCGCATTGAAGCGCTTAAGGTCGGCGCCTATGATCAGGATGGAGTCGAAATGGGTCCTGTGATTACGCCGGATGCGCGGGATCGGATCAAAGGATATATCGATCGCGGTGTCGAAGAAGGGGCTGATCTGGTGGTAGACGGCCGCGAGATATCAATATCGGGTTACGAGTCCGGCTGCTTTGTCGGGGCCACGGTGTTTGATCGGGTCACGTCGCAAATGGCTATTTATCGCGAGGAGATTTTTGGGCCGGTGCTTTCGGTCGTACGTGTCAGTAGCTACGAAGAGGCGCTCACACTGGTTAATGATCACGAGTATGGCAACGGGACGGCTATTTTTACCCGTGACGGTGATGCTGCCCGCGACTTTGGCCATCGTGCACAAATTGGCATGGTGGGGGTTAATGTTCCCATTCCAGTCCCACTGGCTTTTCACAGTTTTGGGGGATGGAAGCGCTCATTATTTGGCGATCACTATATGCACGGCCCCGAGGGTGTGCGCTTTTATACTCGGATGAAAACGCTCACCAGCCGCTGGCCATCGGGCATCAAGGAAGGGGCTGTGTTCAATTTCAAGGCGGGCGGGGAGCACTAATCCAGCTCGCCAAGCGCGGGTCAAAGCTATAAAGTTAACGGCCAGG
>CBFIBN010000061.1:0-10877 GCA_965660775.1 Arenicellales bacterium | reverse complement strand
CGTTGTTTTGATAATACTTGGCTGGGTTAGAGACTGATTCGGGGACTACGATGTGACCCGCAAAATGGATAACAGCATCGAAGCGCCGCGCCCGCATCAGAGCCGTTACGGCATCACTGTCACCGGCATCCAGTTGGTGAAAATCGGCTTCGTCGGGAACGGCCCAGCGATGGCCACTGTACAGTGTGTCGATCACGCTGACTCGGTGACCGGCAGCCAGTAACTGGTGGGTTGTATGGGAGCCGATATAGCCGGCACCGCCGGTTACCAGGACAGTCAGGGGATGGGCGCTCACGGACACCTCACTTGAAAGGGTTGGGCGAGATTATATCGGCCAGCGCTGTGTGCGGTTCAGCCAACAGACCCTCTAGGGTATCGATGACCTGCTTTGGCGCCAGTTTTTCCAGGCAGTCTAAGTGCCCCAATGGACATTGGCGCGCAAAACAGGGCTGGCAGGAAAGTTCCAGCGAGATAGCCCGGGCACGGTGGCTGAGCGGCGGAGTATGCTGGCGGCTGGAAGATCCGAAAATACCGGCTACGGGCCGGCCGGCGGCGGCTGCGATGTGCATCAGGCCGGAGTCATTGCTAACTACAGCCCGGGCCTGTGCCAGCAGGTCTACGGCTTGCAGGAGGCTGGTGCGGCCCGCAAGATTCAGACAGCGATCCTGGGTTTTACAGCTGTGAATGATGGCTTGCGCCATTGGCTGATCTTTATCGCTGCCGACCAGCCAGATTTGCCAGTCTTGGTCCAGGTAGTGATTTGCCAAAGCGGCGAAATGGTGAGATGGCCAGCACTTGGCCGGGCCGTACTCAGCCCCGGGGCACAGTGCCAGGATCGGGTTATCCAGGACTTTGAGGTTAAGGCTCGCCATGATATCGGCTGTGGCGCGTGGCCGGGTAGTCAGCTGGGGGGCCGGGTAGCGTGAGATGGGCGGTTCACCGGGCGTCAATCCAAGTTGCACAAATTGTGCGGCCATGTGCCCCTTCTTGCCGATTGGCTTAGTACGCAGGTCATTGACCAGGCCTTGGCGAGGCTCACCCCGATAGCCACTGCGTACCGGGATTCGGGCAAAAAAAGGCAACAACGCTGCCTTGGTTGAGCCTGGCAGAATGATGGCGTGATCAAAACTCCGTGCTCGCAGCGAACGTCCGAGTCGGTAACGTTCGATCAGCTGCAGCTTGCCGTGGTGAAAAGGGGTTTCGATCACCTCATCCACCTCGGGCATGCGCGTAGCGAGCTGAGCCGTAAAAGCTGGGGCAGTCACGCAGAGCCAGGCCTTGGGCCGACGGGTTTTGAGCACCTTGAAAAGGCTCTGCGCCATGACCATGTCGCCTACCCAGGCAGGGCCGATCACCAGGATCCGGGGGGCAGAGCCTATCTCACGCATTGCCCGGTGGCAGGATTGGCTGAGCCCGTTACCGTCAGGCTGGGTTATCAGACAGGTGAAAGCGGGTGCCGCAGTAGGGACAAAGCGCGCTGTTGCCCGGTGTAATCGGCAGATAGACCCGGGGATGTTGACTCCACAACTCCATATCCTCTGTGGGGCAGTGCAACGGCAAGCTATCAGTGCTGATCTGGCGCGCCTTTTGCGTCTTTGCGGTAGTGGCTTGGGATGGGTTGAGCTTACTCATGGCTGGTTGATCAGACAAAAGTGAGCCAGTCATCGTGCTTTGGATCGCGGCCGTGCACGCAGTCGAAATAACTTGCCTGTAATTGTTCGGTCACAGGACCGCGGCCACCGTTACCGATACTGCGCCCATCCAAGTCCCGAATAGGGGTGACCTCCGCTGCGGTACCGGTGAAGAAGGCCTCATCCGCCACGTACACCTCGTCACGAGTAATTCGTTTTTCTACCAGATCCAGGCCTGCCTCACCGATCAGACGGATTACCGTATCGCGGGTAATGCCCTCGAGCGCAGAACTCAGGTCAGGTGTGTAGACCACACCATTGCGTACGACAAAGATATTTTCCCCGGTACCTTCCGTTACGTAGCCTTCGGTGTCCAGCATCAGCGCTTCATCCGCCCCGCCGGAAAGCGCTTCCTGCAGGGCCAGCATTGAATTGATGTAGTTGCCACAGGCTTTGGCACGGCACATGGTGATGTTGACGTGGTGACGGGTAAAAGAAGAGGTCCGGACACGAATGCCGTTTTTCAGCCCATCTTCGCCAAGGTAGGCGCCCCATTCCCACGTTGCGATAGCAATATGGGTCTTGAGCATGTCTGCACGAATACCCATGCCTTCGGATCCGTAGAAGGCCAGCGGCCTCAGATAAGCACTTTCCAGGCCGTTTTCCTGAACTACGGCAACCTGGGCCGCGTTAAGGGTGTCGTTATCGTAGGGCATTTTCATACCAAGGATATGAGCCGAACGGAAGAAGCGTTCGGTATGGTCGGCCAGGCGGAAGATGGCTGTGCCGCGATCGGTCTTGTAGGCGCGAATACCCTCGAACACGCCCAGTCCGTAATGTAGGGTATGTGTCAGTACATGAACCTTAGCCTCGCGCCAGGGGACCATTTCCCCATCGAACCAGATACTTCCATCACGGTCTGAAAATGACATCGCGTTTTCCTTATGGTGCCTAAGTCAATTAATTTGAGCGTACGTTACTCAGATGCTGAATTATTACAGAACAGCGAGGGGCGCGTAACAGCGCGCCTTGGCTGACGTATCACTCAGTTAACATAGCGTGCACGGCGTGCACGGCGTCCCTGGCATAGGGTGCAAGCCGCAGCGGAATCTGGTCCGGCAATATCTCTGGACCCAAAATGCCTATACCAACCGGTTTCCCGGTTTCCAGTTGTAGTCCAATTAGCGCTTGGATGACTGCCTGACCCATGACTCGCCCGTGCGCTGTTTCACCGCGCTCGATAATGCCGAGCACGACTGCGCCGTCGATGTTATTGCGGGCCAGCAGTCGTTTCACCGCAAGTGGTTTTTCCATTGAGCCTGGAACCCATACCTGTTCGCGCACATCTAGTCCTGCCTCCGTCGCGGCAGCCAGCGCTGCGCTGACCATGGCTTCGCAGGCATTTTTGTGAAAAGAGCCAATCACCAGGGCAATGGTGGGGCGGTTGGACATCAGTGATATAAGGTATAGGTTGAGATGAGGGGAGATTCTAGCCCAATGCCTTGGACTCGGGCGGTGGCTGGCCACGCCCCGGCGCACCATTAGGACTTCGGTCATCGCGCTGCCCGGGATCAAGATACTTGCGCCACAAGCCACTGATCGCTTTGCGTTCAGCGGCATACTCCCCAACGCCCACGAGCGCAGGGCGCCGGCTCAGCTTGAGTGCATGTTCCCGGGCCAGGTACAACCGTAGCACCTGGGCTAACGTATCGGCCTCTGCGATCTCAATTTTTTGTGTATCGGCGAGACGCTTGATGATGGCAGTGTTAGTTCGGAAAGTTGTAAGTTCTGGGTCGGTTGCTGCATGGCGTAGTACCAAGTACTGGCAAAGAAACTCGATGTCTACCAGCCCGCCCGTACCGTGTTTGAAATCGACCGCCGACTCTTTTACTGCTGGGCGATTGTCCCGCATTCGCTGACGCATGTTTTGGACCGCCTCCTGGAGCGTTGTGGCATCTCTGGGTTGGCATAAGATGTCACGTCGAACTGTTTCAAAACGTCTTTTTAGAGTATCGCTGCCGGCCACCAGCCGTGCCCGTACCAGAGCCTGGTGTTCCCAGGTCCACGCCGTGTCGCGCAGGTATTCATGATAGGCGGGCAAAGGGGTGACCAGTGTCCCCGAACGGCCGCTGGGCCTTAATCGCGTATCAATCGCGTAGACTTCGCCCGCGGCGGTGCGAGTGGTAAGCATATGCACCAATCGCCGGGCCAAACGGCCAAAATAATGACGCCTTTCTCCGGCTCGGGCCGCGTTCTCATCACTCGGTTGATCGTAGACAAATACGATATCCAGATCAGAGTTGTAGCCGAGCTCCACGCTGCCCAGTTTGCCGTAGGCAATAATGCCAAGGTCTGGAACCTGGTCAGGGGCAGCGACCTGATCGAGCGTGCTCATGGCGTGTGTCAGGCCCTGGCATAACAGCGCTTGGGCTAGTGCGCTGAGCGACTTGGAAACGACGTCGATATCGATCAGTTGTGCAATATCGGCTGCGGCGACGCGCAGACTGTAGCCTTGACGGTATTCACGTAACAGATCCATGACGACCTCGAGGTCGGATTGGTCACAGCGATCGAGCTTACGCCGCAGTTCGACCTCAATCGCATGATGATCCTGGAGTTGGAATCCCGCGATCGGATCCAGCAACTCATCCAGTATGACTGGGTGTTTCCCAATCCAGTGACTGATCTCACTGGAAGCCCCCACCAGGCGCACCAGTTGTTTCAGGGCGAGGGGGTTTTCTTCAAGCAGGGCCAGGTAAGCCGATCGACGGCCGATCGACTCGATAACGAACAGCAATCGGGTGATGGCAGTATCCGGATCGTCAGCTTGGCCGCAGACGCGCAGGACAGCAGGCATCAGTTTGTCCAGACGTTCGCGTCCCTCTCGTGAGAAGGACTGGTAAAAGCGGCTGCGCCGGGTGTTGGCCAGTAACCGGTGTATTTGTTCGGCTTCGGTGAATCCCAGCGTAGCCAGTTGGGCAATGCCCGTCTGCGTATCCACCGTGGCGTGCCACAGATCACTAGCCAATGAATCGCTGTCTTCATCTTCTCCCCGGCCGTCCTGGCGGAATACTGCCCGGAACAACTCGTGCACACTATCGTTGACGGCAACCAGTTTTGAGTTGAAGTCCTCTATGCTGTTGCAGCTCATAGACAGGGCAATACGTTCCCGCTCGAGCGAGTTGATCGGAACGGTGTGGGTCTGGGCATCGTCCATGATCTGCAGGCGGTGTTCCAGAGCGCGTAAAAAGCCGTAGTGGTCTCGCAGCATTTGGCAGTCGTCTGCTTCGAGGACGCCAGCGTTTTCCAGTGCTGCGAGGGCTGTATAGAAGCTTGGCGTCTGCAGGTCGGGGTTGCGCCCGCCATAGATCAGCTGGTGGCTTTGTACCGCAAACTCAATTTCGCGGATACCGCCGCGCCCAAGTTTTACGTTATCTTTCAGGTTCTGGCGTATCAATTGACGCTCAATCAGTGCTTTCATTTTCCTTATAGCTTCAAACGCGCCAAAATCCAGATACTTTCGGTACACAAAGGGCCGCAGGTTGTCGAGCAACATGACCCCGGCATCGACATCTCCAGCAACCGGACGCGCCTTGATCAGGGCATAGCGTTCCCAGTCACGGCCATGGGTTAAAAAGTAGTGATCCATCGCATCGAAGGACAGGGCCAGTGGGCCGCTGTCGCCATTGGGGCGCAATCTCATGTCGGTTCTAAAGACGATACCTGCGGCCGAGGGGCTTTCCAGAATGGCGATCAGGATTTGTCCAACCTTAATAAAGAATTCGTGGTTACTGATGCTTTTGGGACCATCAGTCTGGCCACTTTCCCGGTAGGCAAACACCAGATCCACATCCGAGGACAGGTTTAGTTCCTGTCCTCCGAGTTTGCCCAGGGCAAGAATGGTGAGCTGAACCGGTTTGCCGCTTTGCACGCCGATCGGCTCCCCGAATCGTTCGCGAACCTCGTTATGAGCGCAGGTCAATGCGCAATCAATGGCCGCATCCGCTAACTCCGACAAGGTGCGCAGTACCTCACTCAGTGGTGCAAGCCCCGCCAGATCACGCCAACCAATGCGTACGATTTCCTGTTGCCGCAACTGGCGCAATGTAGATGCCACGGTTTCGCGGTCACCCGAGATGGCTCCTATCTGGTGGTGCAGTTCGCCGGGTTGTCGTGATTTGGCAATGGTGCCCGGCGAAGTCAGTTGCGTTAGCAACCGGGGCTCGCTCGCCAGGGCGCGGGCAATGAAGTCACTGCCAGCCAGTACTTTGGGCAGTGAAGTCCAGCCTAGTTCAGGCGCTGTGACCCATTCGTTTTTGTCGTAGGGGTTGCCCAGACGCGAAAGATGAGCGCTGACCAGTGCGCGCAAGGTCGCTGGTAGCTCGTCAACCGCCGTTTGGATTAGTGTGGGCGCGGAACCCATAGCTGCGTTGGCGGCACGGCTCTCACCGACAGGCGCTCCGGTATGGTCAGGAGGTTATACCCATCCGGAAAGGATCGGTGGGATCGAAGATAAGAGTCGCCTCAGCATTAATATGTGCAGAACCCGTGATATGGGGTATGACCCGGTCATTGTCCCATTCGCCGCGTGCCTCAAAAACGCTCCCCACAATGCTTTGCTGGCGCCATGTCTCACCTGGTGCAAGGGTGCCGTCAGCCATCAGGCAGGCGAGTTTGGCACTGGTACCGGTGCCACAGGGCGAGCGATCATAGGCGCCCCCAGGACAGAGTACGAAGCTCCGACTGTCTGCCTGATCATCGGCGGGCCCAAACAGTTCAATGTGATCAATTTCACCGCCGTTCTCACCGCTAATGTTTTCATGTATTAAGGCGTTACGGATTGACTCGGCGACTTCGGTTAGGCGTGCAATGTTGTCAAAGTGCACTCTTTCGCCATGTTCCTTGACCAGAAAAAACCAGTTCCCACCCCAGGCAATATCGCCGCGAATGGTGACGTTGCCGCCCAGGTTCAACACCACGTCAGCCCGGAAACGGTAACTGGGCACATTGGTCACGGTAACTCGGTTACCCTCGTGCAGGGTTGCGGTTACAGCGCCAACCGGCGTATCGATCAAATGAGCCCCCGGGGTCAGTTTGCCCAGATAAGCCAGGGTGACAGCGAGGCCGATAGTGCCATGGCCACACATATTTAACACCCCGATATTATTGAAAAAAATCACCCCTGTGACGGCCTCAGTGTGATCCGGTTGGCAAAGGAGGCCGCCAACCCAGACATCGCTTCCTCGCGGCTCGTTCACGACTGCTCGGCGAAAGGAATCGTATTGGTCTCGAAAGGCTTCGCGGCGCTGGGCAAGACTCCCCGTGCCCAGATCCGGCCCGCCGTCGATGACGAGGCGAGTGGGCTCCCCACCGGTATGGGAGTCGATGACCCGGACTCGGTCAAATGATTCGATTACGGCACCCGGTGAGGCTGTCATTTCACTTGGCTCCATGGGTTTTGAGTCACAGTGCGGTATGCTCAAGGCTGAATGCGCGACTATAGCGTGCTTTGTACCGCCGGTGCGGGCGGCACGCTTTGGCTAAAACGATGACCGATCTTTTTGATTTTCACAAGCAAAAACGCTGTTTTGCTGTAGTTGGCCATCCGGTCGCACACAGCAAGTCGCCACAAATTCACCAGGATTTTGCTCGACAGTGCGGTGTATCGCTTTCCTATGAGGCTATTGCTCTGGATCCTGGGACTTTCGAGCAAGGGGTTCGCAACATCCGCGCCGGCGGCATTGCTGGCGCCAACGTCACGGCGCCGTTCAAACAGGCGGCATGGCGTCTGGCAGATAAACTGACTGATCGCGCCCAGCTAGCACAGGCTGTTAATACCTTGTCTTTCTCTGCTGGCGATGTGATTCACGGAGACAACACGGATGGCGTGGGATTGGTGCGTGATATTCAGAAAAACCTGGGGGTTTCGTGCGCAGGCGCTCGCGTGTTGGTGGTGGGGGCCGGTGGCGCTGCCCGAGGTATTTTTCAACCCTTGCTTGATAGCGGCCTCGGCGAACTCGTAATTGCCAACCGCACTTTATCGCGGGCTCGGGAGTTGTTAGCCGCATTCGCCTCGCCGATCGGTAGTACCGCCTGCCACTTAGAAGATTTATCATCGGACGCCTTTGATCTGGTCATCAATGCTACCGCGGCGAGTCTGATGGGTGAGGTACCTGATCTGCCGAATGGGATTTTTGCCAACGGCGCGCTTGCCTATGATTTGGCTTATGCTGATCAGCCGACGCCTTTTATGCACTGGGCCAGGGATGCCGGTGCAGCTCGCGCGGTTGACGGCTTGGGTATGTTAGTGGAGCAGGCTGCTGAATCCTTCTGGATCTGGCACCAGCATCGGCCACAGACTGCACCGGTCATCAGCGCCCTGCGCTCAGGCAACCGTTAAAGACCGTCTGCCGGCGGTGTTCAGCTCAGGTGCTGTGTGTCAGCCAGCTGCCCGCCGTACGTTCGGCAATGGCAGCAAGCGCCTTTATGTGATCAACGCGGTCATTCAGACAGGCGATGTAGGAAAAATCTTGGCCACCAGCCTGGTGGAATATTTCAGAGTTTGTTTGTACGATTTCCTCAAGCGTTTCCAGGCAGTCTGCAGCAAAGCCCGGGCAGATAATATCAACGCTGGGTATACCTGCCTTTGCTAACTCGGTCAAAGTCTGGTCGGTATAGGGGGTCAACCACGGTGTTCGGCCAAAGCGTGACTGGAATGACAGCACCCATTGATCAGGATTCAGTTTAAGACGGCGTGACAGCGCTATGGCGGTAGCCTCGCACTGGGACCGGTAGGGATCGCCTTGGTCAGCATACCGTTGCGGCGTGCCATGAAAGGAAATCACCAGTTTTTCTGCCTGAGGGTGGTTCGACCAGTGCTCGCGGACCGAGGCTGTCAGTGCATCTAAATAGCCTTCGTCGAGGTGATAGTCTCGTATCAGGTGTAGTGCTGGAAGGTCGCGCCACTTTCCAAGAGTTCGGGTAACCGCGTCATAAACTGAAGCGGTCGTGCTGCAGGAGAACTGTGGGTAAAGTGGCAATACCACGATTCGCTCAACACCCGCTGCCACCAATTCATTCAGTGTGGCATGGATCGAGGGCTGGCCGTAGCGCATGGCCAGTGCGACCTTTACTGCATCGCCATGGCGATGCCTGAGCAGTTGGTCGAGCTCCTCGGCAATGCGCCGCGACAACGCCATCAGAGGTGAGCCGTCCTCGCGCCATATTTTTTGGTAGGCAGCCGCACTGCGCTGAGGTCGCAGCCGTAAAATACCCCCATGCAGGACCGGACACCACAGCCAACGGCTGAGTTCGATCACTCGGTGATCGTGCAAGAATTCGGCGAGGTAACGGCGAACCGCTTTTGTGGTCGGTGCATCGGGCGTACCCAGATTAACCAGCAGTATACCGACACGCTCAGTAGCGCCAGGAAGCAAGCCGCGTTGGTAACGCATTGGTGAGTCAGCGCGCTCCAGAGTGTTTACGACCGTACGCTATCATGCGTTGGATAGGAATTGCGGCCTGTGCTCGTACTGATTCGTCGAGTACTACCTCACCCGTTCCGTGACGCAACGCTTCTGCCAGGCGCGATAGATCATTCATTTTCATCCACGGGCAATGGGCGCAACTTTCGCAAGTGGCACCTGCCCCCGCGGTAGGCGCTTCCAGAAAGCGCTTGCCAGGGGCACTTTGGCGCATTTTGTGCAGAATACCCTCTTCTGTCGCCACAATAAAAAGTGTTGCCTCGAGATCTTGGACGGCCTGGATTAACTGACCGGTTGAGCCTACGACATCAGCCAGTGCGATCACCGATGGCGGCGATTCCGGGTGTACTAGCACTTTGGCGTCGGGGTATTGGGTCTTAAGGTTGACAAGCACCTCACCCTTGAATTCTTCATGCACGATACAGCTGGCGTGCCATAGCAGCATGTCGGCATCGGTCTGTTTCTGGATGTAGTCACCCAGGTATTTGTCCGGCGCCCAGATCAGTTTTTCACCCTGTGTTGTCAGATCCCGGATCAACTCCAGCGCAATCGAGGAGGTAACTACCCAGTCAGCGCGGGCCTTTACTGCCGCACTGGTATTGGCATAGACCACGACAGTCCGCTTCGGGTGCTGATCGCAAAAGGTCGAAAAATCCTCAAAGGGGCAGTTCAGATCCAACGAACATTCGGCTGACGGCTCCACCAGAAGGATCCGTTTTTCGGGACTCAGGATTTTTGCTGTCTCCCCCATAAACCGTACTCCGGCGACCACCACGGTGCTTGCAGGATGCTCCAGCCCGAGACGCGCCATCTCCAGGGAGTCAGCCACATAGCCGCCGGTTGCTTCCGCAAGATCCTGCAACTCGCTGTTGACGTAGTAGTGCGCGACCAGTACTGCGTTTTGCTCACTGAGCAGAGCGGTGATTTCCTGTTTCAACAAGGACTGCTCGTTCGCGCTGAGTGGGGGCTGTACTGCTGCCCGGGCTCGTGCGGCGAGTCCGGGAATATTGGCCCCAACAGATGCCAGGCTATTAGTGTTTTCCATCAGTGGCTTTCTTAAAGGTTCACGCGGGACAGCGTCATACGTCGAGGCTGCAACAATGATGTTATATATACCATTCGTTGGCAAATAAGTTCACTATAAATGCACTGGTTGTTACTTGGCATCATTGCGTTGGCGCTTATAGCAGTCGCGGGACGTCATCCGCGAACGGCCTTTGGGTTGTTTGCGGCTCTTTTGGCCGGCGCGATTCTTATGTTGCAGTTGAACTCCGGGGAAAAAGAGCGCGGATCTGCATTGATATCACCTGGCGATGTGCTGCTCTCGAGGGTGCATTTTAAACCGGGTTATGCTGGTAGCTTTGATCTTTCCGGTCGTCTTGCGAATCAGGCCAGCCATGCACAGATTGTGGAAGTTGTCCTTGAGGTCCAGTTACGCGATTGCCACCCATCCGATCAAGGCGGGATCCGAGATTGTCAGGTGCTAGGTACAGATTCACCGCGTTTGGTACTGGCCGTGCCCCCTGGCGAGGCCCGTGATTTTATGGTGAATCTGTCATTTCCCAGAACCCAGTCCCGCGGCGAGATTGACTGGGCTTATCGGGTGACCGCCGTATTAGGTCGTCGCTACCGCGGCGCGGCGCAGCGATAAAAAAAGGCGACGGTGTGAGCCGTCGCCTTTTTGGTCCGCCCGTTTCATAGGGCAGGGTTTTTCAATCAGCGCCGCCGGGCCGCTTTCTTCTTAGTGGCTTTCTTCTTCGTT
>CBFIBN010000060.1:0-10919 GCA_965660775.1 Arenicellales bacterium | reverse complement strand
TAATTGATCAACGTCGGCTGCCATGCGGAGCGGTCGTGACATTATTCACAGACCAGGCTGATCCTGGCAGTTAATACTTAGGTTGTCGTTGTGAGAGAACCGTACAGTACAAGGAAGTACGCCGGGGATGAAGATGAACCTCGATCCCCGGAAGGATCGTCACCACGGCTGATACCCCGGCCCAGCCGGGGTATCTTATTTCCTCATGACGACGGCGAATCCAATGCTTCTTCAAGCTGTGGAATCGCTTCAAATAAATCTGCGACCCAGCCGTAATCCGCTACCTGGAAGATCGGCGCTTCCTCATCCTTGTTGATCGCGACTATGACTTTTGAGTCTTTCATCCCCGCAAGGTGTTGAATAGCACCCGAAATTCCCACAGCGATATAAAGGTCCGGGGCAACGACCTTCCCGGTCTGGCCGACCTGGTAGTCATTAGGGACATACCCGGCATCAACAGCGGCTCGTGATGCGCCAACGGCAGCTCCTAACTTGTCGGCCAAACTTTCCAGCATCGCAAAGTTCTCTGAACTTTGCATCCCTCTGCCGCCGGACACGACGATATCGGCTGTTGTCAGTTCAGGTCGCTCCGAGCGAGTCAATTCCTCGCCGACAAATTTCGACAACCCAGTCTCCTGGCTTCCCGATATCATCTCAATCGGCGCAGCACTGGATTGCCCCGCCGGGTCGAACGCGGTGGTACGAACCGTAATTAGCTTTACCGCATCCAGGGAACGCACAGTCGCCAAGGCATTGCCTGCGTAAATGGGCCTTACAAAAGTATCCGGGCTCTCTATTGCGCTAATGTCAGAGATCTGCTGAACATCCAGTAGAGCCGCAGTCCGAGGAAGCAGATTTTTCCCATAGGTCGTAGCAGGCGCCAGCACATGGGAGTAGTCCCGGGCAATACTCTCAACTAATGGTGCCAGGTTTTCCGCCAGGCCATCGGCTAGGGCCGGGTCATCAGCCATCAGAACCCGTGACACCCCATCGACCGTAGCTGCTTCGTCTGCCGCACCCTGGCAGTTCGCACCGGCGACCAGAAGGTCTATCTCGCCACCCAAGACAACAGCTGCACTCACCGTATTCAGAGTTGCAGGGCGCAGACTCATGTTGTCATGTTCTGCAATAACCAGAATGCTCATCAAATCACCTTTGCTTCGTTGCGAAGTTTATCCACCAATTCCGCGGCACTCGTCACGCGGGTTCCGGCCGCACGGGTCGGCGGATCAATTACCTTGATAGTTTCAATACGTGGGCTCACATCGACCCCAAGGGCCTCAGGGGTGAACGTATCCAGAGGCTTCTTTTTGGCTTTCATAATATTGGGCAATGAAGCGTAGCGTGGCTCATTAAGGCGAAGGTCGACTGTAACGATCGCCGGCTGAACCAATTCAATATTCTCCAGGCCGCCATCCACTTCGCGTGTGACACGCACTACCGCATCTTCAACTTGAAGGCGGGAGACAAAGGTCCCAATCGACCACCCCAGCAAACCTGACAACATTTGCCCGGTCTGATTGTTATCGCCATCGATAGCCTGCTTTCCAAGCAACACCAGACCGGGGGTCTCCTTGTCGACAATTGCCTTAAGCAACTTGGCCACGGCCAGCGGCTCAGGTGCCGGGTCTGCCTCAACCAGGATCGCGCGGTCCGCCCCCATTGCCAGCCCAGTGCGCAAAGTTTCCTGACTCTGGGTTGGCCCCACAGTAACCACAATAATCTCTTCAACGTGTCCCGACTCACGGAGCCGAATAGCTTCTTCGACTGCGATCTCACAAAAGGGGTTCATCGCCATTTTAACGTTGTTCAATTCCACGCCACTTTCGTCCGCCTTGACCCGCACTTTAATGTTGGCATCGATGACACGTTTAATCGGTACAAGTACTTTCATAGTTATTGCTTCTCTTAAATTCCGAGTTGTTCACCCTACCTGATCACAAATCAGGCAGGAGATCAGCACACCCGGTGGGAAAACCGGCCAGCAGACAGCACGCGCGGTATTCTATTTTCGGATGCACTCGCCGTCTAGGGGTTTGCAAGGCACTGACAATACCCAATGCAGCAAAGGTTTGACGACACCGACAATGGTCCAAAGCCGCGGTGTGCCCCCGGGGCGGGCGAATGTGGCGTGAGGGGCTATGTTCTGGTCGTTGCCTAATCAACCCCGTTGGCACGCTGCGCTGATAATTAGGCCTTCTGCTACAGCCAACCACCCAAATGACCGAAAGAAAACGCAGCCATTCCCGCGGCAGCGCCCGAGCCGAGCGCAGGGCTCAAAGAGAGAAAAACGTCCGCCCCGTTAAACCTTACATTAACCGACGGGCACCGGTGTTTGAACTTGCCAGCGAAGAGTTACTGAATCTGATAGAGGGAAACGCAGAGACAGTGCTAGAGACCATCGGTGTCGAATTTCGTGATGATGCCGATGCGCTCGCACGCTTTAAAGAGGCAGGAGCGTCTATTGAGGGCGAGCGAGTTCGTTTTCCCAGGGGGATGTGCCGACAACTGATCCAATCCAGTGCGCCAAAAGAATACACCCAGCATGCCCGCAATCCGGAACGCAGCGTTCGTATTGGGGGCGATCACTGTGTGCTGGTTCCGGCATACGGCCCACCCTTCGTACACGATCTGGACCGCGGTCGGCGCTACGCTACGCTTGCCGATTTTGAGAACTTTACCCGCCTGACCTACCTCAGTCCCTCACTACATCACTCCGGAGGCACACTTTGCGAGCCGGTTGATATCCCGGTCAATAAGCGTCACCTCGATATGATCTATAGCCATCTACGGTTATCGGACAAACCTTTTATGGGCTCGGTAACCGAACCCTCACGGGCCCAGGATACCGTCGATATGGCCAAGATTGTATTTGGTGACGACTTCGTAGATCAGAACTGCGTCATCACCAGTCTGATTAATGCCAACTCGCCCCTGACCTTCGATGCGACGATGCTCGGGGCCGCGCGCGTCTACGCCCAGAATAACCAGGCCACAGTGATCTCACCATTCATCTTGGCCGGTGCCATGTCGCCAGTAACCGTAGTTGGAACCTGTACCCAGATTCTGGCGGAGGCGATGGCCGGCATCTGCTTTACTCAACTAATTCGGCCCGGGACTCCCGTGATCTTTGGCACTTTTTCCAGCGCGGTTTCGATGCAATCCGGGGCACCTACCTTTGGTACTCCCGAGCCCTCGATGGTGATTTTCATCTGCGCCGCCCTTGCCCGCCGCCTCGGCGTACCGTTCCGCAGCGGCGGGGGGCTATGTGCGTCAAAAATACCCGATGCCCAGGCCGCCTACGAATCGGCCAATACCCTCCAAAGCGCTATGCTCGCCGGAGTCCATTTCATGCTGCACACGGCCGGCTGGCTTGAAGGCGGTCTGGCGATGGGTTATGAGAAGTTCATACTCGATGCCGACCAGGCCGCCATGATTGAGGTATTCCTTTCGGGCGTGGACGATTCGGTTAATGGGCAGGCAATGGATGCACTGGCCGAGGTGGGGCCAGGAAACCATTTTCTCGGCTGTGCTCATACCCAGGCCAATTTTGAGACGGCTTTTTATCGATCGACGACAGCAGATAACAACAGTTTTGAGCAATGGCAGGCCGAAGGGAGCCTGGACGCAGCCCAAAGAGCCAATCGGACCTGGAAAAAAATGCTCGCCGATTACGAGCGCCCGCCTATTGATGAAGGCATAGACGAAGCATTGCGCGAATTTATTACCCAGAAAAAAGCGGCAGTTCCCGATTCAAACGTCTGACAGCTGACCGCCTCGGGGTGGACTCTCCCAATGCAATGGTTCAGACGACTTCCCCGGGGTCTGCAAACCGCACAATGACTCGACGGTTCTGTTTGCCCTTTTTTTCAATCTTTTGAATTATCACTGGCCCTATCTCGCCTGAACGCGACACGTGCGTACCACCACAGGGCTGAAGATCCACCCCTTCAAACTCGACCAGCCGGATACTCCCAACTCCTCGCGGAGGACCAACCGACATTGTTTTCACCAGATCCGGTTGCTGGTCGAGCTCCTCATCTGTAATCCAGCTAAGACGCATCGGGTGGTCTTCTCGGATGATTGCGTTTAGCTGATCGGTCAGTTTCAATTTATCCAGCGGCTCGGGCAGATCAAAATCTAGGCGCCCCCTGCCATCGGCAATAGATCCCCCTGTCACCGGAGCGTCAACCAGGGCGCACAGCATGTGCATGCAACTGTGCATTCGCATCATACGGTGGCGCCGGTCCCAGTCTATCCTTGCTGTAATCATCTGGCCCGGTTCAGGGGGTTTTTCACCGTCACCCAGAATATGCAGCTGCGCACCCGAATCACGATCCACGCAGGTGTCAATGACTCGGATCTGCCGGCCGTCTTTGCAAACGAGCATCCCGGTATCCCCGGGCTGCCCGCCTCCCTGGCAATAAAAAACACTCTGATCGAGTACAACGCCTGAGTTGCAGACCCTTTGGACCGAGGCCATACATTCGATTCGGTAAGCATCCTTGCGGAAAAGTTCGAGAGTCATAACTTACGTGTTACATCCGGACGCGACTCGAGTCTGGATCATACAGTGGGCGCAAACTCGCCGTTGCCGGGACCCGCTCTCCCGCCACCTCTATCTCCCAGGCGCTGCCATCAATAAATCCTTGATTGATGGGTTCACTAGCCTCTATGTAACCCAGACCGACACAGCCGCCCAGTGAATGTCCGTACATACCTGAAGTTGTGCTACCGACCCGTTTGCCATCACACCAGATAGGTTCTTCGTGATAAAGCATGGGCTGGGGATCCTGTAACAAGAACTGTATCAGTCGCCTTTTAGGTGGCTGCTCGGAGGCACGTAACAGCGCATCTCGCCCGCGAAAACCATTAGGTTTGTCGAAATCCACTGCGAAACGCAGGCCCGCTTCAAGCGGCGTATCGTCGGGCGAGATATCGTGACCCCAGTGCCGGTAAGCTTTCTCAATTCTGAGACTATTAAGGGCGTGCAATCCGGCCGGACGCAAGTCAATGGCATGTCCAGCGCCGGCCAGGACATCAAACACGCCAAGTGCAAAATCACTGGGAATGTATATCTCCCACCCGAGTTCGCCAACGTAGGAGATTCGTGTCGCCCGCACCAGTGCATACCCCATTTCGATCTCCTTGGAGGTGCCAAACAAAAACGCCTCATTAGACAAATCTGCCGGAGTCAGGGACTGTAATAATTCCCTTGACCGAGGTCCCATCAGGCTGATGACCGCATAGCCCGCAGTCATATCGCTGACCCAGGCACGCTCGTCGGAGCGGATACTGCTGCGAAGCCAATGAAAATCCCGCATCTGTGACGCCGCGGCCGTGACCACCAGAAACTCGGTCTCTGACAACCGGGTGACTGTCAGATCAGCCTCTATGCCTCCCTGATCGTTCAGCCACTGGGTATAAACCACCCGCCCCGGCTCGACGTCCATACGGTTAGCCGACACCCGGTCGAGCACCGCGGACGCGTCAGCGCCCTGCAGTAGAAACTTACCGAACGAGGTCATATCAAAAAAACCGACGTTTTCCCTAACCGCTAGATGCTCCGACGCAGAATGCTCAAACCAGTTCTGCCGGCCGTAACTGTATTCGTAGGTGGGTGACACGCCGGCTGGCGCGAACCAGTTCGCACGCTCCCAACCCGCCGTCTCGCCAAAACAAGCGCCCCGCTCCTCCAGTCGCAGATGTAATGGTGAGGTACGCACCCCCCGGGCACTTTCAGGCTGTCGAAACGGCCAGTGCATTGCGTACAGCAGACCCAGTGCTTCTACCGTTCGATCGTGCAGATACTTTTGGTTGATCTGAAAAGGCATCATCCGCCGAATGTCAACATCCCATAGATCCATTGGCGGCTGATCATTGATAATCCATTCGGCCAACACTTTTCCGGCACCCCCGGCAGATTGAATACCGATTGAGTTAAAACCGGCTGCGACAAAGAAATTGGGGACCTTTGGGTCTGGCCCAAGAAGATACCTGTCATCCGGGGTAAAACTCTCCGGTCCGTTGAAAAATATCTTTATTCCCGCATTGCCTAACATCGGGATCCGCTCAATCGCGCAACCCAGGTGCTCCTCAATATGCGCCACATCCTCAGGCAAGGTTTCGAATTCGAAACTATCCGGGATGCCATCCATGCCCCAGGGTTTTGCCACGGGCTCAAACATTCCGATCAACAGTTTTCCGGCATCTTCTTTGTAGTAGTTGCAGACCGAAGGCTCTCTGACTACCGGCAGGTTACGGGGAAGATCGGGAATCGGTTCGGTCACCACATAGAAATGCTCCGCCGCATGAAGCGGCACAGAGACCCCGCACATCTGCCCGACTTCCCGGCCCCACATGCCCGCACAATTCACGACCGTTTCGCAAGCGATACGGCCCTTGTCTGTGATGACAGCAGTGACCCGGCCCGATTTTTTTTCAAGAGCGTTAACGCGGGTTTGTTCGAAGATCCGAACGCCTTTATTCCGTGCCCCACGGGCTAATGCCTGGGTCGTGTCGGTCGGATTGGTCTGCCCGTCCCGAGGCAAGTACACCGCTCCGACCAGGCCATCAATGGACATGATGGGGTAGAGTTCTTGAGCCTCAGCTGGAGAGATCACTTCGACTTCCAGGCCAAAGCAGCTGGCCATTGAGGCGCCACGCTTTAGCTCCTCAAAACGCTCGGTATCCGTTGCCAGACTTAACGAGCCGGTCTGGCGGAACCCGGTTGCCTGACCCGTGACTTGCTCCAGGTTCTCATACAGTTCGGTCGTGTATTGCGCTAAACGCGTCAGGTTGTGAGTGGCCCGCAACTGTCCTACCAGTCCTGCCGCGTGCCAGGTCGTGCCACTGGTGAGCGATTTACGCTCAAGCAGTACCACATCGGTCCTGCCCAGTTCCGCAAGATGGTAGGCCACGCTACATCCGATAATGCCTCCGCCAATAATAACGACCTGTGCCTGCTCAGGTAGTTCGCGGCTCATAGGTGCTCCTTTAGTTAAATCAACCCAGGTTGACGTTTACGGGCAGCGGACTCGAGACGCCCCGCCTTAATGCCTACCGATCCTTCTGCTGTCCGAGTCTAGCAAAGCCAAGTCTTGCCGGTCGAACCCGGCTTAAGGTTGATGAGACGACTCAAATTCCTGACTGAACTCCCAATGGCGCGGCCTGACCCAGGGATAGGCGAAAGATTCGGGTTGCGGTAATTTATCGGCATGCCTATTCTTAGGTTGAGGGCTAGCCGAGTACCCAAACCATGTCTGATTACGAACGCGCCGCTCGGGCGCTCACTTATCTGGAAAAGCATTTTGAGGATCAGCCCAGCCTGGCCCAGACCGCTGCTGCCGTTGGATTAAGCCCCTACCACTTCCAGCGCCTATTTAGACGATGGGTTGGTATAAGCCCTAAGCGATTTCTGCAGAATCTCACCCTTAACAACGCCCAGCGAGAGCTTCGCAAAGGCCGGAGTCTGCTGGATACGGCACTCGAGGTCGGCCTGTCCGGTCCGGGCCGGTTGCACGATCTTTTTGTCACATTACAAGGGATGACCCCAGCGCAATACCGAAGTCACGGTCGACAGATGGATATATCTTATGGTGTCCATCCAACCCCTTTTGGAATCTGTCTGATCGGAGTAGCTGAGCGTGGTATCTGCTGGCTGTCCTTTGGGGAATCCAAGAGCGACGTGGACACCGCACAGATGGAGCAAACCTGGGGAGAATCTACCTTTCGCCAGTCACAGGGGCTCACCGGCGGATATGTAAAGAAAATATTCCCAGGCGCAGGTACTTTGCCCAACGACCGCTTGCCCGTGCTGGTGCAAGGCAGCGAATTCCAGCTTCGTGTCTGGCGCGCCCTGCTTGGCATTCCGCTCGGCGCAACGGCCAGCTACGGCGATCTCGCCAAATCGGTCAAAGCCCCACAGGCGAGTCGTGCCGTTGGCACCGCGGTAGGGCGAAACCCGGTCTCATTTTTGATCCCTTGTCACAGGGTGATCAGGGCAAACGGCGAAACGGGCCAGTACCGTTGGGGTTCGCCTCGAAAACAGGCAATGCTGCGTTGGGAAAAACTGCACTTGCATGGCGGGCCCGAAAAACCCGGCAGTTAGAGAAGACTTCAGAAAATAAGATTTAGCATCAACATCATGACGACCAGAAAGAGAACCGTCATGATTCCGCCTGCCCGCATGAAATCAATAACCCGATATCCGCCTGGACCCATGATCAACGCATTCACCTGATGAGTGGGGATCAGGAACGAGTTAGAGGTCGCCAGCGCCACGGTTAAAGCAAACATTGCAGGATCGGCACCTGCGCCGATTGCAATGTTAACGGCCAACGGAACCAACAGCACAGTAGCTCCCACATTAGACATCAGCAAAGTGAAGATCGTTGCCAGTACAGCAATACTGGATTGCAGCACCCATCCCGGTACGTCGCCCATGAGAATCAGCGTTTGCTGGGCTATCCACGCTGCAGTGCCGGTGTTTTCCACTGCGAGCCCTAATGGGATCAAACTTGCGAGCAGAAAAACACTCTGCCATCCAATCGACTGGTAAGCCTCGTCTATGCGGATCACACCGCTGATAATCATCCCCACCGCTCCGGTCATTAGCGCAACCGAAAGCCTTATATCGCTGAACAGGATCAGACCAAGTGCCAACAGGAAAAAGCCGGCCGCAAAAGGCAACTTGTGCGGCCGGGTGTCGTCACGCGGAAAATCGGTGACCACCGCGAAATCGTTGTTCTCAGCGATGGGTGCAATATCCCGCCACCGGCAATGCAGGACGAGGGTGTCGCCGGCCTGCAGGACAAACTCCGGCAAGTCGCTGTCGATCACCTCGTCTATTCGGAAAATGGCCAGCACCGTTGCGCCATAACGCTGACGCACCCCTATCTCACGCAAGGTCTTGCCTATAAGGTTGGAGTCAGGCCGAATGACAACCTCTACGATTCCGGCTGCGGTTGGACTCAGTATTTCCGAGAATACATCCATTTCCTTGCGCAGTTCGAGAGCGTTCTCAGTACAGAATTCCTGAACTGACGCGAGTGGCCCCATGATCGCAATATCGGTTCCAACCCACAGTTCGGTATCCCCTGAGGGAGCCACGGTGAATTCATCGCCACTTCGCACCGCAACGATCCAGCCTCCGCGCCCGGCACTGTCGATATCAGACACCATTGTTCCGGCTAACGGGCTATCCAGCGTGACTCGAGCCTCGTAGACTTCTCCGGCTATCCCGTACACCTCGGAAAAGTAATGCAGAGTACTCCCTGATTCCTGAGGCTTATCCTTAACCACCGGCAGCACCAGGCGACCAAGAAAGACAAAGTACAAAATTCCACACATCAGCATTACGATGCCGACCGGGGCAACAGAGAATAGCGAAAAGGCCTGCATTGGCTCCACCGATGCGGGCAAGTTTCGATTGGAGGTTTCGATCAGATCGTTGAGGAGAATCAGCGGGCTGGAGCCGACCATGGTGATGGTGCCGCCTAGAATCGCACAGAACCCCATCGGCATCAGCAGGCGAGAGATCGGTAAATTTCCCCTTCTCGCTATACGGGTAACCACCGGCAAAAATAGAGCCGCGGCCCCAATGTTCTGCATAAAACTCGATATGATCCCGACCGTCGCCGAAATAATGGTGATAATTCGACTCTCTGTGCGCCCACCGTACTTGAGAATCTTCCCGGCCACCTGACTCATAATGCCGGTCTTGTCCAGCCCGGCACCAATAATCATCACGGCAATAATTGAAATAACCGCGTTACTGGAGAAGCCGTCGAAAAGATGAGCAATAGGCACCAGCCCATCGTGCCCGGGAACCATAGTCGTAAGACCCAACAAGACCATGATCGCAATAGCCGCGACATCGACCCGGACAATCTCAAAGGCAAAGAGGAAAATCGTGAGACCCAATATCCCCATCACCGCTATCATCTCTGCGGTGAGTACAATAGTCTCAGTCAAAAAACCTCCCGGAACGTGATCTGCGCAGCGCCTACTCTCTTGACAAAATACTGCGCTAACGACTGGTTTCACTATATCACAGGGTGCCTTATTCTCTTGGCTGGGATCATTCAAATTTGTTATCTAGCGATACTCATGTCCTTATATTCCTCCACCCAGAAAATCCAGCCGGCTGATCACTTCAAAGGCTTGCACACGCCGGCAAGTTCGTTGTGAAAAAACGAGTCCGCAGCCCGTTCCACCCCAAATATGCGGGCAGTTGGGTCACGCTGGGACTGCTGCGTCTTCTCAGCAAAGTGCCTTTGCCATTGCTGTACCATGTTGGTACGCTCCTGGGCGACCTGCTGCGAATGGCAATCCCTTCACGTCGACGTATCGCTGAGCGCAACCTTGCACTTTGTTTTCCCGAAAGGTCTGAAGATGAGATAACCACAATGGCCCGGGAGAACCTTCGCAATACGGCGCGAATGCTCCTTTATACGGGCTATGTCTGGTGGGCTTCGCCTGAGCAGCTGATGCAAAATGTCCGCATCCGCAACCCAGAGGTGTTAGATGAAATTCTTGCCACCGGTCAGGGTGTCATTATCCTTGCGCCCCACTTTCTTGCCCTGGAACTGGGCGGTGTCTACCTGTCTTTGCGTTATCGCGGAGTCAGTGTCTACCAGCGAACCCGTAATCCCGTCTTCGACCGCTACATGCTCCGAGCACGTGAGCGCTTCGGTGCCCGTCTATTTGAGCGTAAAAACGATCTCAAACGTATGGTTCGCGCGGTTCGCGCCGGCGAAGCCTGCTATTACCTTCCGGACCAGGATCCCGGGGCCCGTCGAGCTGTTTTTGCACCATTTTTCGGGATACCCACAGCTACCTGGCCCGTGCTGGGACGCCTCGCCCGGATGAGTCGCGCGCCGATCATCCCCTGCGCGACTTACCTTTTACCACGAGGT
>CBFIBN010000059.1:0-11260 GCA_965660775.1 Arenicellales bacterium | reverse complement strand
GTGATGTGTACTGGTGTACCGCTGACGTTGGCTGGATCACGGGACACAGCTATATCCTCTATGGGCCCCTGGCCAATGGAGCGATAACGTTGATGTTCGAGGGGGTGCCCACCTATCCGGATGCCTCGCGTTTCTGGCAAGTGGTAGATAAACACCAGGTGAATATCTTCTACACCGCGCCCACTGCGATCCGGGCATTGATGGGGCAAGGCAATCAACCGGTTGATTCGACCAGTCGCGCCAGTCTCAAACTGTTGGGAACGGTAGGAGAGCCGATTAATCCAGAGGCATGGGAGTGGTATTTCAATACCGTTGGCGATGGGCGTTGCCCCGTTGTTGATACCTGGTGGCAGACAGAAACGGGTGGAATTCTGATTACCCCGTTGCCGGGGGCGACCGACCTTAAACCGGGATCGGCCACACGGCCATTTTTCGGAATCGAACCTGCCTTGTTGAGTGCAAACGGCCAGGTTCTCGAAGGTGCGGCCGAGGGCAACCTGGTGATCACGGGCTCCTGGCCTGGACAGATGCGTACAGTCTACGGCGATCACGAGCGGTTTATTCAGACTTACTTTTCAGCGTACCCAGGTTATTACACTACTGGTGATGGAGCCCGCCGCGACGACGACGGCTATTATTGGATCACGGGTCGCGTGGACGATGTCATCAATGTTTCCGGACACCGCATGGGAACCGCCGAGGTAGAAAGTGCCCTGGTTTCGCATGAGCAGGTTGCAGAGGCTGCCGTTGTCGGATATCCCCATGAGATCAAGGGACAAGGGATTTACGCGTATGTCACTCCTATGGTCGGCGTAACACCGAGTGAGGAGCTTCGCCGGGGGCTCATAGCCCAGGTACGCAAGGAGATTGGCCCGATTGCAAGTCCAGATATCATCCAATGGGCGCCGGGGCTGCCTAAAACCCGATCGGGAAAGATCATGCGCCGTATCCTACGCAAAATAGCAGCGAATGAGCTCGAAAATCTGGGTGATACATCGACCCTGGCAGAGCCAGCGGTGGTAGATGAATTGATCAAGAACCGGGTAAAGTAGGTCGCTCGGCCCGTATCCGAGTCTAATCTTGCTTGCCTGATAACCCTTTGACGGATAGAATCACGCGCCTTCAGCGCTGATAAACGCGCACTCCTTGCCTCACCGCAAAATATTGGGAGGCTCCAACCCGAAGGGAGAATACTCATGCGACACTACGAAGTCGTGTTTCTTGTGCATCCAGATCAGAGCGAGCAGGTGCCCGCGATGGTCGAAAAATATCGCGGCCTTATCGAAGGGAACGGTGGCCAGATTCATCGTTGCGAGGACTGGGGCCGACGTCCACTGGCTTATACCATCGGCAAAGTGCATAAGGCTCACTATGTTTTGATGAACATTGAAATAGATCAGCCAACGATGGATGAAATGGCGAATATGTTCAAGTTCAGTGATGCCGTTATCCGTAACCTGGTGATCCGTCGACAAGAGGCTGTTACTGAGGCCTCGGCACTGGTGGATGAGACTGGAGGAGACGTAGCTGACAGCGAACAAAGACCTACTGAGACCGCCCCGGAAACCGAGAGCAATCCAGCTGAATCAGTAACACAGGTGGAGTCCGAAGAGGCTGACGGCCCAGACCTCTCTCCGGTCGAAGTGGATCCCGTACAGACTCCTAAGACTCCAGGAGATGACCCGTCTGTTAATGATCAGCCTAAAGAGGACCAAGCGTGATGAACAGGTTTAATAAAAGACGCAAGTATTGCCGGTTTACCGCGCTCGGGATTAAAGAGGTGGATTACAAGGATCTCGAGACCCTTAAAGGCTTTATCACTGAGACCGGCAAGATTATGCCCAGCCGTAATACCGGCACCAAGGCCCGTTATCAACGGCAACTAGCAACGGCAATCAAGCGCGCTCGGTTTCTAGCACTGTTGCCGTATACAGACCAGCACTGAGGGACGGGCAGATGGAATTAATACTGCTTGAAAAAATTCAGAACCTGGGCGATCTGGGTGATTTGGTAAACGTGAAGTCGGGGTATGGGCGAAATTACCTGATTCCTCACGGGAAGGCGGTTCCTGCCACCGGCGAAGCCCGTGACAAAGTAGAAGCGCGACGCCGGGAATTGGCAAAAATGGATTTGGTCCGACTCGAAACGGCCCAGGCCAAGGCTGCATTACTGCCGGATCGGGTTACCGTGTCTCGGCTTGCCAGTGAGGAAGGAAGGCTTTTTGGCTCGGTCAGTTCGACCGATATCGCCGAATTGCTTCAGGCGGCAGACATCGCAATTCAGCGTTCAGAAATTGATATGCCCGAGGGCCCGATCAAGACCACGGGAGAGCACCAGGTCTCGGTAATACTTCACCCAGAAATCCAGAGTAATCTGGTAGTCTTGGTCGAGGCAGAGGCTTCGGCGCAGGCTCCGGCTGAATCAGAGGTTGAAGTATCGGACGCAGACCTCGAGGGCACCACTCCCGAGTAAAAAACAAGAGGTTGTCAATTCAACCACCGAACCGCTGACCTCTCTTTTTATGCTCATAGCCCTTGGCGGCTGTTAAAGCCCGGAGCCGTTGTCTACAATAGTTGTTCTGTAGACAGAATCGTCACCTATGACAAACGGCAGCACAGCTTATGTCTCAGCCCGAACTCAGTAGAAAACCCACGGCTTTGGAGGCACGCACCCCACCTCAGGCGGTCGAAGCCGAGCAGTCGGTACTCGGCGGCCTACTGGTCGATGCGCGGCGTTGGGACGAGGTGGCAGAGGCGGTCGCAACCGAGGATTTCTACACGCGATCCCATCGGGAAATCTTTACTGCGATCCGCTCTTTGAATGAGAGCGGTGACGCCGTCGATATCGTTACGGCATCCGAATGGCTAAAGAACAACGGGACTCTTGAGAAGTCAGGAGGACTGGCATACCTGGGTGAACTGGCGAACCGTACACCAGGCACAGCAAACGTCACTGCATATGCCCGGATCGTCAAAGAGCGATCTGTACTTAGATCGTTGATCAATGCAGCGGCTGAGATCACAGAAAAGGCCTATTACCCAGATGGAGTCGATACAGCTTCACTGATCGATTTCGCGGAAAAGCTGGTCTTTGATATATCTGATTCCGACCGACGCCAATCTGGCGCATTTCAACCGATCCAAGGTCTGTTGACTCAGGCGGTAGATCGGATTGAAGAGCTGTATGAGTCCAAACAGGCGATCACCGGTATAGCGAGTGGATTCAAAGATCTGGATAACCTGACCTCCGGGTTTCAACCTGCCGACCTCGTTGTGGTGGCTGGTCGTCCATCGATGGGAAAGACCAGCTTGGCGATGAATATCGCAGAAAATGCCGCAGTCGGAAGCAAGCTTCCCGTTGCAGTCTTCAGTATGGAGATGCCCGGGCAGCAGCTGGCAATGCGGATGTTAGCCTCACTGGGGCGGATTAACGCCCACCGGGTCAGAACCGGTCAACTCAGCCGAGAGGATTGGCCTCGTCTGACCTCTGCGGTTGGTTTGCTCGATGAGTCGCCAATCTTTATTGACGATACTCCCGCGCTCACGCCACTGGAATTACGCACGCGTGTTCGCCGGTTGATGCGTGAGCATGGGCAGTTGGGCGTGGTGGTTGTGGATTACCTTCAGTTAATGCAGACCGGCGAGAGCACCGAGAACCGTGCGGTAGAGGTGGCGAACATCACCCGGGCGTTAAAGATCATTGCAAGAGAGGCTCGGGTCCCGGTAGTGGTTCTGTCGCAGCTTAACCGGGGGCTTGAACAACGGCCCAACAAGCGCCCCATCATGTCTGATCTTCGAGAATCTGGCGCGATCGAGCAAGATGCGGACTTGATTCTGTTTATTTATCGAGACGAGGTATATAACGAGGACAGCCCTGAAAAAGGCACGGCTGAGATCATCGTAGCCAAGCAACGCAACGGGCCAATAGGGACGGTGCGCCTTACTTTCCTGGGCGAATACACACGATTCGAAAACTATACGCCGGCGTTTGAGAATTCCGGATATTGACCGAGCAGTGGGCCTGGATGCGCATCGATACACTGGTTGGCACCCATTCTTCTGTGACACATCGCCCCGACCCGTTGCTATCCATACTGGCTCGCGCGACTACTTTTTATCGCCAACAAGACATGCACCAAGCCGGCTAATAAAGTGACCTGATGGCCCGTTCTGGAACCTTAACCCGTTATATCTGTGCCAGTTGCGGCCAGGGTTTCGGCAAATGGACTGGCCAGTGCGCCGGCTGCATGCAATGGAACACGTTGGCGGAGCAGGCCGGCGCGATGATCAGCTCGAAATCCCAGAGAAGTCCCGCGGCGGCGCCCCAGTCTTTGTCCGAGGTGGGCGCGCGACCGAGCACTCGTCACCTCACCGGATTAGGAGAGCTTGATCGAGTGCTGGGCGGCGGTATCGTTCCAGGATCAGTGATACTGCTTGGTGGCGAGCCAGGGATCGGCAAGAGCACGCTTGCGTTACAAATGCTCGCGGGTTTATCTCAGGATCAACCTACCTTGTATGCCAGTGGGGAAGAGTCTTTGGAGCAATTGGCGTTGCGTAGTCGACGTTTGGGGATTGAGGATTCCCAGATTCAGGCTCTGTCGACAAACCGCCTCGGCGCGGTGCTCGATGCCGCCGTCTCCGGTGCCACCCGTTTCTTGGTTATAGATTCTATTCAGACTCTTGCTAGCGATGAACTCGAATCGGCACCTGGGAGCATTGGGCAAATTCGCGAATGTGCCGATCGCTTAATCGAATTTGCTAAAACCAGAGGTAGCACTGTTTTATTGATCGGTCATGTGACCAAGGAGGGAGCCCTGGCGGGTCCGAAAGTCCTTGAGCATCTGGTAGATACGGTATTGTATTTTGAAGGGGATACCGCAAGTCGTTACCGCCTGGTTCGTGCTTTTAAGAATCGTTTTGGCGCGGTCAATGAGATCGGTGTGTTCGCAATGACCCAGGCGGGGTTGAAGCCGGTGAACAACCCGTCGGCGATGTTTCTATCTCGCGGTGAGATTGACGCACCAGGGAGCGCCGTATTGGTGAGCCAGGAAGGGACTCGCCCGCTTCTGGTGGAGGTCCAGGCACTGGTTGATCCGAGCACGCTTGGGAACCCACGACGGCTGTGTGTTGGATTTGACGCTAACCGTCTGGGGATGCTGCTCGCAATATTGCATCGGCACGCAGGGCTTTCCTTGTCTGATCAGGACATATTCATTAACGTTGCGGGCGGTGTCAGGATCACTGAAACGGCGGCCGATCTGGCGATCAGTGCGGCAGTGATCTCCAGCTTAAAAGATAAAGTGCTCGGGCGCCAGACGGCGTTTTTTGGCGAGCTGGGGCTTTCAGGCGAAGTCCGCCCTGTTGCGCGAGCTGAGGACCGATTGCGTGAAGCCGCGAAACTAGGATTTTCCAGAGCATTTATTCCACAGGGAAACCGAATTAAAGAAAATCCTGAGGGGTTGAATCTTATTAAGATCAATTCGGCAGCCCAGTTGTTCGAGCAATTGAACGAAAGTTAATCTTCAAGCTACCGTATTTTGCCGATAGCAAAACCCAAAGGGCCATAGCCCCGCGGAATCTAGAGATCTCGCAACAACTCGTTAATGCCGACCTTAGCGCGGGTTTTTTCGTCTACCTGCTTTACGATTACCGCGCAATACAACGAATGAGATCCATCAGCCGCCGGCAGCGAACCGGATACCACGACCGACCCGGCGGGGATTCGGCCATAACTGATTTCTCCAGTGGCGCGATCAAGGATGCGGGTGCTCTGTCCGAGGTAAACACCCATGGAAATTACCGAGTCCCGTTCAACCACAACACCTTCGACGACTTCGCTGCGTGCGCCAATGAAGCAGTTGTCTTCAATGATCGTTGGGGAGGCCTGCAGGGGTTCCAGTACGCCGCCAATGCCAACACCTCCCGACAGGTGAACGTTTTTTCCGATTTGGGCACAAGACCCTACGGTCGCCCAGGTATCGACCATGGTGCCATCGTCGACGTAGGCGCCAATGTTGACATAACTTGGCATTAACACCACGCTGCGACCGAGGTAGGCCCCGCGCCGGACCATGGCGGGTGGGACAACTCGGTAGCCGCCCGCCTCGAAATCTTTGCCAGTAAAGTGATCGAATTTCCCCCCCACCTTGTCAAAATAACGAGTATCCCCCCCCTCAATAACCTCGTTGCTGTGCAACACAAAAGACAGCAGGACAGCCTTTTTTAACCATTCGCAAACAACCCAGTGACCATCGATCGGCTCGGCTACACGCAATATTCCTGAATCCAGCTGGATAATTGCCTCATTGACGGCGTGGTGGAGTTCTGAATTAGCGATCTGCGATAGGTTATTGCGCTGTTCGAAGGCAGATTCAATCGCAGTTTGTATATCTTTCATGAGGGTTGGTTCCGGTTTAGCCCCGCTGAGGGGGCGGATTTGATGTAGGTAAAGCCGTGCGAATCATCTCGCTGATGCGGACATGTTGAACCGCGTCGGTTACGGGTTGACCGTCGCGATCGGTAATAAAGAAAATATCTTCGGCGCGTTCTCCAAACGTACTGACTTTGGCAGTGACCAGGCGTATTTTGCAGGCAAGCAGGGCGGTTGCCACCTCGAGCAAAAGCCCGGGCCGGTCCTGGGCAATGACTTCCATAATGGTGGCGTCCGTGTTTTCGGAATTTGAAAAGCGCACGGCGGTCTCTATGGGGAAATATTTCAAGGTCCTGGGGATGTGCACTTTCTGCCCTGGCGGTTTTGTTTGAGGCTCCAGCACTTCGTGACGTAAACGTTTCGCCGCGGCCTCCAGGTCAGCGACGGACGGAGCCCCGTGAGCACCTGGGAGGACGACAAACATCATGATCACCAGGTTTGACCGCATCCGATGAACCCGAGCGTCGGCGATATTCATGTTCAGCCGGTCAAAACCTGCGGTGATGTCACACAGAAGCTTTTCTGAATCTGGAGTACATACGAAGAATCGAACAGTGCCAGAATCGTCGTCTTGGCGGGCGTCTATAAGTGGTAGTTCCCCAGCGCGCCGTTCTAGCAGTTGGGCCGTATGCCAGGCAACGACATCAGGCGGGTTGCGCAAGAAATAGTCCTGGTCAAACAGGCTCCAAAGGTCATTTGCTGCGGCCGACTGAGTAGGGTCGAGGAGTTGCAAGGCCTCCACCTTCAGATCTCGGAGCTTTTCTTCAACCTGAATGGGCGCGCCTTTACCGCGCCGTAATGCTCGGGTGGTCTCGTTGTAAAGATCGCCAAGAAGCTTCCCTTTCCAATCATTCCAGACTTTCGGACTGGTTCCACGAATATCGGCGACTGTAAGCAAATAGAGGTTATCTAAGCGTTCTTGATCGCCAACCTGGCTGGCAAATCGATCGATTACCTCGGGGTCCGAAATATCTTCTCGCTGGGCGACCCAGGACATCAAAAGGTGAGCGCCCACCAGCCAGGCCACAAAATGGCTATCGTAGTCGCTGAGATCGTGCGATTTGCAAAAGCGCAACGCATCGCGCTCTCCCAGGCTTGAGTGGTCACCTCCACGGCCTTTGGCAACATCATGAAACAACGCAGCGAGATATAGGCGGTGTCTTTTGAATAGACCCTGCATAAGTTCGCTGCACAAGGGTAATTCAGCATTATGTTCCGGAATATTCATGCGCCTGAGATTCCGCAGGACGAACAAAAGGTGCGCATCCACTGTATAGACGTGGAACAAGTCGTGTTGCATCTGTCCGACCACACGGCCAAAAGCCGGGATATATGCGCCAAGAACCCCATAAGCATTCATTTGTCGAAGCGTCCGAGTTTGCCCAGATGCTGCTTTTATTATCTCCATAAATAGCGAACGGCAACGGATATCACGCCGAAAATCAGCATCTACCAGATGAGTACTGGCGCGAATCAAACGAACGGTATTTCCCCGAATTCCGCGCAGTCGTGAGTCCTGGGAAAGCAGCAAAAAAGCCTCCATCAGAGCGAACGGTTGTCGCGAAAATACCCGAGGACCAACAGCCTCGAGCATTCCATCAACAGCTCGAAAACGACGGTTAATTCGCACGGTATGCTTTTTGCCTGGATGCAAAATAGCCTCTTCAAAATGCTGTAGCAGGATTTCGTTCAGAACACGCAATTCTTTGACTGTGCGGTAAAAGCGCTTCATCAATTTCTCAACGGCGAGTTGCGCTGAGTCCTTGTAGCGAAACTGGCGAGCAATTTCTTGTTGGTAGTCAAACAACAATCGATCCTCACAGCGGCCGGTCAGAAAATGTAGCGCGTTTCTGAGTCGCCACAGAAAATCACGCCCCTTAAGGAGGGAGTTCATTTCGCCCTCGGTTAGAAAGTCCTCGGTTTTAAGTTCGCGAAGGTCGGGAGTACCAAAATATCGTTGCGCGACCCACTGAATTGTCTGAATATCACGCAAGCCTCCGGGGCCTTCCTTGAGGTGTGGTTCAAGGTTATAAGCGGTATCGCCGTAGCGAGCATGGCGCACAATCTGTTCGCGCAATTTTGCTGCGAAAAACTTGCGGGCGGGCCACATCTTATTTGTCTGAATAGTCCTTTTTAACCTTTCAACCAACCGCCCGTCTCCGATCAGCAGTCGAGCCTCCATAAGGTTGGTCATGATGGTAATGTCAGATGCCCCCTGCTGAGCGCATTCTTTAAGAGTCCGGGTGCTGTGGCCGACCTCAAGTCCCATATCCCATAGAAATCGAATAAAAGCCCCGATGAAGGCACCCTGTTCATCACTCGCTTGACCGTTAAGCAGAAATAATAAATCAATGTCAGAGTAAGGGTGTAACTCGGCTCGCCCGTAGCCGCCTACGGCTACCAGTTCCATTGAGCTCTTGTCAGCGCCGGCATTGGGGAGATCATCCCAGGCGCGCTGTAAAAGTTTATCAACAAGCCAACTGTGTGCCTGAAGTATTTCTTCGGCCCCGGCGCCAGCCGCATAAGATTCGGCAAGCGCTACCCGGCCCCGTTTTAGAGCGTCCTTAAAGAGTTCAAGTAATCCGGATTTACCCTGTGCAGATTCAAAAAGGGAATCAGGACTGAATATTTTTTCCCGGACGATGCGCACGGTTAAAGTTTATGACTGGGGTGCTGTTAGAATCTCGACGCCATTGTCGGTTACGGCAAGCGTATGCTCCCATTGGGCGCTTAGGGAGTGATCTTTGGTGACCACTGTCCATCCATCCGACAGCAGTCGGGTTTCGGGTCGGCCCGCGTTAATCATCGGTTCTATCGTAAACGTCATTCCGGGTTTGATTTCCAGGCCGTGACCGACGGTTCCGTAGTGCAAGACCTGCGGGTCTTCATGAAAACCCCTGCCGATGCCGTGACCACAATATTCTCGTACCACAGAAAAGCCTGCGGCCTCGGCATGCTGTTGTATTGCCGCACCGATATCGCCCAGGCGACTTCCGGGTCGAACTGTCGCGATTCCTTTTTCCAGGCACTCGTGACATGTCTTAATCAGTCGGCGGCCGAGGACAGTCGCCTGGCCCACAGCGAACATCCGGCTCGCATCGCCGTGGAACCCATCCTTAATGACAGTGATATCGACATTAATAACATCGCCATTTTTAAGACGCTTTCCACCCGGAATTCCGTGACAGACGACATGGTTAACGCTGGTACAGATGGACTTGGGAAATCCCCGGTAGTTTAAGGGGGCAGGGATTGCATCCAGGACATCCACGATGAAACTATGACAGATCTGATCTAATTCAACCGTGGTGACGCCGGGTTGAATATGTGGACCGATCATGTCCAGTACTTGCCGGGTAAGATCCCCGGCGATGCGCATTTGGGTCAGATCGAAGTCTGATTTCAGGTGAATTGCCATGGAGGTTGTCGTCCTTGAAATTCTGTAATTCTAGTGCAAAAGAAGGCGGCCGCACCTTATGGGTTGCGCCCATCCAGGGACACGCCATGGGAGTGGCGCAACACACGCCGAGCCGTTAGAATACGCCCCCCCAATCCTGGTGTAGTTTTATATTCGGACGTCCGGGTGCTTTCGTGAACGATATCACGGGGTCGGCGTTCGACACTGCACTGAATCCTAACCCGAAAGGAGAACAACATGACTGACGTTTCGATGCGGCAGATGCTGGAGGCCGGTGTACATTTTGGCCACCAAACGCGTTTTTGGTCACCGAAGATGAGCCCTTATATCTTTGGTGCACGCAACAAAATTCATATTATAAACCTGGAGAAAACGCTCCCGCTGTATCGGGATGCGATGAATTTCCTCGGCAGTGTTGCCACGGGAAAAGGCAAAATCCTTTTTGTCGGCACCAAACGCCAGGCCAGTAAAGCGGTTCGCGAAGAGGCCACGCGGTGCAATTGCCCGTTTGTTGATCACCGTTGGCTTGGCGGCATGTTAACCAACTTTAAGACGGTAAAGAATTCAATTGCCCGATTGGTGGAATTGGATGAAATGGCGAGCAGTGGCACAAGCGTCGGCCTTACTAAAAAAGAGACCCTGATGCTCGAGCGTGAGCGGGCCAAGCTTGATAGAAGTCTTTCCGGAATCCGTGAGATGAAAGGGTTGCCTGATGCTTTATTGGTGATCGATGTTGATCATGAGCGAATCGCAGTGTCAGAGGCGCGCAAACTGGGAATTCCAGTGGTGGGCGTCTGTGATACCAATAGCTCCCCTGATGGAATTGACTATCCGATCCCAGGTAACGATGACGCGCTTCGCGCGATCAAGCTCTATTTAGGCGGTGCGGCAGATGCGATTCTCGAGGCGAGGGCCGTTGCGGCGCCGATGATCGAAGGAGACGCTGATGACTACGTTGAAGTAACCGAGGAAGCTCCTGTCGACACCAAAACGGAACTTGAGAAGTCACCGCAAGAAGACTCGGGACAAAGCGCTGCGGGCGAGGGAACGCCTGAAAAAGTCTCCGGCGACCCAAAGATTTCAGTTGAGGCAAAAACGGCTCCCAGTGACAAACCCAGTGACAAACCCAGTGACAAAAATGTGCAGGCGAGTCCAGAGTCCTGATCCAATCTTGACCAGCTTAATTAGCAAAAGGATAACTGATGGCAATTACTGCAACCCAGGTTAAAGAGCTTCGCGAGCGCACCGCAGCGGGGATGATGGAATGCAAAAGAGCGCTTATTGAAACCGACGGTAATATGGAAAGCGCGATTGAGTTGCTGCGTAAAAATGGAGCCGCAAGCGCTGAAAAGAAGTCCGGTCGGATTGCAGCGGAAGGGGTCATTGCTTTAGCCATAGATCCCGACCAATCCC
>CBFIBN010000058.1:0-11379 GCA_965660775.1 Arenicellales bacterium | reverse complement strand
ACCGAAAGGTGATGCTGCAAAAAATGGCAGCTCTTTGCAAAGTTATTGATCAGGTTGCCCAGGGCGGAAGTAAAAAGGCACGCCAGCGCCACGCCGCTCGGGGCAAGTTGCTCGCACGCGAGCGAATCCAAGGACTGCTCGACCCAGGTAGCACTTTTCTCGAATTCTCACAGCTCGCAGGCTGGAAGTTATATGAAGACGAAGTGCCTTGTGGGGGTATTGTTACGGGTATCGGCCAGATCCACGGGCGACCCTGCATGGTAGTCGTCAACGATGCCACCGTGAAGGGAGGCACCTACTACCCGGTGACGGTCAAAAAACATCTTCGGGCCCAGGCTATCGCCGAAGAAAATCGCCTGCCCTGCATTTATCTGGTCGATTCCGGCGGGGCCTACCTGCCCCGCCAAGATGAGGTGTTCCCCGACCGGGAACATTTTGGCCGAATATTCTTCAATCAGGCAAATATGTCTGCTGCAGGGATTCCCCAGATTTCAGTGGTCATGGGGTCGTGTACCGCCGGGGGCGCTTATGTACCGGCCATGTCAGACCAGGCTATTATCGTTCGCCGGCAAGGGACTATTTTTCTCGGTGGGCCGCCCCTGGTGAAAGCGGCGACTGGCGAGGAAGTGAGTGCCGAGGCGCTCGGCGGCGCTGATGTGCATACCCGTATCTCGGGGGTAGCCGACTATCTTGCCAATGACGACCGGCATGCGCTGGAGTTAGCACGGGGTATCGTCTCTCATCTGAACCGTCCGCCTCCTGCGGTTTTTCCCCTTGAACCTGAGCCTGCCGATCCCATCCATCGGGTGGAGGAACTTTACGGTGTTATTCCAACTGATCCACGCCTACCATTTGATGTTCGTGAAATTATCGCTCGCATTGTCGACGCCAGCGAGTTCGACGAGTTCAAGGCGCGTTATGGCAAAACCCTGGTTTGCGGTTTTGCCCGAATTGGCGGCTACCCCATCGGCATTATCGCCAACAACGGGATTCTTTTTTCCGAATCTGCACTCAAAGGCACCCATTTCATTGAACTGTGTAGTCAACGCAAGATTCCACTGCTGTTTTTGCAAAATATTACCGGCTTCATGGTGGGTAGCCGCTATGAGCATGACGGCATCGCTCGCAATGGTGCCAAACTGGTAACCGCGGTTGCTTGTAGCCGTGTACCCAAACTTACAGTCATCATCGGCGGCAGTTTTGGCGCTGGCAATTACGGCATGTGCGGCCGTGCCTATGACCCACGATTTTTGTGGATGTGGCCCAATGCACGTATCTCCGTGATGGGTGGAGATACTGCAGCACAGGTATTGGCGCAAGTGCGGCGCGATGGCGCCCAGCAGGCGGGTCAGGAATGGTCCACTGAGGCTGAGGCGCAGTTCCGCTCTGCCATCGCCAGTCAATATGAGCACCAGGGAAGCCCGTTTTATGCCAGTGCTCGTCTTTGGGATGACGGGATCATCGACCCGACTCATACCCGCCGGGTACTATCCCTGGCTCTAGCAACTGTTCATAATGCGCCAATTGAAGAAAGTCATTTCGGTGTATTTCGGATGTAGGCCCGCTAGGATCACCCGCTCCTGCTCCCGGTAAATCAGCATGGACGAGATTCTTATTCCCAGAAAACTGACTCACACTGTCAATGTGGGCGGTATACGAATTGGTGGCAATGTCCCGGTGGTGGTGCAGTCAATGACCAACACCGATACGGCAAACGTCGAAGCCACGACCCGTCAGATTTTGGAACTAGCTGAAGCAGGTTCCGAAATCGTACGCATTACAGTCGATACCCAGGCCGCTGCGCGGGCGGTACCCAAGATCCACCATCGCTTACGCTCGGCAGGATGCGACGTTCCGCTGGTGGGTGATTTTCACTATAACGGTCACACCCTGTTGCGCGATGTTGACGACTGTGCCGATGCGTTGGACAAATACCGAATCAATCCTGGTAATGTCGGTAAGGGTCAAAAACGCGACATACGTTTTTGCCAGATGATCGAACAAGCCTGCCGTCGTAACAAGCCAGTACGGATCGGTGTCAACTGGGGCTCACTCGATCAGCAACTCCTGGCACAAAAACTTGATGAGAACGCTGCAACCCAGCAGCCACTCTCCCTAGAGGCCATCACCCGGAAAGCGCTGGTCGATTCGGCATTAAGCAGCGCAGCGCTGGCGCAGCGGGAAGGTCTTGAACCCAGCCAGATTATTCTCTCGGCCAAGGTCAGCCGAGTATCCGATCTTATTCAGGTTTATCGCGAACTGTCGCGCCGTTCGGACCTGGCATTGCATCTGGGTCTGACCGAGGCGGGCATGGGGGATAAGGGTATCGTTTCGTCGACCGCCGCCTTGGCAATTCTGATGCACGAAGGCATTGGCGACACAATCCGGGTATCGCTCACGCCGCAGCCCGGCGAGAGCCGCACCCGGGAGGTTCGTGTTGCCCAAACAATACTGCAGTCCCTTGGGTTGCGAAGTTTTTCGCCGCAGGTCATTGCCTGTCCCGGCTGTGGTCGAACCACCAGCGATTTTTTTCAGCACCTGGCAAGTGAGGTACAAGACCACCTGCAAGCGCGCATGCCTCACTGGCGGGCGCGCTATCCTGGTGTAGAGTCGTTATCTGTCGCCGTGATGGGCTGCATAGTCAATGGGCCCGGGGAGAGTCGTCATGCCGACATCGGCATTAGCCTGCCGGGCACCGGTGAGCAACCGGCGGCACCGGTCTACCAGGATGGGGAAAAAGTACTTACCTTGCGAGGTAACGATATCGCAGTACAGTTTGTCGCCCTGGTCGAGAGCTATGTCCAAGATCGATTTGGCTCTGATACCAGATCAACCCGGAAAGTCGACAAAACAACTACCGGGTAATCAATGTCGCAACGCAATAGGCTGTTGAAAAAGATTCAGTCGGTGAAGCGCTGAAAAACCAGAGTTGCGTTGGTGCCACCAAAGCCGAAGCTGTTAGACATCACGGTATGTAGATCATCGACCTCTATGGCCTGTCGGACAATCGGAAAACCCAGCGCCTGCGGATCCAGGTTTTCGATATTGATAGACGGAGCAAGAAAGCCCCCCTGCAGCATCAGCAGGGAATAAATGGCCTCGTTGACGCCCGCCGCGCCAAGAGCATGTCCTGTGAGAGATTTAGTCGCACTCAATGACGGGACCTTAGCGCCAAAAACCTCGCGGATTGCCTCTAGTTCTCGAATATCCCCCACCGGCGTACTGGTGCCATGGGTATTGATGTAGTCCACAGGCTCTGTCACATCCTGAAGCGCCAGGTTCATGCAACGAACGGCGCCCTCTCCAGAAGGCTGAACCATGTCAACACCATCGCCGGTGGCGCCGTATCCCACCAATTCGGCAATAATCTTCGCACCTCGATGCTGTGCATGCTCAAGCGCCTCCAGCACCAGGACGCCACCACCTCCCGAAATAACGAAACCATCCCGATCAGCATCGTAGGCGCGAGATGCCGTCTGAGGTGATTCGTTGTAGCGCGATGACATCGCCCCCATCGCATCAAACAGTACCGAGGTGGACCAATGCAACTCCTCACCACCTCCGGCAAAAACAATATCCTGCTTGCCCATCTGGATCAGTTCCATGCCATTGCCAATACAGTGGGCGCTGGTTGAGCAGGCGGAACTGATTGAGTAGGAGACGCCCTTGATACCAAACGCTGTACCAAGACAGGCTGAGTTGGTGCTGCCCATGGTCCGGGTCACCATGTACGGTCCCACTCGCTTAACCCCTTTCTCGCGAAGCAGGTCTGCAGCGACGACAATGTTTTCTGGTGAGCCGCCCCCGCTACCCACTACCAATCCGGTGCGGGGGTTCGAGACATCGGTTTCGGTGAGTCCTGAGCCCTCGACAGCCTCGCGCATCGCAATATAGTTATAAGCAGCCGAACCGCCCATGAAGCGTTTGAGCTTGCGCTCAATTAATTGATCCAGATCGATATCTATACTGCCATGCACCTGGGAGCGAAAATTCAGATCACGATACTCATCGGCCAAAACAATCCCTGAACGCCCATAGCGCAACGATGTAGCGACCTCACTGCAATTGTTGCCGATACTACTGACGATACCCATGCCGGTGATAACTACGCGTCTCATTTTGTTGCAGCCTCTCCATCGGTATCGGTAAACAAGCCTACCCGAAGGTCTTTTCCGGTATAAATCGTACGGTCATCAACTTCCACCTGGCCATCGGCGATACCCATGTACAGTCGGCGCATCACCACGCGCTTAAGTGAGACCCGGTAACGGACCAGTTTGCACTGTGGGGTAATCTGGCCGGTAAAACGAATCGCACCCGCGCCAAGCGCCCGCCCATGGCCCAAACCCCCTTTCCAGCCTAAAAAGAATCCCACCAATTGCCATAAGGCATCAAGACCTAAACAGCCTGGCATTACCGGGTCATTCTCAAAATGGCACTCAAAGAACCACAGTTGTGGGCTCAAGTCGAGTTCAGCCACAATCTCTCCCTTTCCATATTCGCCACCTTCGTCACAAATCCGAACAATGCGATCGAACATGAGCATCGGTGGCAGCGGTAATTGGGCATTCCCTGGTCCAAACATCCTGCCGTGCCCGCATTCCAGCAACTGTTCATGCGTGAAACTTGTCTGCATTGATCGCGCCCTGTTGTCCACACCGTGTCGTCCGGTCTCGATTGAAGGCGCGGTGGGAATTGCTGGTTAACCCGGTTATCTCAGGGGAATTATAGCGAGTGCGTGCGAACGCCACACGAGTGTCAAAACACTAGGCAGGCTCAACGATCAATAAGTGCAAGCGCCGCGGTCCGTGGGCGCCATACTGGATGGTCTGCTCGATGTCACCGGTTTTTGAAGGGCCTGTAATGAGGTTGACCGCGCGGACGGCAGCATCCTCCCGATTGCGCAGAAGCGTCCAGACATCCTCCTGGTGACGGACGATCCGGGCGCTGTCAACAACCACAATGTGGTCTTCAGGTAAAAAGTTGTGTGAAGTAGGCGTACTGGCCCCAGAACACAGCACAACCGTTCCCGTCTCAGCAATCGCCGCAAAGGCTTCACTAACCGCGACCTGAGTGTGCTGGTCCGCACTCTTGAAATAGGTAAATACCTGAGCTGACCATTGCACCGCATCAAGTAAGGGTCCCGCGCCCAGATACAACTGCGGATCAACCTGATGGGCGCCAATGTGGCGGAGCACGGCACCTTCGAGATCTTGTGCTGCCACCCGCTCATAGGTTCCATGGACTGCGACATGCTTGTGACAAAAGCGGTTGAGTAGTTCGTCTTCAAACTGTGGCTTAGCCTTGGGAGTAGAGGACTCAATGCGTGCTTTCAGTTCATTCATACGCAAGGGTGTTCGCGGCTCACCACCGGTCAGGGCGCTGCGAATGTTGGCGAGTATCTGAGTGCGTGCCTCAGTCATGACTTTCCCTTTCGCGAATGCCACTGGCGGATAAAAGAGGGGCCAGTCGGTGTTGGGAAATCACGACTGTCGGTCCACCCACCAGCAAAGGGAATGTGCTTAAGTGCGCCTCGGCGGTGCCCACGCCAGCGCATCAGCCACAGCGGCAAAGCCATCAAGCCCTGATACAACCTCGGTCGAGCCGCAACCCAAGCCCAGGCTCGCACTAAAAACCGTCCGAACAATGGCGTCAGTCGACGTCGGTACTGCTCAAGGCGATGTTTGAGCAACAGATCGGACAAAGGTATGCGTACCGGGCAAACCGCCTTGCAGCGCCCGTTCAAAGTGCAGGCATTAGGCAAATCAACCGAATCGTCGAAACCATTGAGTAAAGGAGTCAGCACCGACCCCATAGGTCCTGAGTAGACCCAACCGTAAGCGTGCCCACCGATCGCGCTATAGACCGGACAATGGTTCAGGCAAGCCCCGCAGCGGATACAGCGCAACATAGACCGATAGTCTCCGCCCAACATGGTAGAGCGGCCGTTATCCAACAAGACCACGTGGTAGGCTTCAGGGCCTTCGCTGTCGGTATCTTGGCGTGGCCCAGAATACAGCGAGGTGTAGGCCGACATTTCTTGCCCGGTGGCGCTGCGCGCGAGTACTCGCAACAAAACCGATAAATCATCCAGCGAGGGAATCACTTTTTCGATCCCTGCTGTCACAATCTGTACCCGGGGCAAGGAACTGGTCAAATCCCCATTACCCTCGTTGGTCACGATAACATTTGCTCCAGTTTCTGCCACCAGAAAGTTGGCTCCGGTGATCCCCACATCAGCCGTGACAAAAGTGCCCCTCAGCACACTGCGAGCTTCATTAACCAAAGCTTCGCGCTGCGTCACCCGGTCGGTGTAGCCAAGCTTGCTATGGTGTTCATGAAAGAGTTCAGTAATCTGCTCTCGGGTCTTGTGAACCGCTGGGGCAATAATATGACTGGGCGTCTCCCCCGCCAGTTGGACGATGTATTCTCCTAAGTCAGTTTCAACCACCTTCAGGCCGGCGGCCTCAAGCACTGAATTCAGGTGCATTTCCTCCGAAACCATCGACTTGCCTTTGGTCACCACCTGCGCGTTAGCCTCTTTGCAGATATCTGCAACGATCTCGCAGGCCTCTTCAGCAGTGCGGGCCCAGTGCACCTGGCCGCCATTTTCAATCACCTTCTTTTCGTACAGTTCGAGGTACCCATCGAGATTGGCCAGCACATGGTCCTTAATGTCACGGGCTGCATCCCGAGTCTCATCAAATTCCGGCAACGCGGCCATCGCTTCAAGGCGTTTATCAACAAAACCGCCACGGGCCTTACCCATAGCTTGTTGCAGATTACTATCACGCAAAGCACGTGTTGTACGCTCACGAAACGCCACTTTCTGGCTGGCAGCAGCGCTCATGAGTCAGATCCCCCTTCGCCGATCGCAGGTCCGTCGGTCATCCCAGCAAGCACTTCAGCTACATGAAAAACCCGGACCGGAGCGCCTTCACGGCGCAGGCGACCGGCAATATTGAGCAGGCAGCCTAAATCTCCACCGAGCAAGGTATCGACCCCACTGCGACCAATATTGGCGCATTTATCACTCACCATGCGGGTGGAAATTTCAGGATACTTGATACTGAATAGTCCTCCAAAACCACAACAAACGTTGTTCTCACTCATTTCCTTGAGTTCCAAACCCGCAACACTGGCCAGCAGTTGCCGCGGCTGATCATGGATGTCCATTTCCCGCAACCCTGAACAGGAATCATGGTAACTGCAAACACCGTCATAGGTGGCTTGCACCTGCTGCAACTCCATAACCTCGACCAGAAAGCTTGTCAGTTCCCAGGTTTTTTCCGCTAATACGCGAGCTCGCCCCGCCCAGAGCGGATCATTACGGAAAAGCTCGGGGTACTTGTGACATATAGTGTCAACACAGGAGCCTGAAGGGGCGATGACGTAATCATCCTGGGCAAAAGTTTTGATAACCGTTTTCGCAATCGCAATTGTGCTGGCACTATCCCCACTGTTGAGCGCGGGCTGTCCGCAACAGGTCTGATCACGTGGCACTCGGACTGTGCAGCCCGCCTGCTCCAGCAGCGCCACCGCCGCAAAACCAATCTGGGGGCGAATAAGGTCGGCCAGGCAAGTAACAAACAGTCCAACCTGGGTCGATGCGTTTATTTTATCGGAATTCATTGATAACTTATCCCGTTGAGTCGGCCGGCACTGTACCATTCACGTCAATCTTTCACCATCACTGTGATGTTTATGCAACAGTAATGAAAACACTAAACCCCTGCTATTCGTTGTTACGGTGGACAGACCAACAAAGCCCGTGAACCTAAAAAATATCAGAAATCATCCCGAGATCCTACTACTACTGATGGCGGGTGCCGTGCCGCTGAGTTTCGCCGCCTGGCAAGCGCTATTGAACAACTTTGCGATCGAGCGTGCCGCATTCACCGGGATTGAGATCGGTATGCTGCAAAGCCTTCGGGAGGTGCCCGGATTCCTGGCCTTTGCCGTGGTTTTCCTGTTATTTTTACTTCGAGAACAATCCATTGCATTGATCTCGCTGGCGCTGCTAGGGGTGGGAACTCTGATTACCGGATTTTTCCCAAATGTCATTGGCCTATACATCACTACGGTCATCATGTCCGTAGGCTATCACTACTATGAGACGATCCAGACGTCCCTGTCGCTACAGTGGCTAGATAAGGACAAAGCGCCTGAGCTGCTGGGGCGGATCATTGCGGTGGGTGCTTTCACCTCAATTGTAACCTTTGGCATGATCTGGCTGGCGTTTGATCTGGCTGGTCTGGACTTCACTGTGGTCTACGCGCTCGGTGGTGGTGCCACGGTGCTGATCGCTCTAATCTGTGCTGTATCTTTTCCACAGTTCCCCGTCAAGATTCGCCAGCACCGGCACATGGTTCTGCGCAAACGATACTGGCTGTACTACGCCCTGACCTTTCTATCCGGCGCACGACGGCAGATATTTATCGTTTTTGCCGGCTTTCTGATGGTCGAGAAGTTCGGCTACAGTGTCGCCGCCATCTCTGTCCTGTTCCTGATCAACGCCACATTGAATATGCTGTTTGCCTCACGCATTGGACGACTGATCGGCATTGTGGGGGAAAGAGCGGCATTGATCTTTGAGTACACTGGCTTGGTGATCGTGTTCATCGCCTATGCTTTCGTTAACAATGCAGAACTGGCAGCCGGGTTGTATATCGTCGACCATTTCTTTTTTGCACTGGCAATTGCCATCAAGACCTATTTTCAAAAAATTGCCGACCCGGCCGATATAGCCTCCAGTGCCGGAGTCGCTTTCACGATCAACCATATCGCGGCGGTGGTCTTGCCTGCGGTACTGGGGATACTCTGGTTGAATTCACCGGCAGCGGTATTTCTGGTTGGCGCTGTCCTGGCCGGGCTATCACTATCGTTGTCACTGAATATCCCCTTGAAACCCGCCCACGGCAATGAAGTCATCATCGGGCAGTGGGGCATCGCTGGCGCACACCGGGCCTCGGTCGAGAAATAGCGAAATCGGTTCAGGGGGTCAGTCCCTCAGCACCTCCGGCCGAGCGCAAAGCCTGCAGGCGGGCATTTAGCTCGAGCAGTACTGGGCCCGCCAGCGTTCCGGCTGCGCTGTGGAGGAACTCCTGACGGCAGGCCACAGGCCGGTGCAGCGTGACTGGCTCGGGCCGAGCGAAGCCAGACCAAGTGACCAGCGCTGCACCCGACCGGATATCAATGCAGCGCCAGCGGTGACGGGCGAGTTCCATCCGAACTCCAGTCAATTTACCCCCCAGCGACACCATCAGCGGCTCACGGCCCAAACGCAGGGCTGTTCTGACCGCGTTAAAGCAGTCGGCTGGGATAGCCGTATTTGCCGTTGCCGCTCGGGCCGTGCAGCCTCGCGACCCGTTGTTGGCAGATCCTGGGGCCTGGACCAACATGGTCAAGCGCACGGCTGCATTCGTTCTGCCACCTTCATAAGCGGTGCAACGTACGAAGTGATCGGGGAAAGCTCGACAACAATCGCCAAGGTCATTCAGGGCTTGCTTACCCTCGCCGGTTTCGCACACCGGCGTCGCCCAGCGATCCCAGAAAGATTCCGCAAACCCCTCGCGGTGCACGTGCTCGATCAGTATCGTCCAGCCCCGACGGGCACAATACTGCAGTTGCCCCTGGATACGTTCGGGATCGGAGATCACCCTGGGGCGAAAGACACCGGCTTGTGGCAGCGACGAATCCATTTACTTCAAGATGTCAGCGTGGCAAATAGGATTGGTAGTTTTTCTGGAAGTCGCGCCACCTGATCAACGATGGTATAGCGGCTAGCGCCGAAAATCCGGCGTACATAATCATCCGCATTCGGATCCAGGGTCAGGCAGTAACTCTGGATACCTGAACGATGCAATTCCTCCACGGCCTTGCGCGCATCGTGGCGTAGATGCTGTGGGTCACGTTCGTCTATATCCGCTGGTTCGCCATCGGTGACCAGCAACACCAGCTTGCGGGTCTGGCTCTGTCGCTGCAGGTGCGTGGCCGCGTGGCGCATGGCAGCGCCCATCCGGGTAGATAGTCCACCACGCATACCTGCCAGGCGCGCCTTGACCCGGTCATCGAAGCGTTCATGAAAATCCTTGAAGCGGAAATAACGTACGTCGTGGCGACCATCAGAGGCGAAGCCATGGATCGCAAAAGGATCACCTACGCCGGTGATCGCTGTCGCGACCAGTGCGCAGGCTTCGCGCGTCAGTTCAAGAATGGTCTGCCCGGTGCCGCTCACCAGGTCACCGGTAGACTTCGACAGGTCCAGCAGGACAACGATAGCAAGATCTCGGTTTTTCACAACATAACGCATAGTGACCCGTGGACTGGGAATCTCGCCCATTCGCATCGCGATCATCGCGTCCACCGCGGCATTAAGGTCTATCTCGTCTCCATCTTCCATGTTGCGCTCACGGGTAATACCCTCGGGCTGCAGTAGGTCGATGATCCGCCGTATCCGTGCCGTGACCGGGCGATGCTTAAGCAAGATCGCGTCGATCGTCTCCGCTGACCCCACTGGCTGGCGCCTTTCGTAGACCGTGGCCCAGTCAGGACGAGAGAGTTGCACGTGGTAATCCCACTCCGGGTAATGAAAGGGATCGGATATCGGCTCAGTGCCCTCCAGTTCGTTGATAGTGCAAGCTTCCTGGTCCAACCAGAACGGTGTGCTGAGGCGCCATACCTCCTGCGCATCATCACCGGCATTCTCGCAATCAAGAGTGTTGGCCATTTCTATCACCGAGACATTCCGTTGTACCTGTACGGGCACATGGTCTCGTAGGCCACCTCCTTCACTGAATGCCGTATCTTCAAACGCCCAAACAACTCGGTTATCGTCCCGATAGGGGATGCGGATGTTCTCAAGAATACGCAGACTGGGAACCTCACGGCGGGCAGCGAACAAATTGAATAACTGTAACCCCAGGTGCCAGGAAAACTGCGGGTTATCTCGGTTATGGGCAATCTGCAGGTGAAATTCCCGAATAATGGCAACAAGTTCAGTATCGTTCGTCTCGACAGTGGGATCGCGCAGCATCAACGCCGCATGCTCCAGAATGACGAGCGCCGGATGTTCAGGCACACTGTCATGTTCCGGCGATAATAAAGTGCGCCACAGGCGTCCCAAACCTGGGAATTCCGCCACAGCGCAGTATTCGACTCGCGCGTCTTCTATCAGACCGATAAAAAACATCTGTGCTGGGCTCAGCTCCTGAGAGTCGATCGCAACATGGCTGTACACCAGGTGCGCTGCACAATGCGCGGCGGTCGCGCGGAACAGTTCCAGGCCGGTTATGCCGCTCACATCGTCGACCGCATCGGGCAAGTGCAACACTCGCGCATCAATGAAAGGCCGGAAACCCGGAGCATCGGCCTCAGTTG
>CBFIBN010000057.1:0-11381 GCA_965660775.1 Arenicellales bacterium | reverse complement strand
AGATCCGGAGATTGCCTGGGTTGGCGCCACCGAGACGCAACTCAAAACCGACGCTATTGGATATCGGGCCGGAGTCTTCCCTTTTGCAGCAACCGGCCGGGCTAAGGCGGTTGGGATGACAGGTGGATTTGTCAAAATCCTGGCTCACGCTGACACCGACCGCATCCTGGGCGTACACATGATTGGCCCACAGGTATCAGAACTCATCTGCGAGGCGGGATTTGCCATGGCGATGGAAGCCAGTGCAGAAGACCTTGCGCGAACTGTTCACGCCCATCCGACCCTCGCCGAAGCAACACATGAAGCGGCCCTGGCTGCGGCCGGGCGGGCAATTCACAAAATAAATCGCTAAACCCAGCAAACCTGTCGTTGACCAAAACAACAACCGGCTCGACTATGCCTGGCTTGCTCGATTTTGGCGCTACCTTCTAAATTAAAACAGGAGCCTGTTGTCTCTGCCAGTTCTCAAAGTTGCGTTTTTATTTTGGTTTAGCAAAAACTTGGGCTTGGCGCGGCTAGCGATACGCCCCAACGGTAAGGCAGGCCTTGGTCCGCTCACATAACGAGCAGAGGCTGAATAACTCTAAAACCATTGATTTATATGCTATAATCTAAGGCTGTTCGAATAGTCCCCGGGTTTGTCGTGTACTGCGCGTACTGACAGTCCTCGAGTCAACCGATCGCGGGGTAGTCAACCGCTACAAACGGAGTCCCCCCTATGGCTCACTCCAGGGCCTCATCAAAAAAACCCGAACCAGTCCTGAACTTTGAAGATTTCCCGCATCTATCCTACAACGTAGTAGAAATAGAAAAGTCCGAACTACCCAGTGGTGGCTCCAACGGCAACTGCTACCGGTACGTGGTGGCTAACTCAGTCTCTTCGGTCACGGGCTATCGCCAAGGTACCAAGCGTGAAGTAGCACAATATTGCACCGTTCTGATCGAAGATCTGAATCTGCGCACCGTGCCCAAGAAGAAAGTCTGAGCATTGAGTCAATCGATCTGAGACAACGGCCGCTTGTACTTAGGCCGCCGCGCCCGACCTTCAACTACCTGATCAGCGGGAATTCGCCGCTTAATCTATGGGCTCTTCGGTAGAATCGATCCCGCTGGCGCGACTGCTACTGATCTTCATTCCAGTACTGGTTGTGGTACTGATCCAATGGCGTTGGTCCTTATCGGCCGGGACCACGATCTATGCCGTTATCCGCATGTTGTCCCAGTTGCTAGTGATTGGTTACGTACTGGTTTTTCTTTTTCATTCAGATAGTCCACTTATCGTCTCGACGGTACTCCTTATCATGGTCACCGTCGCCAGTTGGATTGCATTGCGACCGTTGGGGAGCCAACGGCCACGCCTTTACTGGGTGTCAGTAGCGGCAATTACCGTCGGCGGTTTACCGGTTCTTATTCTTGCTACTCAGGTCGTGATTAACATCAACCCCTGGTATGAGCCTCGTTACCTGATTCCACTGGCGGGTATGATTTTTGCCAACACCATGAACTCGGTAAGCATTGCTGCCGAGCGCTATCACGCTGAACTGGGCGCCGGACACGAGTTTGTCCAAGCCCGTCAACACGCATTCCAGGCGGCGATGAACCCGCTGATCAATTCCCTTTTAGCGGTTGGGCTGGTGTCTTTACCTGGCATGATGACCGGCCAGGTTCTTTCAGGTGTCTCGCCATTAATTGCTGCCCGTTACCAGATTCTGGTGATGTGTATGCTTTTTGGCGCTTCGGGAATTGGCACTACCTGTTTTCTCTACTGGACCCAGCGGTTCGCTCTGCTTTTGCCAAGACCCGTGGATTAGGAGTGTTTTGCCGAGACCTGAAACCCGAGTGCACTGAAAAGTACGCCACCACCAATCATCGTTGTCCAGGACGGGACTTCGCCAATGCCCACCCACGCCCACAACGGAGCCAATAACGGCTCGCCCAGCGCGAATACCGTCAATTGAACCGCAGGGACCGTTTGCGCGGCCAACGCAAATAGTACGCTGCCAATCCCCAATTGAACGATACCGAGTAAGGTGCACCAAAATGCCTCGGCCAGGGGTATTGCCAGCCCCACTCCAGTAACAAAGCTCATTGACATCCCGACCAACGCGCCGATTACACCCCCATAGAAGACTGCCGGTGTCATATCAAGCATCTTACCTACCCTCAGGCTAACGGTATAAGCACCAAAAAACATAATACCCAGAATAGCGACTGCCACTCCTAAGGTGTCGCCTAACTGGAGTCTTCCGCTCACCATAATCGAAAGACCGACAATACCTAATGCAACACTGATCCAGCCACGGATCCCAACAGCCTCACTCAGAAACACGCGCCCTAATAACGCCGCAAATATTGGCGCAGCAGCCATCACCAACACCGCCACCGCCACCGTGGTGTATTTGAGAGCAACGATGTTGCAGATCATCGCTCCACTTAGTAAAGCCCCAGCAAGTACTGCCTTTATTCTTCCAGAGCGAACAACAACGAGCGTCGAGCGGCGATAACGCAACAGGGTAAGCAATGCCACGAAAATAGCCAATGACCCACAGCGGTAGAAATTAATCTGCCATTCTGTTGCCTGCTCCAGGGACTTGACGATCACCCCTGCAAGGCTCCAAAAAATCGGCGCCACAATCGCAAAAGCATAATGACGGTCCATTCAGAGTATTGTCCTGGTCTTAGCTCGAAGGTGAAGTTTTGGATATTGCGCTCACCTTAAATCGGCGATACCCGTCGGGCAACCCGCCACTAGTCTTTAAATTCAATGGCGGGCAAGTCCAACGACGCACGGGTCTGGTGTTACTTCTGACAGCAGCGCTGGCATCTAGAGTCAATTTGGCCACCTTCTGAGAAATTTGCAATTAGCCGTACAACCGACTGTTAGGTAACGACGAAAAATCTTGTTCCAATCAACTTGACTTAAGGTTTGCCATAAGTACTCCAGTCACTAAATCGGCCATCCCTGCAAGGATCATCCACTCAACCCCAGACCTCAGGAAACTGAAACTCGATCCCGCTGCTCCGGCCCAGTCAATTACCTGCCCTTGAAGTTGGGCGCACGTTTTTCCAGAAATGCCGCTACGCCTTCGACATAGTCCTTCCCTCGCCCCGCCTCTCGTTGCAGATCTCGTTCCAGGTCGAGCTGTTGGTCGAGCTCATTAGTCAATGCGGCATGAATGGCTCTTTTAGTCATAGCGAGACTTGCCGTCGGGCCGGTCGCAAACTGCTGGGCGAGTTTACGCGCTTCTGTTAAAAGACTCTCGTCATCAAATACCTGCCAAATCAAACCCCAACTTGCAGCTTGCTCGGCGGAGATTGGCATGCCGGTGAGCATGATGGCTTTTGCCCGCGCCTCCCCAATCAGATGGGTCACAGTCCAGGTTCCCCCGCAATCCGGAATTAATCCAATTTTACAAAAGGCTTGAATAAACTTTGCCGCTCGGGAGGCAACAACCAGATCACAAGCAATGGCAATATTTGCACCCGCGCCGGCAGCAACGCCATTTACGGCACAGATAACCGGTTTGTCTAATGACCGAATTAAGCGGATCAGCGGGTTATAAAATTGCTCTATAGACGCGCCCAGATCTCGTGGTTTATCGCCCAGTATGGAATTAGGGTCTCCCAGATCTTGCCCAGCGCAAAACCCGCGGCCAGCGCCCGTTAACAATATAACCCGGCAAGCCTTGGTATCTGCCGCCTTTTCGAGTGCGGACCGCAACGCTTTGTGTAACTCCGGTGTAAAAGCATTAAGTCTTTCAGGTCGGTTCAGGGTCAGTTCCAGACACCCATCAATGAACTCTTCTTTCAAAACAGTTTGTTCCATTTGATTGGACCATTAAAAGTTGTAGTTTCAAACCTATCGTAATCTTAAGAAGGTGCTGGGGCAACCAAACAAAAGACTCGTTTTTCGCCGCCACAGGCAACTTCGTTCAGCGAGCAAAAAATAGGAACGTTTCCACCGGAGATGGCAGTTTCACCCCCCAAGAGTGATCATTGTCTTGGGTCCCTGATGCACTAAAAGTCCCCGGTAACGAGACAAATGAGGGCGGTTGAGTAAGGGATTCCTGCCAATTAAAGTGACACAGGTTATTTGTTTTAATATAATATTCTGTAACAGTTTCTATTAAACCGTTTCACGAAGGTGGTGTTGATGGTCAATCGCGAGTTGCCAGATTCCCAATCGGAAGTCGATGACAAAGAACTGCAACAGCAGTTTCTGGACAAGATCAGTCAAGAAATCAAGATCGAGCCCAAAGACTGGATGCCCGACGGTTATCGCAAGACGCTGATCCGTCAGATGGCCCAGCATGCCCATTCTGAAATCATTGGCATGCAGCCTGAAGGAAACTGGATTACCCGGGCTCCGACACTTGAGCGAAAAATTGGTCTATTGGCCAAGGTTCAGGACGAATGTGGTCATGGAATGTACCTTTACAGTGCTGCGGAGACGCTGGGAATTACCCGCAAAGAACTGCTTAACAGACTTCATGAAGGGCGCATGAAGTACTCGAGCATCTTCAACTACCCGACACTGACCTGGGCTGATATCGGAGCCATCGGCTGGCTGGTAGACGGGGCCGCGATTGTCAACCAGATTAGTTTGTGCCGCACCTCCTATGGCCCGTATGCACGTGCCATGGTCCGAATCTGCAAGGAGGAGAGTTTTCACCAACGGCAAGGCTATGGAATGATGGTCACTCTGGCAAAGGGAACCGCTAATCAGGTAGCCATGGCCCAGGATGCCTTAAATCGGTGGTGGTGGCCGTCGTTGATGATGTTCGGTCCGCATGACAGCGAGTCATCCCATAGCAGCCAATCCATGACCTGGAAAGTCAAACGCCAGAGTAACGATGAACTGCGTCAACGTTTCATCGACATTACAGTCCCCCAGGCAGACCATCTGAAACTGACCATTCCGGATCCCAAGCTTAACTGGAATAAAAAGCGCGGCCACTACGATTTTGGTGCCATAGACTGGGACGAGTTCTGGGCAGCCGTGAATGGTCCGGGACTGTGTGGCGATAAGAGAATGAAAACCCGAGTCAACGCCCATGAAAACGGCCAGTGGGTGCGCGAGGCTGCGCGGGCTTATGCACGTAAACGTTCTGGCGGTAACCGGGCTGCCTAACCCAGTCTGCCACCTCTAAATCGCAGGAGATCAGACAACTATGAAAGCGGAATCAGGCCAGTGGCCACTGTGGGAAGTCTTCGTACGGAGTAAACAGGGCCTCACCCACCAACACATCGGCAGTCTCTATGCGGCTGACGCCCCGATGGCGCTCGGAAACGCCCGGGATCTTTACACGCGACGACAAGAAGGGGTGAGCATCTGGGTCGTGCCTTCTGGCGAAATCACAGCCTCATCGCCAGAGGATCAGGGTCCATTTTTTGAACCAGCGAACGACAAGGTCTACCGGCATCCAACCTTCTACCCCGTACCGGATGGTATTGAGAACCTTTGAGTCAAAACTTGAAAGTCGACCAGGCTCGTTTCGAACTGCTTTTACGGTTGGGTGATAACGCCCTGATCCTCGGCCACCGGTTGTCCGAGTGGTCTGCAGACGCTCCGGTTTTGGAAGAAGATATCGCGTTAACGAACGTTGCACTGGATCTGATCGGCCATGCCCGGCTGTGGCTGACGGCAGCGGGTGAAGCTGAAGGTCGGGGTCGGTCTGAAGATGATCTGGCCTACCTGCGTGATGTTCGAGACTGGCGCAACCTGCACCTGGTGGAGATACCCAACGGGGATTTTGCTCGAACCATGGTTCGACAGTTTTTTTTCGACAGCTATCACCTGCTCCTTTTGGAGGGACTGGCTTGTGGGCGTGACACGGAGATTGCAGGTATTGCGGGCAAGGTCGTCAAGGAAGCTCGCTACCATCTGCGCCATAGTCGCAACTGGGTTATCCGTCTGGGCGATGGTACCGAGGAAAGCCATGCCCGCATGCAGCAGGCATTGGAGGACTGCGCACCCTGCGTACCGGAACTCTTCGAGGCTGATCCCCTCTATCTTGATCTTGAAAGTCTCAGTATTGTGCCCGAAAACCAAGCGTTAAAGTCGGAGTGGGAACACCAGGTCAGCGGGGTTCTGGCTGAGGCCACATTGCAGATGCCCGAGATTCCCAGCGCGCACTCGGGTGGGCGGCAAGGGCTGCACAGTGAATATCTGGGATACATTCTGGCTGAAATGCAGTTTCTACAGCGTGCCTACCCGGGAGCAGCGTGGTGAGCACAGCCTTGATGCCCATGACCACTCAGGCGCAAGTTCTCGAGTTGCTGGACTCAGTAGCCGATCCCGAGATACCAACCCTCAGCATCAGCGACCTTGGCATCATCCGTGATGTCAAAGTGCATCGTACGGGCCAGGATGTCCACGTGGCCATCACCATTACCCCTACCTATTCGGGTTGTCCCGCCACTTCGGTTATCGAAGCTGACATTCGAAATGTGATTGGGCGCGCCGGAATCCAAAACGTCTCAATCAAAAACCAATTGCAACCGGCCTGGACTACCGATTGGATCACCGACAGGGGCAGGCAACGCCTGCTTGAGGCAGGCATTTCACCGCCAGCCTGTTGTGCTTCTCACCCTCTACCTGATGGCACCGATGTGCTGTGCCCCTATTGCCAATCGCATAACACAAAGGTGCTGTCCCGGTTCGGCTCGGCCCCGTGCAAGGCTCTGTGGCGCTGCAGTGACTGTCTTGAGCCATTTGACTATTTCAAGCCCCATTAACCATCATGCGCTTTCACCCATTGCCCGTTATTGACCTGCATCGGGAGACCGACGATACGGTTTCAGTGTCTTTTGGGATACCCGATGAGCTGAGCGGTGAATTCGACTTTACCCAGGGGCAACACCTGACCCTACGGCGTGAATTTAACCAAGAGGAAGTCCGCCGCTCGTATTCCATCTGCACGTCGGTGTTTGAAAATGATCTTCGGATCGCAGTTAAGTCGATTCCCAAAGGGCTCTTTTCAGGATTCATTCACCAGACACTTGCCGTTGGTGATGTCATCGATGTGGGCTCGCCGATCGGTCACTTCAACGTACCCCTTAGCCGGGATAATCGAAAGCGATACGCAGCCTTTGCATCTGGTAGCGGGATCACTCCGGTGATCTCTATCATCAAGACGACTCTGGCGGTTGAGCCGCACAGCACCTTCACCCTGGTTTATGGAAATCGCGAGACTCGCAGCATTATTTTCAGAGAGGAACTGGAAGCGCTGAAGAACAGTTATCTGGATCGACTGTCCATCACCCACGCACTGTCGCGCGAAAGTCGGAATATTCCCCTACTGGATGGCAGAATCGACCGCCCTAAAGTTGATCTACTGCTGGGTAGTCTTTTGATCCCCCAGCACTACGACGAATTTTTCATATGTGGACCCAAAGATATGATCGACGGGGTACAGGATGCCCTGCTGGCGAAAGAAGTCGATAAGTCCAAAATTCACTTCGAGCTCTTTACTGCACCAGGACAGGCATCCGCCCGGAGCTCCCGGCGAGTTCGAACCGGAACACACACAAGCGATCGCAGTACCGTCACTGTAGTCCTGGAGGGGAAGTCAACCGAGCTGACAATGGAGCCGGACGAAGATACGGTCCTGGAAGCGATCAGACGAGTCCGGCCAGAAGTGCCCTACGCCTGTGAAAGTGGAGTATGCGCTACCTGTCGGGCCAAACTGCTCGACGGGCAGGTAGACACCTATTTGGATTTTGCGCTCGAGGAGCACGAACGCAAGGCCGGCTACATACTCACCTGCCAGTCGAAACCTGCCAGTGAGCATATCGTGCTCGACTTCGACGCATTGTGACCGTTAGCGCTTGAACCGTTTCAGGTAGCCTTTGCCTGGCTGCCCAAGAGAACTGCCGGTGTCCTCGCAGCGCGCCACGGCCCAACGATCGGCTGCCTTACATAACGACAGATAAATTCGGACGCAGCGTTTTCTCGCCCGGGTACCAGACCAGTTTGCCGGCAGCAGAGCTTCGGGCACATCGGGGTCATGCAGCAGAATACGCCTGTACTCATGGATCAACAAGGTTCGGCCGATAAAGGCCGCCTCGCCGTCAACGCTCTTTCGTTCGCGTCTGGTTGCCTGCCATAAGTCTTCAAGACGTTGATTAAAACGATCGTACTCCCGCTCAATATTATCCAGATTGAAGCAGCGATTAAGGAGTGCGCTTGGGGATTCACTGTCGCCAACCGAGTTTCCACAAATGACTTTGACCTTGTCGGTGAGATTCCGGTGCGAAAGCATGGCTTCTACAGGCTCTAGCTCAGCGGTCGGGTGGATCAGGACATCCGTGGTGAGCGTGCCAAAACCCTGCCACTTGAGCTCCTTTTTAATCTGATGGCGCACCGAAGCGCTGATCGACTTTGACGGCACAATGACCACTCGCCACTGACCATCCCAGCGGCGGTTGCTGCCGCCATAGATGCGGTGTTCGGCATTCGCGAACTGCCGGTGGCCTGCTTCAGTCAGTTGATAGTAGCTTCGACGACCAAGTGAAGTTCTGGCCAGCCACTTTTCCTGAGTCAATCGATACACCGAAGTACGAACCAGGCGTTCACTTAATCCAATTGGTTTTGCCAACCGAATCAGGCTGGCCAGCCATACGCCTCCACCCCGGGGCTCAAGCATGTCACCGAAAATCGTTATCAACAGGGATTTGGCCCGAACCGGCCTGCGGGTTCGAAAATCCGCCAGTAGGCGTTCGATCGCAAGTTCAAGGTTCATTCGATCTCCTGAGTCAACGCCTGTCAATGACCCTCTGCGCTTTACCCTGGGATCGGGGCACTCCACCTTCGTCATGCACGATGACCTTGGCCGTTACACCAATATGAGTCTTAATATCATGAGCCAACGCTGCGCTAACACCAGCAGATTGGCTGTCAGAAGCCGCGCTGGGTTTGAGCTCGACATGGACCGTGAGATCGTCAAGGTTTCCGATCCTGGCCAACTCAATCTGGTAATGCGGGCTGAGTAGAGCTTGTGCCAGGACCTTCTCCTCTATCTGCGAAGGAAATACGTTCACACCACGCACGATCATCATGTCGTCGTTTCGGCCTGTAACCTTGGCCATACGGCGCATAGGGCGCGCCGTGCCCGGCAGCAGACGGGTCAAGTCGCGGGTGCGGTAGCGTATAACAGGCGATGCCTGCTTGGTCAGGGAAGTCAGAACAAGCTCGCCGGCTTCTCCATCGGGCAAGACTTCGCCAGTTTCGGAATCAATGATTTCGGGATAAAAGTGATCTTCCCAGAGGGTCAGACCGTCCTTGGTTTCGATGCACTCCTGGGCAACTCCAGGCCCAATAACCTCAGACAAACCATAGATATCGACCGCATCGATATCGAATCGGGCCTCGATATTCTCTCTCATGGATTCGGTCCAGGGCTCTGCCCCAAAAATACCGACTTTGAGCGAGGACTGTCGTGGATCCAGGCCGGCAGCCTCAAATGCGTCGGCAATATTAAGGCAATAGGTTGGGGTGACCATGATGATGCTCGGTTTGAAATCGTTGATCAGTTGAACCTGCTTTTCGGTCTGCCCCCCGGACATTGGAATCACAGTGGCACCCAGTTTTTCTGCGCCAAAGTGTGCACCCAGGCCACCGGTAAATAGGCCATAACCGTAACTGACATGAATCAGATCGTCCCGGCGTCCGCCGGCAGCCCTGATTGACCGGGCCATCACTGTTGACCAGACATCAATATCACTCTGGGTATACCCGACCACCGTCGGCTTGCCGGTTGTACCGCTTGATGCGTGGATCCGCACTACATCCGTCATCGAAGTTGCAAGAGCACCGAATGGGTAGAACCGCCGCAGATCGTCTTTGGCGACCAACGGGAATCGGGCCAGGTCATCCAGAGATTTCAGATCCTCTGGGCGTATGCCGGCTAAGTCGAACTTCTCCCGGTACAGTGGTGAATTCTCGTACGCATGATTAAGCGACCATTTCAGTCGCGATAGCTGAAGATCCCTCAGTTCGTCGATACTGGCTTTTTCAATGGGCTCCAGTTCGGTTTCCAGAGCTCGCTTTACAGTCATGGTATCCAGTTCCGGTGTCTGGGGGTTAAATAAGCGGATATCGAATACACTGATATCCATAGCCGAACCGCTTGAGCCGCCAACGGTCGATCATAGATTGGGGCTGCATTCACAATTTTTCAGTCGCCTGGTTATCTATTAACGTGCCGCCGACTGCCCTTGATTTACCACGAAACAAAGCGGCCCGAGTGCCGTCAGATAGATCTACGCCAACGTCGTAGACACCATTACGGCCTTTCAAATACTGCTCAACCGCCGTTGCCGTAAGTGTCTCTCCCAACGAAACAGGGGCGAGAAATTCGATCTGGCAACTCACCGCGACACTGATCTGGTCTCGGGTGTTACAGGCATGAGCAAAGGCTGTGTCTGCCAGCGTAAAAATGATGCCGCCGTGGCAAGTGCCATGGCCGTTGATCATATCCTCACGAACGATCATTGACAGTTTCGCATACCCAGGTCGAATGTCGACGACAACCATGTCGAGCGCCTGAGAACAGTAATCATCCTGGTGCATTGCCTTGCTACAAGCGTGTGCAAGTGCCTGGCTGTCCGGATCGTGGCTCAAGATGATAACTCTAAATATTTACTCTGGTGCAAAAAGGATGCAGATCGTCAGCAATATACACAAATATCGTATCACAATAACGGTTGTCGACATTGTGAAACCCATGGCACACACCCATGGTTGTGATCCAATCTTTCATGGTCTGCAAAAGCGTCCATCCCTATCCCTTTTTGCAATCGTGCTGCGTGGCCTGACCGGCGGACTCTCCGGATTAACGCAACTTACCGACAGTAATTGGTGATTTAGCACCTCAAGGCTGAGCCAAGGTGATCCAATACATGGTGTTACCAAACGAGCCATCCGATATGTCCGTCAGGTGTAATTTCTTTGCGCCCACGCTATGCTGTCGACACATTCCAGTTGGTAGACGAGACCAATAAAATGTCCCAGAACGCTCAATGGTTTTTTGACTTTGTTTCGCCATTTGCCTATCTCCAGTTCAAGACTCTAGATCGTCTGCCGGATTCGCTTGAACTGACTCTCACGCCTGTTTTGTTTGCTGGATTGCTGGCACATTGGGGGCAAAAAGGCCCCGCAGAGATCTCTCCAAAACGGGTAGACACCTATCGCTATTGTCACTGGTATGCGAAAAATTCAGACATCCCCTTCCAGATGCCCCCGGCACACCCTTTTAACCCATTGCCGTTCTTGCGTCTCGCCGTTGCACTGGATTGCGAGCCAGCACTTGTTCAGGGCATTTTTGACTACATCTGGGCCAAAGGAAAGCCTGCACACACTGTTGAAGGCTTTTTAGATC
>CBFIBN010000056.1:0-11439 GCA_965660775.1 Arenicellales bacterium | reverse complement strand
GTCATTGTCTACCCCTCCCTTTAAGCAGGCATAACGAAACATATGTAACGGCTGTCCACCATGGTCGACGATAACCTCCCGCCCTGCCAAGTGACTGAGTTGAAAGTCCGGCTCAGGCTGTCGCCCGACCAGAAAGAAGCCGTCGGTCCGGTTGATCTGGGCGAAGTGCAGAGCGGGCGGCATTTCACCGCGTTGGGCAAAAGCAAACGCTTGACTTGGTGCCGATTGCACCACATCGACCTCTCCTGCGGACAACGCCTTAATGGCTGAGACTCCAGGCTGTGCCACCGACGACTGGCCATCGAGGCCTTCCCGCGCGAGAAACCCGCCCGAGATTGTCGCGATCAGGGGCGAGTAGAAAGCAGAGAACCGGGTAAACTGAATTCGGATAGGCTCCATAGTCTTCATTTAGCCCTGGACAGAGTATCCGCCGTCGACTGGAATCGCCGTGCCCGTCAGAAAATCCGAAGCGGCCGAAGCCAGAAACACCGCGATGCCAGACAGATCCTGCGGTACGCCCCAGCGCCCAGCGGGTGTTCGCGACTCAACCTTTTCATGCAGCCCATCGACCTGCAGCCTTGCTTCGCGAGTGAGTGTGGTATCGATCCAGCCTGGAAGTACCGCATTGACCTGGATGTTGTCCTTGGCCCAGGCACAGGCCATGCCCTTGGTCATCTGCACAATACCACCCTTGCTTGCTGCATAGGGCACGGTAAATGAGGCTCCGAAAATGGACATCATCGATCCGATGTTGATGATCTTGCCGCCACCGGTATTTTTCATAACGGGGTAAACACACTGACTGAGCATAAACGCGCTGGTCAAGTTGGTGTCGATAATCGCTTGCCACTCGGCCAGAGCGTATTCCTCGGGCTGCTTGCGGTCGTTGGTACCAGCGTTATTCACCAACACGTCGACTCGTCCGAAATCGGCCACCACCGTTTCAATGAGATTAGCGCATGATGCCTCATCGCGAACATCTAAGGCTATGAACGCGGACCGAACACCCAAGCTCTCAAGCGCTGTGACTGCCGCTTCGCCTTTGACCGGATCGCGCGCAGCCACGACCACCGCTGCACCAGCCTGGGCCATGCCCTGGCCCATCGCGAGCCCAATACCGCCATTGCCACCGGTAACAATTGCCACCCGGTCTTGCAGGTCAAAAAGTTTCACTTTGCTTTCCTCTTCTATTGATGTGACGAGTCAGGTACACCTCGCCAGAAACCGACAGAGCGCGGTATTGAACGCACCCTGCTGCTCGATATTCGATAAATGCAACGCATCCGGAATCACTACCAGTTCCGAGCCGGCAATCTGTTGATTAATTACCTGGTGTGCTGCCACCGGGGTGCCGGGATCGTCCTCTCCGACCATCAATAAAGTGGGTACCGTGATCGCCGGCAGCTGGTCAGTGATATTCAAACCCATAATAGCGTGGCAGCATCCACAGTAGCCCTCAACCGGTGTTGATCGGATCATTGCCCGGATTTTGTCAACCTCGATACCGGCCTGGGCCTGGTAGCGTGTCGAGAACCAACGGTCAATCGTCGATGTCACCAGCGATTCCACCCCGTCCGTTCTCACGGTTTCGATACGCTCGCGCCAAGTGCTGTGCAACGCTTCGGGGACAACGCTGGTGGTGTCGCACAAACTGAGCGACCGGAAGCGGCTCTGGTCTGTGACTGCCGCAACCTGGCCAATCATGCCACCCATTGACAGACCAACGAAGTGAACCTGGTCCAGACCGAGGGAATCGAGCAGACCAAAAAGATCATCCACCAACAACTCGAGCGTGTAGTTCGCCGCCGGTGCGTCTGTTGCCCCGTGGCCGCGGGTATCGTATCGCAGCACCCGGTACTGTGCCAGAGCCTGCATCTGGCCATCCCACATACCCAGGTTCGCGGACAACGAATGACCCAGCAGCACCACCGGCGCATCCGCCGGACCATCTATGGTGTAGTGCATGGAAATACCGTTTGCCCGAACCTGCATCATCCACTCCTTTTTATGAAACCGTTATTTGAGCCTTTCCCCAGTGGCAGCACTGGAAGTGCCTTCCTCAGGGCGACTCTCGCATTCACGCGGCAATTGCGCGACCGCTGCCTCGATGGTCCGGGCCAGCGTTCGGTCAGGGTCGATTGTCTCAGGACTCTCATCCGCAAACGAGGTCGCTTCCAGCAGTCGGTAGATGGCCGCCGCACCCAGGTGGAAATGTGAGGTCACACCTACCTGGGCAAAGGTGCTTGCGATCTCTTCCATTTCTCCGACCCAGCGGTGTGCGTTGGGTGGAAGCCTTGGTATCGTTGATTCCATACTCTGCAAGGCAGCCCCCTGACTATACGCCAGCTCCTGGCGCAGTTCTTCCGTCAATCCCATCGATTCAGCTGCCGTGAGCAGGGCAACCTGTAGCGTGCTGGTTCCTTTAGTCAGGGCCGCGTAACACATCTTGATTCCCGATGCCCGGCCAACGATGTCGCCAAGTGATTTAACCGCAATGCCTTTGCCGTCCAAAGGCAGCATGGCCTCAGCGTGGGTTCCAGAGACGTAGAAACGCGGCGGTGCACCCTGTCCCGGCGGTGGGCCGATAATCGAAGCGTCAATGAATCTCCCGCCGGCCGACTGAATGACTGTCTCAATTTTCGCACTACGCATTGGGGAGATCGCATTGCAGTCGGCGATGTACGGTTGGGCACCCGTAGCCTTGAGCGCACCAGCCAACTGGCAGGCACTGGCTTCTGCATCGACTGGCACCAGGATCGAAAGCACCAGATCAGCTTCACAAACCAGGTCCTCCAATGTAGGCATCTCTGTGAAGCCCGCGGAACTGGCTAAGCGGTGGGTGCGCTCGCTGCGCCCAGCCAGGCAAGTCATGATATCCACGCCGTGTTCAGCCAGAACCCGCCCTACCGCGTGCCCCATGGCACCGGGGCTCAAGATCGCTACCTTATCAAGCGCCATGCGCTGTTATCCAGATAGGGATTTTCTAACGGAAGACTACTGACCAAGATCGATCAGGTCTCGGTGCCGCCATTGCAGGCAATCATCTGACCGGACATGAATGCGCCACCATCAGATACAAGATAGTTACACAAGGCTGCGATGTGTGTGGGTTCGCCGAGGTGGCCCACCGGAATACGTCCCACCTGCTCGCGAATATGGCGGGACAATTCAGCGTCGTCGTGTTCAGACTGAATCGGACCCGGTGAGATCGCGTTGACAGTGATGCCACTGGGGCCGAACTCCTTGGCAAGCGCTTTGGTGAGCCCCCACAAACCGTGCTTCGCAACTGATACCGGCACCCTACCCTTGTAACCGTGGATGGCATTCATACCAGTCAGGTTGATGATCCGACCCCAGCCGTTGTCGACCATGCCCGGCAGCGTCTCGCGACAGGTGTAAAACGCCGCGTTCAAATCAACATCCAGCACCCGGTGCCAGTCATCGTCGGTGGTCTCAAGAAAAGGCTTTAAGGGCCGCACCGCAGCGTTGTTAACCAGAATATCAATGCGACCAAACTCCGTCACCCCGCTACGGCAGATCTCGCGAGCCGCATCGGGATCGCCGACGTCACCCATGGCAACCAGCGCCTTGGCGCCCAGAGCTTGGGCTTCCTCGGCAACCGCCTCGCACGCTGTCCGGTTTGACGATCCGTTGATGATCACATTACAACCCTGCTCAGCCAGTGCGAGCACAACCGCCCGGCCGATATTTCGTCCACTACCAGTGACCAGTGCTGTTCTAATAAGTGTTTTGGCGTTCATTGATTGGAGATTGTAACGGTAAGGAATGGGAATAGGAATTTGCCTTTGGTAATTGTAACGCCTTGCGTCATCAGCCGACCTGAAGCCCTGGCGCTGCCTGCTTTACATCACTACTGTTGGTCGATCCCAGCCGGTCAATTTCGATACGGGCTGATGCGCACGCTATATGGTCTGTCGATGAGGCATTGGTCTGTCGCATCAGGGCACCTTTGCGATAGCAACGTCGGCCGTGATCTCGTAGGATCGGCATCTGGCGTCGTGGTCGTAAATCTGAGAGGCAACGATCAACTCGTCCGCACCGGTATACTTTATAAAAGCCTCCAGCTCACCCCTGATGGTCTGGGCTGATCCAACCATAGAGGCAACTTCCAACTCTTTTAGCATCATTTTTTCATGTGAGCTGATCTGACTTTCAAGATTCTCCACCGGCGGCGGCAGTGGCCCCGGTTGTCCGCGGCGAAGGTTCAAAGTCGATTGCAGTGCTGAGCTTCTAAGCCACCAGGCTTTGGCGTCGGTCTCAGCGGCACACACGTTGCAACCGAGCATGACATAAGGCGTTGCCTGTTGTGCCGATGGCTCAAATCGTTCGCGGTAAATCTGTATAGCTTGCATCATGGCTCCCGGTGCAAAATGGGATGCAAAGGCATAAGGCAAGCCCAGCGCGGCAGCGAGCTGAGCGCCGTAAAGGCTTGAGCCCAGAATCCAGACGGGGATATTGAGACCGCTGCCCGGTACCGCTTTGACCCTTTGACCCGTCTGTCCGGGTAAAAAATAACTCTGAAGTTCCTGGACATCGCGGGGGAATTGATCCACATCACCGACAAGGCTACGGCGAAGCGCCTGGGCCGTTAACTGATCCGTTCCAGGAGCTCGACCCACACCCAGTTCGATCCGGCCGGGATAAAGTGACTCGAGGGTGCCGAATTGTTCTGCAATGACAAGCGGAGCGTGGTTCGGCAGCATGACACCGCCCGAGCCAACCCGAATGGTGTGGGTGCCACCTGCGATATGGCCGATGACAACGGCAGTCGCCGCACTGGCGATGCCGGGCATGTTGTGGTGCTCAGCAACCCAGTAACGATTGAAACCGAGTTTTTCAGTATGGCGGGCAAGCTTCAAGCTGTTGCCGAGCGCCTGGCCGGCATCACCGCCTTGTGTGATCGGAGCCAGATCCAATACAGATAATGGAACCATGAGCTGAGTATCGCGGGTTAAGACGCACTACTCAACCCGGACCGTTGAGTCCGAATCGGCTTTCACCACCACCGATTCCAAAATTAACGTTAAAATTCCTGATCGATCATGTTATTTGATAATGGCTGTACAAGTTTGAGGAGAGATCTATGAGTCGCTGGGCCGAAGCCATTTCAAAGGCCGGTGAATTACCGAGCTACCTGTTGATCGACGGCCAGAAAATCGTCGCTGAAAGCCGCGATCAAATCGAAACTTTTGATCCCGGCTCCGGCCTGTTGCTGGCCACGGTAGCGGCAGGAACAGCCAGTGATGTGGATCATGCAGTTCAAGCAGCAAAGCGCGCACTTAACGGACCCTGGGCGACACTGACACCGAAAGCGCGTGGCCGGTTGTTATGGGAGGTTGGGAATCGAATTCGGCAGGATGTTGAGCATTTAACTCTGGTGGAAACCCTGGATACCGGCAAACCTTTCAATGATGCCAAGGCCACCGTTGAACGAACAGCAGATTACTTTTGTTATTACGCCGGCATCGTAGATAAGCTCGAGGGGACAACGGTACCGCTTGGCCCATCCAAGGTCTGCTTCACCGAACGCGTACCTATCGGTGTTACCGGCCATATTGTGCCTTGGAATGTTCCGATATCGATGGTGGCGCGCGGTCTTGCACCCGCATTGGCCTGCGGGAACACAGCGGTAGTCAAGCCCGCTGAAGAAACACCACTAAGCGCAATTCTCCTGATTGAGTTGCTCGAAGCGGTTGGAGTACCCCCTGGCGTTGTCAATGTAGTCCCAGGTCATGGGGAAGAAGCGGGACGGAACTTAAGTGAGCATCCAGATGTTCGCCATATTACCTTCACGGGTTCGATCCCAACGGGAAAAGCCGTTATGGCGGCGGCCGCGACCCATCTCGCCTCAGTCACATTAGAACTGGGTGGGAAGTCTCCCCATGTGGTGCTTCGAGATGCGGACCTGGATGTTGCCGTGCCTAGTGTTCTGACGGGAATGTATAAGAATGCTGGGCAGATCTGTTCCGCCGGGACGCGCCTTTTGGTAGATCGCTCGATTCATGAGGAAATGGTCGAACGACTGGTCCAAGGGGTCGAATCGATTTCACTGGGCCACGGGCTTGATAACCCCGTCATGGGCCCTTTGATTTCTGATCGACAATTGGCATCGGTGGCCGGGTTCGCTCAACGCGCCAAAGACCGGGGGATAACGTTTGTCACGGGCGGAGACCAAGCTCAGGTTGCCGAATGTGAAGGCGGATATTTCTTCACACCATCAATAGCCGATAATGTGTCGCCAGAAGATGAGTTGGGCACGGCAGAGGTGTTTGGTCCGATCTTGAGTGTCATCGGGGTCGATGATGTAGACCACGCGATAGATATTGCCAACGGAACCTCTTACGGGCTGGCGGCAGGCATCCAAACCCAGGATATCAGTAAAGCGATGCGTTTTGCCCGGGGTGTCGAAGCGGGACAGGTATTTATCAACGGCTATCACAGTGCGGGAGATACAGTTCCATTTGGCGGCATGAAAGAAAGTGGCATCGGGCGCGAAAAAGGCCTCGCTGGATTAGATGCCTACTGCGAAATCAAGGCTATTACAGTCACATTTTAGTTAACGGAATCAGTGCAGCCAAAGTTTTACCATCCAAGGCATTGGTCATTGCAACATCACCGTAGCAAGTAGAGATGGGATGCCTAAGATCAGGCGCGATAAATGCATTCTAATGCGTAGCCTGTTCCCAAAGAGATGTATGAGCGCATCTCGCATAATGGAGTGATACTTCCATGAAGAACACAGACAGTCAGAACGGTGGTCAGTTAATAGTTGATTATCTGATTCGTGAAAAAGTCCCGTACGCCTTCGGTCTTTGTGGCCATGGAAATATTGGCTTTATAGACGCGCTTTATGAGCGTTCCGATGAGATAAAAACCATTTCAGTTCGCCACGAAAGTATTGCCGGTTTCATGGCTGATGTTTACTACCGCGTCACGAGGCAACCTACTGCGACGTTTACCTCGTGTGGGCCGGGCTCATCCAATCTTCCGATTTGTCTCGCTAATTCGTTCTTCGATTCGGTTCCGTTTCTTGCCGTGACTGGCAATGTACCCACGACACAGTTTAATCGGGGCGCTTTTCAGGAGACTTATCGACATTATCAAGCCGACTTTCCGTCAACCGTTCGAGCGTATTGCAAACGGGTTTTCCAACCTACCCGTGGAGAGCAAGTACCGCTGATGATGCGACAGGCCTGGAAAACGATGGTTACCGGGCGGCCAGGGCCTGTGGTGCTGGACGTGCCATTCGACGTTTTTAAAGAGCCCGTGGGCGAAGCAACGCCAAACCCCGAGGACTGGAACGCTAATATCTCCAGTCGTTGTGGTGCGGACCCGGAGGGCGTTGAGAAAGCTGTCGCCATGCTGTTGTCGGCAGAGCGGCCCGTAATTTTGGTAGGACAGGGTGTGAAATACGGGCAGGCCACTAGCGATCTCCTGCAGCTCGCAGAGAAACTCCAAATTCCAATAGCCTGGTCCGCCAGTGGGACAGGCGCTATCGACGCCACCCACCCATTGGCTTTGGGTTTGCTTGCCCGCAATGGCACATTTCAAGCCAATCATGCAGCTCGCCAGGCAGACGTACTGCTAGCGCTCGCGGTACGCTTCGATGATCGAACATCCAGCTCCTGGATTCCTGGATACTCGTTTTCGATCCCACCCACGAAGCTGATTCATGTTGATATTGACCCGGACGAGATTGCGCGGAACTATCCGGTGGCGCTGGGATTAATGGCTGATGTTCGGACCTTTGTGCGTCAAGTCCTGGGCGCGATACAAGCCCGGCCTGAGGCGGTATGCGTGACAGATGCCCACCGAAACTGGCTGGCAGCCATTGAGGGTTACAAGCAACAGTGGACCGCATTCATTGCACCCGGATTCAGTGACAATTCCAGCCCAATTCATCCGCAGCGCGCAGCCCACGAAATTGACAAAGCTGCGCCTGATGACACCATCCTGGTCAGTGATATCGGCATCCACCACAACTGGCTTCTCCAGTTCTGTAATCCCAAAGGGCCTTTATCGTTAATAGGCTCGATGGGTTTTGGTCCGATGGGATTCGGTGTTGGCGGCGTGCTTGGCGCAAAGCTCGCAGCACCCGATCGACCTGCGCTGGCAGTGTGCGGAGACGGTGCATTTTTCATGCACGCCAACGTATTGGGTACAGCGGTGGAATATGATATTCCTGTCGTATGGTTGGTCTGGAACAATTACGCCTACGCTTCTATCCGTGGATTGCAACGCGGCTATCTGGAGGGTCGTGAATTAGCTACTGATTTTAAAGATCCGCACACCGGAGACCCGTATAACCCTGATTTCGCGGCCATGGCCCGCTCTGCCGGCGTGAGCGGGGTCAGAGTTGATCGAGCCGCCGACCTGGGAGATGCCATCAAGGAAGCACTCGCTGCCAATACGCCGTACCTGATTGACGCTAACATTGCGGCCGATGTTAATCCTGCCGGAGCCGGAGTGTGGGAATTGCCCGGGTTGGGCGTAAGTTCTCCGGGAATTGGGGAGCGATACATGCCCGACCAATGAGAGCACTTATGAGATTTCGCACGGCCTTTGCTTCAACATGATCTCCGGTCGGCTCGAGATACCTTGCCAGCCGTGCAGACTCCAGCCGATGCGATTTAAGTACCCACTGTCAGAGGATCGACCAGTCTTTTAAGAGCCGCAAGCGTACTTAATACAACGATCCTGCCTGTCCCCGGATTCTCAGCAGTAGGGATATTTTCGATCTTGAGTTCAAGGCGTGCACTGTCCGATTCGACCGTAATGGTATGGGTGTTCCGGCTGATTCCGGGATCGGCCCATATTTCCAACCGTGTGCATTCTGGCCCTACGCCGGCCAGCCCCAGCGCAGCCGCCACATTGACATTTGCCGGAAAAGCCGCGACGCCCTCACGGGCCGAGCCTTCAAATACCTTAAGTGGCTGATCTATAGAGTTCAGATCAATCTTGTTGTTTTGGATGTGAGGAGCGCCGGCCAGCCCCGCAGGCGGTTTTCGGGTTACCATCGATACGTGTTTGATCTCACCCAGGGCGGCTGCCCGTACCGCATCAAGCCCCAGGATCGCACCACTGGGGATATTAATGCGCGCACCCGTGGTCTTCGCCATCTCGACCAGATGCCAGTTATCAAGTAGCCCCCCTACGCTGACCGTAATCAACACCTTTCCCAGCCGGACTGTCGGCTCAGCAACCTGACTGAACACGGCGGTCGGCGCGCATTCGACCACGACATCGCAGACTTGCGCCAGTTCCGCTAAGGACAAAACCGGAACCTGTTGTCGCAGGGCGTTCAGCCTCAAGCGGGCAGCATCGGTATCTCGCGCTGATACCGCGCTAAGAATCAAGCCCTCAATCCCTTCATCCAGACGCTGGGCCAGATCAAAACCAATGGTGCCGAGCCCGCCAATCCCAACCTTTAGAGCGGGTTTTTGCGATGGGTTCACGGCAGGTGACTCAGGCCGTGGCTTTGGTCGATCACCACCAAACCATCCCTTTTTAGAACGCTCATGAGTAACACCTATTCCTGCGGTGACCCTACCACCGCCACGGTAATCTCCATCTTGCAGACAACAGGAACCGTAATTTGTTTTTACCCGATGGAAGGCCTTACGCCGTCATTCGACGCCGATACGGGAGTAATCCGGCTCGGCACACCGGAGTAGCGCCTTTTAGGAGTTTGCTGATCTTTCTCAAACTCATGAAGCAATAGCACCCCCGTCGACGTCAATAATAGTGCCGCTAACGAATTCGTTGTCGAGCAAAAAGATCGCGGCAGCAGCGACTTCATCCGACGTACCGGCCCGTGGAATAATATGGCCAGATGTGCCTTTTTGATAATAATTCGCGCGCTCTTCTCCGCCAAGCGGTGACATCGGGGTATCGATCAGCCCGGGGGACACCCCGTTCAGTCTTACTGGCTTGATTTCGTTGGCGCCCAATCGAATAAAGGCCTCGACCGAACCACCGACGCTGCCGATGGCAATCGTCCCCGCCCGCCATTTACGTGCCGGGTAGCCGCTGATTAACACGACGGCACCGGTTTGCGACATATGCGGAACCCCCAGACGAACGCTGTTGGTATAACCCCAAAGTTTGGCAAAGGAGCTTTGAAACCCATCCAGGTCCATTTCGAGAAAAGGCCCGATGGCACGTGACCCACCGGTTGCAGCGTTAACCAGGTAGTCAAAACCGTGATGCTTTTCGAACAAGGCGCTTAAGGCTTCGCGATCGAGCACGTCGACCTTGACACATTCGACACCGTCGATTTCACATTCGCGGCGGCTGCCGGCGATAACCTCTGCCCCGCCGTCACGCAGCATCTGGGTAGTTGACAACCCGATACCAGAGGTACCACCTAAAACAATCGCTTTCTTGTTTGTAAACTGTCCCATTTTAGTTTCCCAGCAAAAATTAAAATCACTCCTGTGTAAGCGCGAAACCGGCTAACACGGGCACCAACCCAGATTCCCGCTTAGACGAGAATAACCAGATTAACGTTCGAGTTTCAGATTATCCCACTTTCTAGGCTCGCCGCCATCAACATGCTCAATTCTTTGCATTGCAGCTCAAGCTCCGGCCGATAATCACCAAACAGTACCACCGATTCGGACACTGCCTTGCGTTTCACCCTCTCCTTTTTTCTGGTTTGGGCTCACGTCACACAGCGTGACCCATGCGGTAGATGTTATGCACCAACGCCGGCTATCGTTTGGGCACGACCGTCCCGATGGCAGTAGCGGCTTCGCAGCGTTTTGGGTTTTCAGATCGCGGATGAAACCACCCAAATCAGGAAGACCACGTTTACTTGCAGCCACACAGGGCGAACCACCATACCAGCTTGAGAGCGGCCCGGGCCGTACTAGTTAACACCAGGACACTTCTACCTCGAACGCCTTAAGGCAGTCAGTGTGGCGGCTAAGCGTTAATATCCCAGCCCCACCCGCAAGGCATGATCAACACCATAACAGAGGTAAATAGGATGGCAAGTAAACCCAAACTCGGATATCTTGGTCTTGGGCTGATGGGCTCACAAATGAGCAAACGCCTGATCAAAACCGGCTATCAGGTCACCGGCTTCGATCCCGATCCCGACAAAATGAGCGCGGCTGCGGCGAATGGCGTTATCACCGCTGCATCCCCTGCCGAGGTGGCGCGGGCCAGCGATATCGTCCAGGCCTGCGTCATCACCACACCCGCCCTGACCGAAGCCATATTCGGACCAAACGGTATCGCTGAAGGAGGAAATGCGGACAAAATCTTTCTCGATCACTCGACGACTATCGCGGATAAAACACGCAACCTGGCCGCCCGTCTAAAGGAAGAAACGGGTATGGGTTGGGTCGATGCGCCCGTCTCGGGTGGGCCACCTGCTGCCGGAACGGGCGAGCTGGCCATCATGGTTGGAGG
>CBFIBN010000055.1:0-11664 GCA_965660775.1 Arenicellales bacterium | reverse complement strand
TCGGCTCCATCGTTTACTAGACGCCGCGCAATGTCTATTTCGCCAAAGTCGGGCCACATGCACTGCCCCCTGACGACGGCATCAACTGGCATCTCATGGCGAACTACGCTATGGCCGCAATCTGTCAGCAACATCTCAAGACTGGGGTCACCAATCAGAAAGCAACGGGCGTGACCAAAACGACTGCTAAGATATTCGACAGCCGCCAGAGAGACCGGAAAAATCTCGTTGAGGTCTATCTGGTAGCCCAGGTCCGTCAATTTGTCTCGGATCTGGCTTTGGGACATCCGCGAGGTATTAGTAACCAGTAGAAACCCAAAACCGCGCTCACGCAGATAGTTGAGCACACCAGGCCCTTTGGCTACCGGCGCGCTACCGCCGTAAAGGACACCGTCGATATCGATAAAGAACGATGGCTTGGGCAAACTAATAAAATCGGTTTGAAGAAAAGGCGTAGTCTAACGGGCGGTCGGCCTATAGGGGGGATGAAAATATTTGGCCGTTAACGGGAGCGCCGGGTTGCAGGACAAAGGCCGGATTGGCACACTGGATAGTCATATGAGTACCCAAGGCGACGATTTGAGAAAGAAATTTCTGGCCTGGCAGTGCCTGCTCCGCCAGCGGGCAATGCGGGTTGGCGGCGGTAAGCCGACGCCCGGCATGCGGCCGCACCTGTCGTTTGCGGACGACGCTCATGATTCGGGCCCAGTCACCGTCTTATTGCTGCACGCGGATGTTGTGACCGATGCGGCGGAGTTCCGGCACATGGCTGTCAAAACCTACGACCCAGCTGATCGCTATAGCGCTGCAGTCAAGTTTCTGTCTGCGACCTACTACCAGAAGTCCCAAGAATTTTCCGATGAGATGACAGCGCTCTTTGGCGCTGGTGGACTGCTGGTGAAAGCATTGCGCGCCCGAAAGTCCTGCATACTGGATTTTCAGCAGTTTGGATCGCGCTTCAAGATGGAATGTTCAGTCAGGGAAATCGATAAGGATAGTGTCCTGTATCAAGCAACATACTGGCACAACAAGCTATTTAATCCACAGTTACCGCCTGAAATTACAATCCTTGGTTTCAAACCTCAATGGGATCAAGCGCAGTTCGAGGAAACTCTGTCGCGAACCTAGTTTGATCTGCCGCGGTTATGGACGCCGACCAAGTCATGGCGGGCTTTGTCCAGGTGCTCATAGATTGTATCGATAGCGGCGTCGAGATTACGGTTTGCAATCATGTTGTAAAGATGTCGGTGATGCGCGTTGTACTGCGCGATCCTTTCAGGAACCAGGATGGACTCTTTCATTGCAGTCCACTGGGCATGGTTGCGGGTTTCATTGACCAGTTGGTAAAGCCATATGATGAGTCGGTTTCGCGAGCATTCAGCGAGCGCGAGGTGAAATTCGGCATCAGCCCGGGAGAAAGCCTCGGAATCGGCCGCGGATGATTCGGCACGGACCAGTGCTTTGCGCATATGTTCGAGATCCATTGCTGTTGCGTTTGCTACCGCAAGCCGAACCATCTGTGGCTCAATCCCTAAGCGTACGTCGATTAATTCCAAAGGACTGGTGACGTCGGCAATTGCCGTGTGCTCAGAAAACTCCCGGTAGGTGACAAATGTTCCACTGCCGATTTGGCGATCGACCATTCCCAGGTCCTGCAGGCGCCGCAAAGCCTCGCGTACCGTTCCTCTGGAGGTGTGAAACAGTTCAGCAAGTTCGCGTTCCGCAGGGAGACGTTCGTTGAACGAATAGTCCCCGGCGGCTATCGCGCGACGCAATGTAGCAGCAATACCGGCCGAACCGCCAACCGAAGCGGCTTCCGGTAATGAGGGTAGGTCGTCGCGCACTTCCTTGCCCAGTTGTGTCTGTTCGCTCATTGGGTATTACCCCTTGTGGTTGGACAGCGATATAGAACCAATTATTTGCTAAAGGTACTTATTCGGTGAAAACTATGACAGCCTTTGGTTACAAATGCAAACGATAGTTAAGTCCAATACCTTGACTTCGTGACACCAATAGAATTACTGTTCAGGTATAAATGTAGCTGGTCCAGAAAGGTATAATAATGGTTTAGTGGCACAGAAGGAAGGTTTAACCCGGGCAAGTTAGTTGTGACAGGCGCTGAAATTATTTACCTGCATTAAAAGGGCGATAAGGTAAGGAGAAATCCGTTAATGGCATTCCCAAAGAGTTCAAAGTACGTAATTGTCGGTGCTGGCATTCATGGGTTAAGCACGGCGTATCACCTTGCGCTGGAGTTGCGGCGTAAAGGCAAAGGCAGCGGTGAAGACATTCTTGTTCTAGATAAGACATCGATTGCAGCCGGAGCCTCCGGGATTGCCTGTGGCGTGGTGCGGAACAACTACTTCCAGCCGGCTATGCGCGAACTGATGGCCCATAGCGTTAGTGTTTGGGAAAGCGATACCGAGGCATACAGTTACCACCCTGTGGGTTATATGCAGATCAGCCCAGAGGCGATGCGCGAAGACGTTTCCAGTATTGCAGAACAACAAGAAGCAATTGGTTACGAGTCCGTTTTTGTAGATGGCGCCAAAGAGTCGACCGAGTACATGAAAGGGTTGTTTGATGATTGGCAGGCCCAGGGGATTACATCGGTGCTCCATGAGAAACCAGGTGGCTATTCCAATAACACCAAGGCGATGTATGGTTTGGCCGGCAAGGCTGAGGGCGAGGGCGTCAGAATTCTGACCGGGGTCAGCGTGACAGGATTTGAACGCGCGAGTGGTAGTGATGCAATCAGCGCCGTTATCACAGACCGTGGCCGTATTGAAACTGACTATGTAGTTATTGCCGCTGGGCCTTGGGTAAAGAGTTTTTGGGAAATGCTTGATTTGCCACGAGAGGTCAGCATCAAAGGTACCGACGGTGCAATGCATGACCACATTCCAATGTGGGTTTACTGGTCGCTGCAGGAGGGCACCTTGGGGGTGGACCCGAAGATGCAGCGGACCAATGATGGTGAGATGCCACCGGTTATCCATGTAGATTCTGACGCACCACTGATCTCTGATGTCGATGGCTCATTGATTACCGACGAGATGTGGGGTATCTACTACAAGCCAGATTTTCACTTCAACGGCGTCCAAGGTGGTGCCGCGCCATTTAAGGTGCCGACTGATCCGGATCAGGTGGCGGTCGATCCTTATGGGCCGGAATCGCCGGATTTCGTGGTTGGGCCCGAGTTCGCCCATATGTGGTGCTCAGCGCTGGCCCATTGCCAAAAACGCTTCGAGGGCCAGACGCCGAAGTACAAAGATGAGCCCTCAGGCGGAATCGGCGCCTTTACCCCAGACAGTTTCCCGGTCTTTGATGTGTACTGCGATAACTGCTATGTCATTGCCGACTCGAATCATGGCTACAAGATGCTGGGCGTTGGCAAGTTGGTGGCGGAAGAAGTCACTGGGGATCCCAGCGTGTTGATGACACCGTTTCGATTCTCGCGATATGAAGAAGGAAATTTGCACCCGGTATCAAACAGTCCTTTCCCGTGGAGTTGAGATTCAATGACCGAAAGCAACCAAGTTCAATATCTAAAGTAGTAACGTCTAGCCCTTGCCGACAAACCTAGAAAATGAAAAAAAGAGGAGAACACAGATGACCGACTTAGAAGCCCATGTAGCGCAGCCAGGACGCGACGACCTCGTCAAGCAGGTCAGCGAAAAAATTAAGGAAACCGGTGTCGACTATATCTATTACCAGTTTGTTTCGGTCACTGGACGCATTGTCGGCAAAGGGATTCCGTCCGCCCATTGGGAGCGTCTCGCCGAAAAAGGTTTCCAGCTGGTTTATGGGTCAACCGCAAATCTATTTGTTGACCGTCATGGTAACTATATTGGCTACGGTCCTGAATCCTCTGAGCTTGTCGGTATTCCGGACCCCGAAACTTTTTGTCAATTGCCCTGGGACAAACGGGTTGGCCGTGTATTTTGTACCCTTTTTCGCAATCGCGAAGAGCGTGAGAATCCGGGTGGCGCGTTAACTTCGGATTGCCGAGGTAATTTGCGTCGTATTCACAATGCATTCCAGGATAAGCATGGACTGGATATGCGTTGTGGCACAGAGCCTGAGATGATGTGGCTAAAGCGCGGCGATGATGGTAAGCCGAACGGTGGCGTGACCAAACCCAATTGCTACCATATCGACCAATTCGAAGAACTTCGCCCCACTTTTATGAAGGTTATAGAGTACTCGCAACAAATGGGTCTCGATATTATTCAAGGTGACCACGAAGACGCACCCGGACAGCTGGAGTTGAATACCCAGTTCGATGATGTGCTGCGTAATGCGGATCGGCTCACCACTTACCGCCAGATCTGTGCGCAGGTTGCTCGCGAGGATAACTTGATTGCCTGTTTCATGTCGAAACCATTCATGGGTGTATCGGCATCGGGCTGTCACCATAATATGTCGCTATGGCGTGGCGGTGAAGATGTGGTTAATACGCTCGGGTTTGATTCCTTATCCGGTATGGAAGGGGCTTTTAGCTATCGGGTCGGCGGTGAGAATACCTTCATGCCCGATCCATCGGTTGACGAGCGTGCCCCCGGCCCGATTGGGTTGCAGTCTATCGGCGGTGTTATCAAACACCTCGGTGCGCTGACTTCGATCGGATCTTCGACGGTTAATTCCTACCGGCGCCTCTGGGATACAGGTTTCTGGGCGCCAATCTTTGCTGATTGGGGTTATCAGAACCGTACCTGTGCATTGCGTGTATCTGCACCAGGTCGATTCGAGTACCGCTCGGTTGATTCGATGGTGAATCCTTACCTGATGGGATCCGCGCTGCTGAAGGCTTTCGACGACGGTATAGACAACAACCTTGATCCCGGAGAAGCCGAAGAACGCAATATCTATGAGGCGATTGACGCGGGTAAAAAGGTTAAGAAATTGCCGATGTCGCTGGGTGAAGCCCTTGAAGAATTGGCGAATGACGAAGTCATTAAATCATCCATGCCAGGTGAAATGTACAAGGTATTCGAACATTACAAACGCGACGAGTGGGAGCGCTTTATGCATACCACAACCGAGTGGGATATGGAGACCTACCTGGACTGCCTGCCCTGACCGGCACGCCGGGCCGAGGCAGGATGCTAAGTGTTGCCTGCGGCCTGTCAAAGTTTATTTCACTAATTCAAGTAATGGAGGGCGCGACCCTATGTGCGGGATAGCCGGTTTAATACACAGGGGAAAGAGCAGTGATATCGGCAGTGAGCTGACAGCCATGCTGCAGTCCCTTAAGCATCGTGGCCCAGACTCAACGGGATTTGCACTGTATGGCAATCCCCGCGAAGGCGAATATGTTTTGCGTTTCAAGGTCGCTGAACAGGAAGATATGCGTAAAGGCTTCCAGATTCATGATCAGGTCAAGGAGCGTAGAGCTGAGGTAGACCGTCGACTGGGCGAGTTGGGGGCGCGTAAGGTGCAAGAAGATGATGCTACCGAGTATGCCTACCGCTACTTGATCTCTTACGATGGCGATATGAAAAAGCTGGCCGATTATGTTGAGGACATAGATGGCGCAGAAATTCTGTCCATAGGTAATGCATTAGAACTGGTCAAAGATCTCGGCGATGCAACTACCGTTTCGGGTCAGTATGACTTGGGCGCTTTCCAGGGTACCCATGCGATTGGTCACACACGTATGGCAACCGAGTCTGATGTCGATATTCGTTCGGCCCACCCTTATTGGGCCTATCCGTTCAATGACATCGCTGTGGTCCACAATGGACAGTTAACGAATTACTGGGCCTTCCGGCGCAACCTCGAACGACGCGGCCACCGTTTCATGTCCAATTGCGACTCCGAGTTGATCGCTGTTTATATCGCTGATCGCATGAACTGTGGTGATGATCTTGAAGCTGCCATGCATCGCTCCGTGGGCGAGCTCGACGGTGTATTTACTTACGTCGTGGCGACTGCAGACACATTGGGCATGGCAAAAGATGTCATGGCCGCCAAGCCAATGGTGCTTTACGAAAGCGACGACTTCGTTGCCTTAGCCTCGGAGGAAGTCGCAATCCGTAGCGTCTTTCCACACGAAATTGATACTTATGACCCTTATGAAGGAGAGGTGATGGTATGGCAGAGCTAGACCGCACGCACGAATCCCATGAGTTGGGGATGCACACCGAAGAGCTAACTGGGCGCTCCCAGCAGACGGTCTTTTCGGCTGAGGAGTCGGACAACCTGGTCTACCCCTGGGCCTCTGAAGTCGACTTCTCACGGACCGCTCAAATTGATGCCGAATCGCTTGATCAGCGGCAGGTCAACCAGGAGATCCGCCGACTGATGTCTGAGGGCTACGGCACGATCACGGTGACCAATCCGGGCGCAAAGCATTCTCTGGGAGTCGGCATCCTCAGCCGGTTGAATCTTCATTTTGAGGGCAGCCTGGGGTATTTTGGCTGCGGACTTCTTGATGGCCCCAACGTGACGATCAGTGGCCGTGTCGGCTGGTCGTGTGCTGAGAACATGATGGCGGGCCAGGTCGTTATTGAAAAGAATGCGGGGTCGACATTTGGCGCCGCCATCCGCGGCGGTGACCTGGTCTGCAAGGGGGATGTGGGCAGTCGAACCGGCATTGACCAAAAAGGCGGGACTATTATTGTTGGCGGCCGGACCGGTGCGTTTTCGGGCTTCATGATGCAACGTGGTCGTATGGTCGTGTTGGGCGACGCGGGTAAGAATCTTGGCGATTCCATGTATGACGGCACAATCTTTGTAGGCGGAAAGATTGCTGATCTTGGCGTTGACGCAGTCGAGGGTGAGATGACCGACCTCGATTGCCACTGGCTTTCGCGCAAACTGGGCCAGTATGGCCTGGAGGCAGCGAACGGAGTGGAAAACATGACCAAGATTGTTTCAGGCAAACAATTATGGAACTACGACAACCTTGAGCCGACTGAGACAAAATTGGTTCTGTAAATTGCAGCACGAGGAAAGATTATGACGTCTAAAAGAAATAGGGATCTGATCGGCCACAGTTTCATGTTTCCGCCGGAGGTGATGGATGATATCCACGTCAAAGCGGAGCTAGGTCGTTACCGGATGCGGGGATTTTCGCTATTCAAGAAGATTCCCAGTTGGGATGACTTGACCTTTTTGCCTGGCACTCTGACTCGTTTTGTCATCGAGGGCTATCGGGAAAAATGCCTGACTAAAACCGTTATTGGACCTCGTGCCAAGCGGCCATTGGAGTTGGATATTCCCATCTACATTACCGGTATGAGTTTCGGTGCCTTGTCCTACGAGGCAAAAACCGCACTGGCTCGCGGCGCCACCATGGCCGGTACGGCGACTTGTTCAGGAGAGGGCGGTATGATCCCTGATGAACGGCGCTATTCCGAGAAATGGTTCTACCAGTGTATCCAGTCCCGCTACGGCTTTAATCCACACCATCTTCGTTTGGCTGATGGTTGCGAATTTTTTATAGGCCAGGGTTGTAAAGTCGGTTTGGGCGGCCATCTGATGGGGCAAAAAGTCACTGATCAAGTAGCAGAGATGCGCTCGCTTCCCGCTGGAATAGACCAACGCTCACCGGCCCGCCACCCAGATTGGCTGGGCCCGGACGATCTGTCGCTGAAGATACAGGAAATTCGAGAAGCCACCAATTGGGAAATTCCGATCCAGTTGAAACTAGGTGCAGCGCGGGTTTATGACGATGTGCGTATGGCGGCCAAGACTGATCCGGATTCTATCTATATGGATGGGATGGAAGGGGGAACTGGTGCGGGACCCCATCTGGCAACCGAAGAGACCGGTGTGCCTGGTATAGCCGCGATCCGCCAGGCCCGACAAGCGCTTGACGATGTCGGTAAATCCGGCGAAATCTCGCTGGTCTACGCCGGCGGTATCCGCAATGGCGGCGATGTGGCAAAGGCCTTAGCCCTTGGTGCCGATGCAATCGCGATCGGACACTCGGCCATGATGGCATTGAACTGCAACAAAGATATCCCTGAAGCCGATTATGAAAAAGAAATGGGCGTAGAGGCGGGTTATTGTTATCACTGCCATACCGGCCGTTGCCCGGTCGGCGTCGCCACGCAGGATCCTGAGTTGCGCAAACGACTGAATCCTGATGATGCCGCCGAGCGGGTGTACAACTTCCTGCACACACTGACTATTGAGTGTCAGATGCTGGCGCGGGCCTGCGGCAAGACCAATGTGCATTCATTAGAGCCCGAAGACCTTGCTGCTCTTACGATGGAGGCTTCGGCCTTGGCTCAGGTCCCGCTGGCGGGCTCACAGCACACAGTCGGTCGTCCCGATATGACCCGGTTTTAAGGAGAGCGTAATGGCATACGAAAAAGATATTGATCATTTCATCAAGGGTGATGGACTTGATTCCGAGCGTGAGCAAACCATAGGGCAGCACATCGGGTATCGCTACGACGTCAATCTGGTTCCGGACTACGATAGACTGACGCCGTTTTTGAAGTCCTATATCGAAACAATGGGATGGAAAGATCTCAACTGGCTCGAAGATGTGCATATGGGCTACGAAGAAAGTCGCGCGGCGGTATTTGATCGCAATATTAACGGTTGGGTGACGGTACCTCCCGAGATGGAACTCCCAGATAATCAGCAGGATAGGGATATGATTGCCCGGGAACTTCTGGTCAAGTTTCAGATGTCCTCGCGTCATCCGATGGTCGATCTGAGAAAGGCTTACGCTAAGTTCTAGTTGCCCAATACGTTTGTGCGCCAGTGACAATCCGGCGCCGCGGGCTTGATAATGTCCTGATCACGAGTGAGTGGCTATGATGCAATAAGAGCCACCTTTTTGACAGCCGTGCCGGTGGGTTTAAACTGATAGATAGGTGGCGCGTAGAGGGAAACATCCTCAGGTATACAAATATCAGTTGCCTTCCCTCGACTACGCTGATATTTGCACTTATCCCATTAGGGGTCTGGGTAGCGTCCAGCTAGGTTTCTCTGGTGATGCTGGTGCAGGGAATCTTTTAACCTTGAGCCTCCAGCGGCGGCAGAGATTATCAGACGATGACAATTGATTACCGTGACATCGATGGAAAAGCTGTGGCGGCGACTATGCTCGCAGAGGTTGCTGTAGGAGTTCAGGATTTGGTCGCAGCAAACTGGAAGCCGCGACTGGTTTCTATCCGTATCGGTGATGACCCAGCGGTTAATCTTTATATCCGCAATCAGAAGCGAAACGCTCACAAGGTTGGGGTCGAGTTTGAGCAGAAACACTTTTCAGAAGGTACCTCAGCAGGCGAAGTACATGCGGCCATTTTGAATTTAAACGCTGACCCGCAGGTGACCGGAATCATACTGCAGCGCCCGATTCCCGATGGGCTGCCAATCCAAGAGCTTCAATCGGCCATTCATCCATTAAAAGATGTCGAGGGCATGCATCCGGCCTCTATTGGTAACATTGTGTACCGAAATCTCGAGCTCGGCCCATGCACCGCGATAGCGGCTGTGGAGTTGCTTAGGCAGACGGGAGTATCGCTAGAGGGTTTGGAGGCAACCGTTATTGGGCACTCCGAGATCGTCGGCAAGCCTATTGCCTTTTTGTTAATGGCCGAAGGGGTGACTGTAACCGTCTGCCATCACCTGACCCGCGAGGTGGCCGTTCACACCCGCCGAGCCGATGCGGTATTTGTCGCGGTTGGGAAGCCTGGGCTGGTAAAAGGCGAAATGCTCAAGCCCGGCGCTGTCGTGGTGGATATCGGTATCAACCAGATTAAAGATGCTAGTGGCAAGATCCAGGTTGTTGGGGATTGCGATTACGATGCTTGTCGCCGGGTGGCGGGCTGGATCACGCCTGTGCCGGGCGGGGTTGGACCAGTTACGGTGGCGGTTCTGATGCGTAATACACTAATCGCCGCCCGGCGATTAAAAAGCTCATATACCGAGCACTTAAGTAACCATCTTTAACTAAACATTTGAAAGGAAATCCCATGGCTAGTGTTCCCAGTGATATTGATATTGCCCGCGAGGCGAAAACCCGTCCGATCGGTGAAATCGGTGACAAGCTTGGCATTCCGGTTGACTCATTACTCAACTACGGCGCTACCAAGGCCAAGATCAGTAACGAGTTTATTGGATCTTTGAGTGATCGCCCTGACGGAAAACTGATACTGGTAACGGCGATATCGCCGACTCCGGCAGGCGAGGGCAAAACCACAACGACTGTGGGCCTGGGCGATGGCCTGAACCGGATTGGAAAAGATGCGCTGATCTGTTTGCGTGAACCATCACTAGGGCCTTGTTTTGGTATGAAAGGCGGCGCCGCGGGCGGTGGCTATGCCCAGGTAGTCCCCATGGAAGATATCAACCTGCACTTTACCGGAGATTTTCATGCGATCGGTGCGGCCCACAACTTGTTGTCGGCGTTGATTGAAAATCATATTTACTGGAGTAACGAACTCGGCATTGATCAGCGACGGATAACCTGGAGAAGGGTTGTCGACATGAATGATCGGGCGCTCCGCCAGATCACAGTGGCGCTGGGTGGGGTTGCCAATGGCTTCCCCCGTGAAGGTGGCTTTGACATTACTGTTGCCTCAGAGATTATGGCAATATTTTGCTTGGCCGAAGATTTGACTGACCTGCAGAGGCGGTTGGCTAATATTATTGTTGGCTACACCCGGGACCGCCAGCCGGTTCATGCCCGCGACCTCAAAGCGCAAGGACCCATGACAGCCCTGTTGCGCGATGCATTTATGCCAAACCTGGTTCAGACACTGGAAAACAACCCCGCCATCATTCATGGAGGGCCGTTTGCCAATATTGCTCATGGATGTAACTCAGTTCGAGCGACCAAGACGGCACTCAAGTTGGCGAAGTATGTGGTGACCGAGGCTGGATTCGGTGCGGACCTTGGTGCAGAGAAGTTCTTTGATATCAAGTGCCGTAAAGCGGGCCTGAAGCCGGATGCAGTCGTACTGGTGGCAACCGCTCGAGCGCTTAAGATGCACGGTGGGGTGGCCAAGGCTGATCTTGGCTCTGAGAACGTCGGCGCATTGGTAGACGGGCTTGAAAATCTGGGACGCCATCTTCGTAATATTGGACAATTCGGGGTTCCCTCAGTGGTCGCAATCAATAAGTTCACAGCAGACACTTCTGCAGAAATCGATGCGATAGGGGACTACTGCCGGGAGTTTGGCGTCGAGGTGTTTGAATGCAATCACTGGGCCGATGGCGGGATGGGTGCCGAAGGATTGGCTCAGCATGTTGCCGACCTTGCCGATTCGGGCAGTTCCCAGTTTCGTCCACTTTACCCAGATCACCTGTCCTTATGGGAAAAGGCTCGAACCGTGGCCCGCAACATTTACGGTGCTGATGACATCATCGCGGACAAAAAGGTTCGAGGGCAATTTGACGAGTTCGAGGAGAAATACAGCCATTTCCCTATCTGTATGGCCAAAACACAATACAGTTTCTCGACAGATCCCAACCTGCTCGGCGCTCCGAGCGGTCACGTAGTACCCATTAGAGAGTTGCGCTTGTCTGCGGGCGCCGAATTTATAGTGGCGATTTGCGGCGAGATCATGACGATGCCCGGATTGCCGAGAACGCCGGCGGCCAACAGTATCTTTGTCAACGAAGACGGGGAAATCGAGGGGTTGTTCTAGAGTTTTCGGTTGCGTTCGTTTGGTTAGAGTTTAGATAGAAACGCCA
>CBFIBN010000054.1:0-11781 GCA_965660775.1 Arenicellales bacterium | reverse complement strand
CGACAAAGACAAGCCGTCGGGACTGACCAGAAAATACTCACATTCGACACCGGTTTTCATGTGATAGCCTTTTTTAGCGGCCTTTGCGATCTGCTGCTTCAGCGCGACCCGTGGCGAAGCCGTCACCCACTCACCACCCATGAACAGATCGCCTGCAAGCCAGGCTACCTGAGGCTTCCACGGCAACTGAATCAGACTGGTCGGATCCGGTATGGCGAACATATCCGGATGAGCCGGCGTCATATCCAGCCACGCAGCAAACCCCGCAAAACCAGCGCCGTCTTTTTGCATCTGCCCAATGGCGCGCGCTGGCACCAGCTTTGAGCGCAATACCCCAAACAGATCTACAAAACTGATCAGGAAATACTCTATACCTTTTTCTTTAGCGGCTTTCGCCAGGTTAACAGCCATTGAACTTATCCTCCGGTGAAGCGTTCATTACATAGTGGTCTGGGATCCGAATTAGAGGCTCAGATGTTCTTACGAACCCGACTGCGGCTCAACGATGAATGATAAAAAGCGAATAGGCAAACGCTTTAATTCCTCGGGCCCATGTGGCGCATCAGCGTCAAAATAAAGTGAGTCGCCTTTGCCCATGGCATACGTCCGGCCGCCATGTCGATAGACCAGTTCACCTTCGAGGATATAAATAAATTCGACCCCATCGTGCTGGAACAATGGAAAAACCTCAGACGCCTCTGAGATGACAATAAGATAAGGCTCTACCAAGGTCGTCCGGTCACCGACCGAGTGGCCCAGCAGGTGATACTGATGCCCCGCTCGGGTGCCGCGTCGATCAATGATTAAACCCTGGCCCGCGCGCACGAATGAGGCCTCGCGCTCCTGCTCGAACTTACGAAACAACGCGGTAACCGGAACGTTCAGAGCTCCGGCTACCGATTGGAGCGTACCAAGTGAGGGCGATGTATGGCCGTTCTCAATCTTGGAGAGCATTCCGGGCGATAGATTCGATTGACGGGCGAGGTTTGCAATGGTCATGCCGAGTTGAGTGCGGTATACCCGAACCTGCCGGCCGATCGCGTCTTCCAGTTGATTTTCGCGCTCGTAGGCGGCATTGAGACCCGGCGCATTCGTGCGCGCCAACACCGGCTGCACGTTACGGCCATTCATGCGGTCGCTGGCCCTGCTTTCACGTTGTAGCCAGGCACCGGGACGCCTGTCACTAGGCTGGTCGCAAGGGTCACGCACCTTAAATCTTCTGGCTCAAGATTGTGCAAGCGAGTTTTGCCGGTACACCGCGCCATCATTGATGCCTCACCCGCGTTGGCCTTGAGAATAGCAGCAAGGCCGCGCGCGCGCTCATCCTGAGAGCGGTCCGAATGCCACTGCAGCCCTTCCTGGGTAATCTGGCCGCCCATCGCCAGAGCTCCCGTCACACCATACACAACAGCGCTTGCACCCAAGGCAATCAACCGGGCTGCATCGGTTCCCGAACGCACGCCTCCACTGTAGATGAGCATCAGCGCCTCTTCTTTTTTTCGCGCTCGCAATGCCAAAACCGTGTCGGATAAAAGGCCAAACTGAGGCCGTGTATTAAGTTCTGCAGACAAAGAAACGTTATCCCCAGTGCCATCAAGTAATAGCAGCTTAAAGCCCGCATTAAGGGCAAATTCGACAGCACTGTCGACCTCATGGATGTCGGTAATGCAAAGACCTGTTACGCAATCTTGAGTAGAACCTGTCGGTATCGATGACGCACCGCCACTCCAATGGAAAATGTGTCCGGCAGCATCAGGATTTGCCGTCTCATTGGGTCGCAGTAGTTGGATCCAGGGAACGTCAGCCTCCGGTGATAGCGAACCCAGATACCCGCCGCCGCTCTCGTGGATCGCCTGAAACGCCGCCCGCCGAACTTCCTCAGGCGCTTCATCCATACCAGCGACAAGAAATGGTATTTCGAGACCCAATCCCACGCCGAGACTGACATCAATTCGGCAGGCTTCCCGATAGGGATCGATCACCAAACGGGAAAGATTCGCCGGGAGAAAAACCAAATCGTCCAACGATGGCCAGCGCCCTTCCGGGAAGGGGTTCTCCCGCCCTTGCAGTCGCCGGTCCAGCATGGCCTGGTGCTTACTGGTGTCCTGGGGGTGGGTGCGCGCCATTGAAAAAAGATCTTCACGGTGGCGAACCGCATAATCGGCTGAACCGGTTTCTGCGTCGCAGCGATAACAACGCGCGGCTTCGCGAAGCGCTGCCGCTTCGTCATAGGTGTCCTCAATCTCTGGAAATGTCTGTGGCTGTGCGCCCACACCATGAAAGACTGGCTCCTCGATGGGGAACTGCTCCCACCTGATATCCTGGGCCACCGGCACCCGACGGGTGCGAAACGGAGTACGGTAAGGAATAGGTGCCTCAATCTGATCAAGCGCTGCTTTAATGTAATAAGCCGCCCTTTGTCCATGATGCATAGCCATCACAATGGTCGAGCCGCCAAAAGCACCGTCCCCAGCAGCGAACACCTTCGGGTCGGCAGTGCGCATAGTCAAAAAATCTGCCTGAACCCGGTCACTGCCCATGAGTCCCGCGCTTTGCAGCCCCTCGCAGAGCCCCTTTTGCCCAACCGCCGCTATGATCATGCCACAAGGAATCTGAAACGCGCTACCGTCGACAATTACCGGAGCGCTGCGGCCATCCATATCGGGTGGCCCAGCTTCAGTCCGAACACACTGCAGCACAAGGCCATCCGAAACTTCTACTACACCCGTCTGCAGGGTGTTGTAGATAAATTCAATGCCCTCTTTTTGCGCATGGTGTAATTCAATTTTGCGGGCAGGAATGTCCTCTGGGCCGCGTCGGTAAACGACCTTAACCGTCTTACAACCTGGTAAACGCAACGCCGCGCGACAAGCATCCATCGCCACATCGCCGCCGCCAACCACCACCACAGTCTCAGGTATGTGTGGCCGAGCGCCAGAATTGATCCGGCGCAGAAAACTCACCCCGTCTTCCACCGCAGGATGATCTTCTCCGGCGATACCCATGGCTTTGCCCCACCAGGACCCGATTGCTACCAAAACAGAATCGTGGCGCGACTTCAGTTCCTCAAGTGAAACACCAGATCCCAGGCCGGTATTGAGGTGCACCGTCAAACCCGGGCACTGACTTTGCAGCCTGACTATATCTTCGGTAATGACGCCAGAGGGTAAACGAAACTCGGGGATGCCCCACACCATCGTCCCGCCCAGACGGTCGGTCATCTCGTATACGTGTACCGAGAACCCCGCCCGACATAACTCAAAAGCCGCGGTCAGACCCGCGGGGCCTGAGCCGACAATGCCGATCGTTTCTGACCGGGTGACATCAAAAAGGGTCAGAGGTGGATCGTCACCAAGTTGGTCCATAACGAACCGCTTGAGATTGCGTATCTGCACGGCGCCATCACTGCTTTCCCGACGGCAGGCCGGCTCGCAAGGCGCATCACAGACCCGTCCACAGATCGAACTGAATGGATTAGTAGAGGTGATCGCCTCAAAAGCCTCCTCATACTTCTTCTCCCAGATATAGGCTATGTAGGACGGCGCGTCAGTGCCAACAGGACAGGCCGCCTGGCAAGGGGCAGCGACAAAATGCACATCCGCAGTATCGTCAGCAAAACCGGGCGGGACTACCGGAACACTGATGCGCTCGAGACCATAAACGCTCACGGCTAAGTGCCCGTACTAAAGGTAGCAGTATTAACGGTCACTGGTTCATACGGTAATCCAGTGATATGCGCAGCCTCGGGAGTAAGTGCAACCAGATCATCACGACCCAACTGGCGCACATCATCATAACCCAGGGCATCGGTAACGGCGGCAATCTGCCAACGCACGCTCTCGAGAAAACGATGAATATTTTGGGATTCGTTCTCAGGCTTATAACGTTTTTCGTGCTCTGGATCCTGCGTGGCTATACCTGTGACGCATTGACCCACGTGACACTGCATACAGGCGATACAACCCCCAGCAATGATTACTGAGGTGCCAAACGCAGCAGCATCCGCGCCCAGACACAACGCCTTAACGGCATCAACGCCGTCACGCAGGCCGCCCATGAGAACCAACTGGATTTTGTCGCGGGCACCGATCTCTTCAAGCGCTTCAATAGCTTCGATGATAGCCGGCAAGGTGGGAATACCCACATTGTCGATTACCTCGGAGCTGCCTGCGCCGGTCGAGCCTTGCATACCATCCAGCTCGACAAAATCGAAACCGTCCTTCGCGGCAATCTTAATGTCATCACGTATCCGCCCGGCACCAAGTTTTACGCTCACGGGAAGCTTGTAGTCTGTAGCCTCACGAAATTCCTCTATCTTGATGACCAGATCATCAGCTCCGAGGATATCGGGATGCCGCGATGGCGAGCGCAGATCAATCCCGGATGGAATTCCACGGATCTTCGCCAGTTCCGGGGTCACTTTCTTCGCCATCAACTGGCCACCCAAGCCTGGCTTTGCGCCTTGCGATATATAGATCTCCAAAGCGTCAGCCCGCCGCATGTCATGAATATTCCAGCCTAATCGCCCACCGAGGCACTGAAAAATCAGTTGCCCCGCTGCATCTCGCTGAGCATCGCTCATGCCGCCTTCGCCCGTATTTTCGGCAATCCCGGACATGGCCGACCCTAATGCAATGGCCTGCTTGGTGGATCGGCTGAGCGCGCCGTAGCTCATCGGGGCAATCATGACCGGCATACTGAGTTTCAAAGGCCTTGCACCATTGATACCGCCAATTTCAGTATCCATGTTTACCTTTTCAATAACATTTCGGTCGGCACCCGCACTGGTAAGGCTCTTGCGAAAACCAATATCACTAAAATGGGGTAAAGGCCGGGCTCCACCATAGCCGCGGATACGGTAGCGACCGCTTTGCGATTTGATCGCGATATCTTCTTGAATCTTGGGGTTCCAGTAAAAAGAGGCACCGGAGAAGTTCTGAAAAGGGATGCTGCGCATCGGGGGTTCTGGCGTACCGTAGCGCAGTTTGGTGCCGGCATTCACCACTTTTGAGAAACCCATCGGCGCCTTGATGTCGTAGCGATCCAGAAATTCATGCAACGAGTCCAGTTCTGCCTGGTCGATATCAGTCAGCATCGCGTCAGAACCAAGATCTTCAACCCTGCCGGCAACGAAAATCTCGCCAGCGGACATATCCTCTCCCAGACGTTCGCCAGAATCTCCCAAAATAATGATGCGCCCGCCGTACATCATGTAACCCGCCATGAAATTGGCATTACCCACACAGCATAATGTGCCTGCTTTCATGACCTGGCCGGCGCGCGAGCCCATGTTGCCGTGAATCACGATTTCCGCACCACGGATGGCCACGCCCGGAATGGCGCCGGCATTACCGCCAACCACAACCGAGCCGCTATACATGTTATCCCCCACACCCCAACCCACGTTCTGGCTGACGTTGAAGTGCGCCTGGTCGGATAACCCTGCACAGAAATATCCTGCTGAGCCCTTAACATTGACCCGAACCGGCGCAGTCAGGCCAACACCGATATGATGGCGTGCATCCGGGTTGAGGACCTCGACGTCTTCCCCCGCCTCCCCCAACCTGCGCAGCCGTGTGTTGGCCTCGCGAACGCTTAACTGTGCGAGATCGAGCGAGACCATGTCGCGTACGTGCCGGGAGCGGGCTCCCGGGTATTGAGGGCCTGCCCCGGGAACAGGCGGTTCAAGGAAACTTCCTCTGAGGCAATCGCAACCAGGTTCTCGTCCTGGTACATGATCATGGGTTTGGCCGCGAGCCGATCCTTGGCATAACCAATCTCGTCCTGCGTAGAGACCAAAAAGGAAAAAGTGCCGTCCAGATCATCAATAGAAGTTGCCAACGCCTCTTTGAGCGTAACACCCTGCGCCAGTTTGTCGGCAAGGTAGACCGCGATCAGTTCGCTGTCGTTATCGGTGGTGAATTCGAATTCCCGCTGCTCCAAACGCCGACGCATCTTCCAGTAATTAGTGATCTGCCCATTATGGACAATCGCCACATCAGCAAAACCTGTCGCCCAGAAGGGGTGTGCGGCCTCGGGCTTTACATCGCTTTCCGTAGCCAGGCGCACATGCCCCAGCCCATGCGTGCCGCGAAACTCATGTACATCGTAACGATCGTCAACATCGTGAGCACTGCCCACATCCTTGACAATCTCCAAGCTGGCGCCGATCGAGATAACCTTCGCCGCGTGTTCCATCTCATAGGACAGCTTCTGGACGTCACCCCCAAAACGAACCGTCACGCGATAGTTGTCACCGACTTTCGCCTCTTCCTCGACGATGGCGCCAAGTTCCGTGAGGCGTTGCCGGATAGCATCAATAGCGCCTTGGCCGGCGGGCTCGCCAAGGGCGTCCAGAAAAAAGCGCATTTTCAATCGGCCCGATTGCTCGGGTGCGTACAAAGCGAAGCCGGTCGAATCAGGTCCGCGGTGCTGACAGCCGTCGAGCATCTGTATGAGCGCCTCCCCAGTATCAAACACCTGGCCAACACCTCGATACATGATTCCTGCAATGCCGCACATAAGCTGTCAGTCCTCCAAAAAATTGAGCGCTCTAACCAAGCTGCGAGCCTACGCTGTTCCTGTCATAGATTCAACTGGTGGAAACAATGTTTCTTATTAGGAAACATCTGCCTTGAAAGGATTAAAATAAACCCGGCTGTGGCTGGGTTCAGATTCTCACCAGAGACTTAAGGTCAAGAAGTATCGAGATACGACTCCATGGAGTCGTCCATGGCCTCAAGCCAGGGGGTGTGATGGGCCGGTTGCATATTACCTGTCATTAGCGAGCGATAAGCATTGTTACGGAATGTCATGATGTCATCATGCTTGTGATGCTCCCATTCCATAAATGTTCTATTGACCCCTTCAACATCAAAACTCGGGTAGTCGGTTTCATCAATCAAATCCTGAACGTAGTCTCCCTGGAACCAGATCATCTGCTCATCGTCCTCGAGCGTCTCTTCGCGAGCGCGCCAGACCTGACTGTGGCGAGTCATCTCTTCTTGGCCAGGCAAAGTGATGCGCCCGAGAATCGCATCCCGGGCGTACCACGCCTGGGCATCAAACATATTGAAGGTATAGAACTGATCCTGCATTCCTAGGTACATCAGTTTCGGGTTCGCCTCCCAGAAAATTCCTTTATACAAATCAAGCGGCCAAAGGCGGTTGCCGGTCTGCAGCCGCAATTCGTCAGGAAGGAACGGAAAATGATGCAGATAACCGGTGCACATGATGATGGCATCGATCTCTTTGCTGGAGCCGTCTTTAAAGTGACAGGTATTTTTCTCAACCCGGACCAGCAAGGGCACCTCTTCCCAGTTGTCAGGCCAATGAAACCCCATCGGCCCAGTTCGGTGGGAAACCGTAATGGACTTGGCGCCGTACTTATAGCATTGCGAACCGATATCTTCTGCTGAATAACTCGTACCGATAATGAGGATATCTTTATTTTTAAACTCCAGGGCATCACGAAAATCGTGAGCGTGCATTACTCGTCCATTAAAGGTTGCAAGGCCCTCAAAATCCGGAACATTCGGCGTTGAGAAATGCCCGCTGGCGACAATCACATAATCGAATTCTTCGGTATAACTGTGATCCTCGATCAGGTTCTGAACGGTAATCGAAAAATTGCCCTTATCTTCGTTGTACTGGACCCAACGGACCGGACTGGAAAAACGAATTTGACTTCGGACACCGGCTTTCTCAACACGGCCCCTGATGTAATCCCACAAGACCGCGCGCGGCGGATAGGATGCGATCGGCCGACCGAAATGCTCCTCGAAAGTGTAATCGGCAAACTCCAGACACTCTTTAGGGCCGTTTGACCACAGATAACGGTACATGCTGCAGTGCACTGGTTCACCGTGCTCGTCCGTACCTGTGCGCCAGGTATAGTTCCAGATGCCACCCCAGTCGGCCTGTCGCTCAAAACAGACCACTTCGGGAACCTCGGCCCCTTTCTCGGCTGCCGATTGGAAGGCTCGCAATTGCGCCAAGCCGCTAGGCCCAGCTCCGATTACCGCTACTCGCTTCGTCATTTAACTTAACTCCTTCGATTCTCTAAATATTCCACGTTTAAACAGACCATTTTAATTTCCGGCCTTTCGGGGCAGTCGCCCTTCTTTAAACATTTCAGGTTTGCAGGGGCCACCCTAATGACTAGAAATACTCAAAGCAATGATTCGGTTACCAAATTTTACAAATTCACATAGATTGGAACGAAAAATGTTGTCAGTTAGAAATATTATCTTTGTTGAATAGTCTTGGCCTTGAAATCTAAACTGTCTGGACTCACAGGGAAACCCGTCAACGCCGCTTCATGAACCAAGCAACAAGCAGCGCAATAACCACCGCGCAACGGGCAACGGGCAACGGGCAACGGGCAACGGGCATAATACATCGCTGAACGATTAACTTCGACTCGAAATAGCACTCGATGAGCCAGATATTATGACAACAACCATGAGAGAAGGGTCGAGCACCTCCCGAAAGATCACCAACCTCAACAGTTCTGTGTTTACCCCATATGATCTTGAGGGGCCAGTCCAAAAAGACATGCACCTGCTGAATATCAGCTACGACCCCATCAGCGCAACTGGATGGTATGTAATCCGCATGGACCCCGGAGCGGCCACAATTCCCCATGAACATAAAAAACTCGAGGAGTTTCTCATCCTCGAGGGCGAGTTGATAGAAAGTGACGGTACCGTGTTAACAAGCGGCGACTTTGTCAGTTACGCGCCTGGAACGAGTCACAACTCAAAAACGACTACCGGGTGCCTTCTCATCGGACTTGATAGAACACCCGAATGACGCTTCTTCTGACAAAGGATCAAATAGATCAATTCAATACTGACGGCTTTCTCATCGTTAAAGACCTGGTCGATAGCAAAACCATTGCGCAACTACGGGAGCGATTCGGTTGTTTGTTCAACGGAGATTTTCATAGCGGAATCAAACCTGACGAGGTGAACTGGCAACAAGCAAAAAGCGATCCCAAATTAACTCGCCAGATCTGCAACGCCTGGAAAGCCGACCCTTGGGTTGGGGCAACAGTGCTTCGTGAAGATCTCGGTAGGGCCATTGCACAGCTGGGGAACTGGTCCGGCACGCGAATCGCACAAGACAATGTCATCAGCAAACCGCCGGGTGCGCGGGCGATCGGATATCACCAGGACAACGCCTACCTCGGTTGGTACACCCCTCGTGAGATGCTGACGTGCTGGATCGCGCTTGACGATGTCTCAAAAGAGAGTGGCACGCTTGAGTTGATCAAGGGATCGCACCGATGGCAAAGGCAGTTAAATCCCGAAGGCGAATTTCATGATCCATCCGATTATCAGAAAATTATGAAGGAAGCTGCCGGCCGGGGAAAAAAAGACGCGGGCGTGACCTACGTCGAAGTACCGGCGGGGAGCGCCTCCTTTCACCACGGCTGGACCTGGCACGGTTCCGGAATCAACGACTCGTCCATCGAGCGACGCGCCTTGGTATTGCACGGGATGCCTTCCAATGCACAATTTGTTCCAGGTCATCTGAGTGACGGAACAGGGCCGGTCTACGGCCGCTATAAACATCTCAATGACTGTGAAATTGACGAGAACTACTTTCCCATCCTATGGCAACAAGAGGGGCGCCGAACCCCTGGACTTGAGGCGATCATGTCTGCCGCTACCGGGTAGTCCATGACGCCACCAGTCAAACCCAGCTGGCAGATACGAAATCTGCCGCCGGCAGCAGGCCGCGCCATCGTATAAGTTGGTAAATACCGGTTCCGTTATCAGTTACCGCTGTATCCGGTTTAACCGGAACCAGCGACTCTCACCACAGTTTAAGGTAGCGATCGACTTCCCAATCGCTGACGTGTGTCAAATAATCCTCCCACTCGGCACGTTTGAAATCGATATAAGTCTTGAACATGAGATCACCCATCACCTTGCGGCCCAGATCATCAGCCTCGAACGCATCCACGGCATCACCCAGGCTGCGCGGCAGATAACTGACTCCCATCTGGGCAAGCTCTTCATCCGACTTAAGGTACATATTCTCAGTATGCGGCGCGCCGGGGTCGATCTGCTCGCGCACACCTTCCAGCCCGGCAGCGAGCACCATCGCGCCTCCCAGATAGGGGTTATTGGCGATATCTGCAGCTCGGAGTTCGACCCTACCACCACCCAACGGCACGCGAACAGAATTTGTCCGATTATTGTTACCAAAACAGGCAAACACTGGCGCCCAGGTAAAACCCGACATGCTGCCGGTTTTAATCAGTCGTTTATAACTATTCACGGTTGGCGAAATAACAGCGGCTAACGCAGGTAAGTGCTTGAGTATGCCGCCAATAAACCAGTAGCCAAGCTCGGTAATTCCGCAGCCCCGTGGGTCGCTTGCTGTCTCGAATAGGTTCTCGCCGGATTTAATATCCGCCAGTGACATATTGTAGTGTGCCCCACTACCCGCACGGTCTGAAAACGGTTTAGGCATAAATGTCGCGAAGTAGCCTTTGCTGTGCGCCAGTTCCTGAATCAAATGGCGGAAGAAAACAAACCGATCCGCCATAGTGAGGCCATCTCTATACATGAAATCGATCTCAAACTGGCCGTTTCCGTCCTCGTGATCATAAGAATAAACGTCATATCCGAGGTCATTTAAAGTCTCCACAATTTCTTCAAGAAGCTCGAAACTGTCCAGTGTTGATCGGATATCGTAAGCTGGCTTAGCTATATCGTCACGTGGCCCAATAGGCGCATATTCACCTTTTTCAGTTTGCTTTAGCAAAAAGAATTCCGGCTCAATTCCAAAATTGAAGGTGTACCCCATAGCTTCTGCCTGCCCCAGTACGCCCTTGAATATGTTTCGACTGCACGGCTCAAAGGGCTTGCCCTCGCACCATAAGTCACTTGCAAACCAGGCCACGTCTTTTCGCCAAGGTAGAACGATCGCGCTCTGCGGATCCGGTCGCGACGAAACTTCTTCGTCGCTGACCTCTTGCGGCACTCCATCGAGCGCCGCGCCAGTGCATAACTCGGACCCTGCCATCATCCTATCGAAATGTTCGATCGGTACAAACTTCGACTTGGACACGCCATGAATATCGACGTAACTTGGCAGACAGTATCGAACTCCCCGCTCTTTAAGAGAGTCTTTTAACTTGTCCAACTGGCCGTTGTTTTCCATCGACTGACTCCTTAAATCTAAAGTTGATGCTTTGGCTAACGTGCAGCGAATATGCTTTAATTACGCTGGCCTTACCCTTTAAAACATTTAGGTTTTCTTTAGGTCAAAAATGGTTTAAGCATTCATACCTTAAATCATCTTAATTTTCAACTACTTAACGATTTTTTCTTTTGATAATCTAGATTAATTATAACGACCCTGAGACTGGAAATCCCGCAAAAAGTTAATGTAAAATGATTGTCCATCTGAGTCGATATCGGCGCAGGTGCACCAGCTTAACTCGGTGCGAAGTCATTGTCAGGGGGTACTGTTTCACTTCCGGCGACGTGATGTACGCAGACCTGGATAGTGCGTAGTGTCTCCCGACACTAACCCACAAAAAGGGAGTTATGCAATATGAGTCCTGAAGAGCTAAGGGCGGTAATCGATGCCGCTGCAAACGCAAGCATGGAGGCCTATTACTGGTGGGCCACAGGCATAATGGTCTGCATTCACGCAGGCTTCATGATGTACGAAATGGGTCAGTCCCGAGTCCGCAATGTGCTCGCCTCTGGTGTCAAAAACATCCTGGCGTTTGCTTTTATCATTCCAACGTTCTTTTTG
>CBFIBN010000053.1:0-11986 GCA_965660775.1 Arenicellales bacterium | reverse complement strand
CCGGGAATGGCGCGTGCGAGACGATATATGTCACTGATTTTGCAATCGTGAAAAAGGCCAATAGGTTCTGGCGAACCGTTTATCGGATCGCGCTGTTCCTGGCCGTTGCATCAACGCTGTGTTTTGTTGTTACGCTTATGGTCCGACCGGCCAAGAGGCCTTATGGATAGAAGCTGTTAACCGCTAGCCGTTAATGACTGGGCTGGCGTCATTGGTTTTAGGGTAAAAAAATCCCGGACATCAGCCCGGGATTTGTGCAATTGTAATCGGCTTAGTCGAGATAACTGCGCAGTTTTTCCGATCGAGTGGGATGGCGCATTTTGCGCAGTGCCTTGGCTTCTATCTGGCGTATCCGCTCGCGGGTCACATCGAACTGTTTGCCGACTTCTTCCAGGGTATGGTCGGTGTTCAGACCGATGCCAAAGCGCATGCGTATCACCTTGGATTCGCGTTCGGTCAGGCTGTTGAGGATGGCATCCGTTGCCCCAGTCAGGCCAGAGGTCAAGGCGGCATCTTCGGGTGCCTCGACGTTCTTGTCCTCAATAAAGTCGCCCAAGTGCGAGTCTTCGTCGTCACCGATCGGGGTTTCCATGGAGATCGGCTCCTTGGCGATCTTGAGTACCTTGAGAATCTTGGCTTCAGGCATATCCATGCGCTCGGCAAGTTCCTCGGGCAAGGCTTCGCGACCCTCTTCCTGCAGAATTTGCCGAGAGACGCGGTTGAGCTTGTTAATGGTCTCAATCATGTGCACCGGGATACGGATGGTACGTGCCTGATCAGCAATCGAGCGGGTGATCGCCTGGCGGATCCACCAGGTGGCATAGGTCGAGAACTTGTAGCCACGGCGGTATTCAAACTTGTCCACGGCTTTCATGAGGCCGATGTTGCCTTCCTGGATCAGGTCGAGGAACTGTAATCCACGGTTGGTATATTTTTTGGCGATGGAGATAACCAGGCGTAGGTTAGCCTCGATCATCTCTTTTTTGGCGCGCCGGGCCTTGGCTTCGCCTATGGACATGCGCCGATTAACTTCCTTAATCTGCTTGATACGCAGACCCGAGATATTTTCCAGATGCTCGAGTTTGTTGCGCAGGCTTTCAAGCTCCTGTGCGTGGGCTTTGAGGATATCTTTGTCGCCTTCTTTGCCACGCATCATACTGCGAACCCAGAAAAGCTCGGCTTCCCGGCCAACAAACTTTGAAATAAAAGTTTTGCGTGTGACTCGTGCCCTGCGCACACAGATTTGGGTGATGGCTCTTTCCAGTCGGCGGACCTCGTCAACAATTTCACGCATCACCTGCGAGAGGTAGTCGATCTGGCGGGGTGCCAGGCGAATCTCCATTATCTCAGCCGACAACTTGTCCTGGTGTTTTTCTATCTGTGAGGCGCCGATACCGTAGCGGCTTTTGCAGCGCTCCAGACTCTTAAACCCTTTGCGGATGCTCTCGAAACGTTCCTTGGCTTCTTCTGGATCAGGCCCCTGCGGTGCGGAGCTGGTGCCGTCCTCATTCGGCGGCGCGGGCTGAGGAATCTCCTCCTCTACTGCGTTGGGATCGATAAAGCGAACCAGCAGTTCAGTCAGTTTTATTTTTCCGGCATCTACTTCATCGGCAAGGCGGACGATTTCAGCAATCACCACGGGCGCTGAGGCAATGGCATTCACGCTTTGGTTGATACCGTCCTCAATACGTTTCGCCAGGCGTATTTCATCCTGGCGGGTCAGCAGTTCGACAGTGCCCATTTCGCGCATGTACATGCGTACCGGATCAGTCGTGCGACCAAACTCGCTTTCCACGGCGGTGGTCAGTACCGCCTCGGCTTCTTCGACTACCTCCTCGTCATCGCTGTTGGCCGTTTTCAGCAGCAGGGAGTCTGCATCCGGCGCGGCGTCGTAGACCTCGATGCCAAGGTCGTTGATCATGTTGACCACCGTTTCGATCTGATCGGTGTCATTCATGTCTTCCGGAAGATGATCGTTAATCTCACGGTAGGTGAGGAAGCCTCGTTCCTTACCCTTGATGATCAGCTGTTTGAGTTCGGATTGCTGGCTTTGACTATCTGTAGACACGAGGCCCCCTGGAAATAATACTGAATGAGGTAAAAAACCTATCAATTATATCATGCGATTTTTCGTCAAACCCACAGGTTTCAGTCGTCTTCTCGACTGTGACGCAATCTTGCGCGCTTACGATAAAGGTCGGCAAGACGGCTTTTGCTGCCTTCATCGAGGTCCTCCTGGGCTGCACGCGCTACCAGCTTATTGATTGACTGGGCCAGCGCCTGGTCTTCGAGCGTGACCAGGGTTTCGGCGAAAAACGGTGAGAATTGTTCCTGCTCTAGTAGATGGTCTTTACTTGCCAGTTTTTCAAGGGTGCCAGCGTCATTGGTATCCCGAAATCGCTCAATCAGCCCTGCGGTGGTCAGCTCTGGGTTAGATGCGGCAATCCCATGGAGCTGTTTCAAAAGAGCCACTCCAGGCTCTGTGGTTTGTGGATCGAGATGCTCGGGCAGGCCATGCGCTGCAGCGAGCCCTGGCCGCTGCAGCAAAAGGCTGATAGCGGTCGCCATTGGTGTCAGCCGCTGAGTTGTATTACTTTTGGGGCGAGATTGATCCCTCGAGACAGGAAGAGGGGTCACCCCCGATGAGCGGACCCCGGTCTGCTCGCGCAGCCGCTGGAGCATTAGTTCGCGCAACGGGCCTTCAGGGATTCTGGCCAGCAGGGGCTTGGCCAATTCCACCAGCCGTGCCTTGCCGTCTATCCGCGTCAGGTCTGTTTCGCTGGCGAGCTTTTCGAACAGAAAATCGGGCAGTGGCTTGGCATTGGCGCTCCGGTCACGCAGGCCTTGCGCGCCCTCCTTGCGTACCAGGGAGTCCGGATCTTCACCGTCCGGCAGGAAAAGAAAGCTGGTCTGCCTGCCACCGCCCAGTTCCGGTAGGGCTGTTTCGAGAGCCCGCCAGGCTGCTGCACGGCCCGCCTGATCACCGTCAAAACAGAAGATGATCGAGGGTGCGAGGCGAAACAACCGCTGCAGGTGAGCGGTTGTGGTTGCAGTGCCCAGCGTGGCGACTACGTTGTCGATGTCGTACTGGGCCAGGGCGACTACATCCATATATCCCTCGACCACCAGCGAATGGCCTTGCTGAGCGATCGGCGAGCGGGCCCGGTGCAGGTTGTACAGTTCTGAGCCTTTATGAAAGACCGGCGTTTCTGGTGAGTTCAGGTATTTGGGTTCGCCATCACCGATGATGCGTCCACCAAAAGCAACCACCCGGCCTTTACTGTCATGAATTGGAAAAATGACCCGGGAGCGAAAACGGTCGTAGTAGCCTCCGGACTGTCGAGTCGCGACCAGGCCTGCCCGCGCCATGATCTCCAGTGCTTTGACATCATCGGCTGCCGTCTGGGCCAGATTGTCCCAACCGGGTGGGGCGAACCCCAAATCAAAAAGCGCTGCGACCTCCCCAGTGAGTCCGCGTTGTTTCAGGTAGGCAATGACTTCGGCTGCCCCTTCATGGCTGCGTAACTGTTCTTTGAAAAAACGATTTGCCTTGGATAAAGACTCGAGCAGGGCAGGCGTGACGGTATCCGGGGCACGTTCCGGACCGGTATCCGGCATTTCCAGGCCTGCAGATTGGGCCAGTTCTTCAATCGCCTCGACAAAGCTCAACCGGTCGAACTCCATCAAGAATCCGATGGCACTGCCGTTGGCGTTGCAGCCGAAGCAGTGGTAGAACTGTTTTGTTGAACTGACCGTAAACGAGGGGGTATTCTCGTTGTGAAAAGGGCAGCAGGCTTTAAAATCTTTGCCGCCCTTTTTCAAAGGAACGCGCTGGTCTATCACCTCGACGATGTCAATGCGCGCGAGCAGTTCGTCGATAAATTCCCGTGGAATTTTGCCGCTCATCGTCTCTCATGCCTCATTGATCAGCAGGATATTAGCATTCAGGTTTTTCCGAACTCTAGTCCTTGAGCCGTAGCCTTTCACCCGGGTAGACTCCCCGGTCTGTAAGGTGAAGCGCCCAAGGTAGATTTAAAGATGAGCACTATTTCAACCCAAGCCACGCCTTTGCCAAAAAGCCGACGTATCCCCCCCGACCCCGCTGTGGCGTCCTGGTTGCTGGCATGCTGCGCTCTGGTTTTCTGCATGGTGCTGCTGGGGGGCGTGACTCGCCTAACCGACTCTGGCCTATCGATGGTGCGATGGGAGCCCGCATCCGGGGTATTGCCTCCGCTCAGCCAGAGTGCCTGGGAGGATGAATTTGATCATTACCGCAAGTATCCAGAGTATCGCAAAGTTAATACTGGGATGTCGCTGGCCGAGTTCAAAACCATTTTCTACTTCGAGTACGCTCATCGGGTACTGGGCCGGTCCATCGGCCTGGTGTTTGCACTGGGGTTTGTCTATTTTCTCTGGCGCCGGCGCTTGCCACCAGCACTGGCACCGCATCTGATCGTCATGTTCGTCCTGGGAGGGCTACAGGGGCTGCTCGGGTGGTACATGGTGAAAAGTGGACTGATCGACGTGCCACAGGTCAGTCAGTATCGCCTGGTGGCTCATCTTGGTGCCGCCATTTTGATCTACCTTTATATGCTCTGGGTGGCATTCGGCCTGCTTGAGCATCGACCAGCACCTGCGGTAGCGGCTGCTGTTCGCCGTGCAGCCAGGGGTCTGGGATTGCTGGCATTGATCACGGTGTTGTCGGGTGGTTTTGTGGCTGGCCTCAAAGCCGGACACGCCTTCAATACTTTCCCCCTGATGGCAGGCCAATGGATTCCGCCGGGTTATATCGTGCTTGATCCTGTGTGGCGTAACTTCTTTGAGAACATACCGACGGTGCAGTTCAATCATCGGGTGCTCGCGATCTCCACCTTCATTCTGACGCTCGTTTTGGTTTGGCGGATCGTTCGCAATCCGCAGTTAAAAGGTCAGCGTGGGCCGGCACTGTTGCTGGCAGGGGTCGCGACGGTTCAGGTGGCACTGGGTATCAGTACACTGCTGACGCACGTCCCGGTAGTTCTGGCGGCAGCCCATCAAGGTATGGCGCTCGGATTACTCAGCGTCATACTTTACCTAATCTTTAAGTTGCGGCATTCGGTTGGCCGCTGAGGATGGCTGGGAGAGTCTTAGGCCGAGAGTTTCTGTTTGATAGCGCTACTCACGGCGCCCATATCAGCGCGGCCCTGAACACGGGGTTTGAGCCAGCCCATGACTTTACCCATATCGCGCACGCTTTGTGCATCGGTTTCAGTCAGAGCCTTATTGATCAATTCGGTGAGTTCACCTTCGGCGAGTTGTTCCGGTAGGTAGGTTTCCAGCACCGCCAGCATGGCCGCTTCTTTTTGAACCAGGTCGTCTCGCGCTCCTTGCTCAAATTGGGCGATGGAATCGCGCCCTTGCTTGATCATTTTCTGGATCACTGCCAGAACTTCTTCATCGCCAAGTTCGACACGCTCATCGATTTCGCGACGCTGAATAGCAGCGCGTACCAGTCGAATGGAGTCAAGCCTTACGGCTTCTTTGGCACGCATCGCCTCTTTCATCTCGGCGACGATGCGCTCTTTGAGCGTTGTCACAAAAAAACTGGGAATTAACTAGGGCGTACGGGAGGCGGACTTAATGAGCGCGCATCCGCGACGGGTTCTGACGGGCCAGGCGCTTCTTCTCACGCTTCTCGGCGGCCGCGCCGTCACGTTTGCGTACGGTAGTTGGCTTCTCGTAGTGCTCGCGACTGCGTGATTCGGTAAAGACACCGGCCTTTTCGCAGGCACGGCGGAAACGTCGTAGGGCGACGTCAAACGGCTCATCCGGCCGAACTTTCACTGAAGGCATAGACTGCTCTCCGGGCAATCAAAAAGGTCGCGTATTCTACTCAGAAAATGTGCAAAAGTACATGCCATGCCTTGATCTTGTGGGTGCATGCTAGAGGGAGAAATTTTCGTCAAAGGGTGCCTCGCCTTCTACCACCGGCAAACTGAGCGCATTACCCCAGTGCCCCCAGCCACCGTTGTACAGGCGAACATCCGGGTAACCCAGGTATTTCAGCTGCATATACGCAAGGCTCATGCGAAAGCCGTCATGGCAGTAGGCATAAATGGTTTGCTCCCGCGGGACGGCGCTATATACCGTGGTCAGGGCCTCGTCATCCAGCCAGATTTGTGATTCTGCGTCAGTGCCGTCGAGGCTGACGACATTAATGGCACCGGGTACGTGGCCGCCGCGGACCGCATGGTTGATTGTCTGTCCGGTGTACTGGTCGGTGGGGCGGGCATCAAGCAGAAAAATCCCAGGATCGCGCCGTGATACGACATCATTGTAGACATCCGACCACTCCACCATGAGCTCAGTACGTGCCGGGCCGAGTGTGATATTACCCGGTATTACCGTCTCGGCACTGCTCTTAAGCTCATTGAAGGCAGTCCACTCAATCGTGCCGCCAGCCAGGACCTTGACCCGGCTCATGTCAAAACCGTAAAGGTCCAGCAGAAAGTACAGGCGCGACAGTAGTGCCGTGCGGGCATCGTCATACAGCACCAGGGTGGAATCACGGTTAACTCCCCAGGAGCGCAGACTGCTCTGAAACTGTTCGCGTGGGGGAAAGTGCATCAGGGTTGGTCCGTTGTTATCGCCCAGGTCTCGGAAACGTTGGACCTGGCGCGCACCGGGAATGTGGCCAATGGTGTAGTAGCGATGCGGGTAATAGCGTACTTCCAGCACGACCACATTGGGATCGTCGCTACGTTCGGCCAGCCAGTCCGAATCGACAAAAAGGTTGGTACTGGCCTGTATCGTGATACAGGCAGCGATCAGCAGTGCGCCAGCCAGCCAGCGGGCAACACTCAAGCCAGCGATAGGGGATTGGGTCATAAGCGGGGTACTCCTTCGGAATGGGGCTTGGCAAAAAGATCAAGCGTAGGTCGATATAATTCACATCTTCAAGCAATCATATTTTACGCAAAATTATTCAGGCTTTGTGCCTGTGGAGCATCACATTGCTGGTTCTGGGTATAGAAACATCTTGTGACGATACTGGCGCTGCGGTTTTTGATACTGAGCACGGCTTGCGGTCCCACGCTTTGGCATCGCAGGTTGAAATTCACGCCCCTTACGGTGGCGTGGTGCCCGAGCTTGCGGCTCGAGACCATGTACGCGTGTTGATGCCGCTGGTGCGCCAGGTTCTAAAAACAGCGGCTGTATCGGGGCGCGATATCGATGGGGTAGCCTACACTGCAGGGCCGGGCCTGACCGGGGCATTACTGGTGGGCGCCTCACTTGGACGCGCCCTGGCCTGGGCTTGGCAGGTTCCATCTGTAGGCGTTCATCACATGGAGGGGCACCTGTTGGCGCCGATGCTCGAAGACGAGCCCCCGACTTTCCCGTTTGTTGCCCTATTGGTGTCAGGAGGGCACACCTTGCTGGTGGATGTCCTGGGTGTCGGCCGTTATCGGCTTTTGGGTAGTACTTTGGATGATGCAGTGGGCGAGGCCTTTGATAAAACCGCGAAACTGCTGGGGCTGAGTTATCCCGGCGGCCCAGCTATCGCTGCAGTGGCTCGTAACGGTGATTCAACGCGTTGGCGTTTCCCACGGCCCATGACAGACCGCCCTGGATTGGATTTTAGTTTCAGCGGCCTAAAGACTTATACCCGAAATGCGGTACCCGAAGGAGGGCTGGATGAGCAGACTATTGCCGATATTGCGTGCGCGTTCCAGGATGCCGCGGTCGATACGCTGGTAATCAAGTGTCGCCGGGCTCTGGAACAGACCGGCCGGCGCCGGCTGGTGGTCGCCGGTGGGGTAGGCGCGAACGAAGAGTTACGCCAGCGCCTAAAGGCGATGACAATGGCTTGCAACAAGGCGGTTTACTATCCTCGGCTCGAGTTCTGTACCGATAACGGCGCCATGATCGCTTACGCCGGCAGCCTCAGGTTGCAGGCCGGCCAGCATGGCGGGCTGGATTTTTCTGTACGCGCGCGATGGAGTCTCACCGACCTTCCCGATCTGAAAGAGGGCGCTACCTAGTTTTTCTGGCCGATACGTGACTCGGTTCCATTGACCAGCTGGCGAATATTCTGGCGGTGGCGCCACACCAGGATGAGGCCCAGTATCATGGCAAGCGTTGCATAAGCGGGTTCTTCAGTAATCCACCAGGTATACGCGGGTGCGCTTATCGCACTGACAAGTGCCGCTAGCGACGAGTAACGGAATATCGCGGCCATGCCCAGCCAGGTCAGGGTCAGGGCGAGGGCCAGTAGCGGATTGATGGCGCCAAAAATGCCCAGCGCAGTTGCTACACCCTTGCCACCCTTAAAAGCGAAAAAGACTGGAAACAGGTGCCCAATAAAGGCCCCGCCACCAGCCAGGCTGATGATCAGCGGCTCACCTGACCACACGTACGCGGCCAGCACCGGCAATATACCTTTGAGAACATCGCCTGCAAGGGTCAGTGCTGCTGCCGGCTTGTTGCCAAGACGCAGGACATTAGTGGCCCCCGGGTTACCCGAGCCCTTGCTGCGCGGGTCAGGCAGATGCATCAGTCGCGAGACCAACACAGCACTTGATATAGATCCCATCAGGTATCCGGCAAGTGAGAAAATCAAGTATTCCATTTCAGCAGATTACACTGGGGTTTGGGTCAGTACTGGCTAAAGTATAAACTGCGGTTGGATACAGCCGGCTGACAAGGAGAACGCATTGGATACGATTTTTGTACATGGCCTGGTGGTGGAATGCGTGATCGGGGTTTGGGAGTGGGAGCGACAGATCACCCAGAAACTGATTATTGATCTGGATATGGACTGGGATATTAAGGCAGCAGTTTCCAGCGATGCGCTTGAGGATACCCTGAGCTATAAGGACGTCGCCAAACGGGTGAGCGCCTATGTACGCGAAGCCGAGGCGAACTTAGTGGAAACCCTGGCTGATGGTATCGCGACACTATTATCTGAGGAGTTCGGTGTAAAGTGGTGTCGCGTGCGCATCAACAAGCGCGGTGCAGTCACTGGGGCAGGCGATGTGGGCGTTGAGATCGAGCGCGGCAGTCGCTGAATGTGGCCGGTTGTTGTCAGCCTGGGCAGTAATATCGAGCGCGAAACTAATCTTCGCATTGCAGTAACCCGCCTGCGGGCTCTTTACCGTGGAATATTTTTCTCGCCCGTATTCAAAAGCGATGCCGTTGGTTTTAACGGACCGTACTTTTTAAATCTGGTTGGGGTGTTTGACAGCGATCGTCCGGCTCCTATGTTGGTGGAGCAATTGCATGATGTTGAGGCCAGCCAGGGTCGCCAGCGTACCCAGGACAGTCTGACCTCACGGCCGATCGATATCGACCTGTTGTTGTACGGCGACAGTGTCCTTTATGATCAGGGTATGGATGTGCCGCGTCGGGAGATACTCAAGTACGCCCACGTGCTCAAGCCGCTCAGTCTGGTGCTTCCTGATGTCTGCCATCCTGTCAGTGGGCGCAGCTATCACGAGTTATGGGGTGCGATGTCAGCATGCCAGGACCAGTTGCTCGAGCTGACTGACCTGGAGGTGTGAGTCGAGAAAAGGTCAGAGTACTGCCGAGCGGCCACCATCTACATTAATCACCTGGCCGGTGATAAAGGGCGCATCCCGGAGCAGGAAACACACGGTACGTGCGACATCTTCAGGGCTACCCAGTCGTCGCAGTGGCGTGCGCTGCACGATCTCATCCTGATTTTCATCGGATATTCCTGTTTCGGGCCAGAGCACAGCGCCAGGTGCGATGGCGTTGACTCTAATATCCGGGCCGAGGTCGCGCGCCAGTGAGCGAGTCAGGGAAATCAATCCGGCCTTGGCTGCCGAGTAAATCGGATGCTGTGCCAACGGCCTTTTTGCATAAATATCCGCGAGGTTAATGATGACACCATTGTGCATGGCCAGCATCGGCGCGCATGCCTGTGCCAGGAAGAACGGTGCTTTTAGATTGACCGCAAACAAATCGTCCCATTGGGCCTCAGTCGCCCTATCCACCGGGGTCGGATAAAAAGCCGAAGCGTTGTTGATCAGGGCATCGAGACGACCAAAGGCCCGGTGGGCGCATTGCGTCAGTGTTTCGCAAGCGCCGGGGTTTGTCAGATCGGCCTGGCACAGTGCCACCGATCCTGGGCGGTGCTCGTGCAGTTCTTCTTGCAAAGCTAAGGCAGCGTCGGCGCTGTGGTGATAATGAATAATCACGTCCATACCCGCCGCATGCAGCACGCGGACGATTGCCGCACCGATGCGCCGCGCTCCGCCCGTGATCAGCACGGCCTTTGTGTCGAGAGAATTTTCAGAGCTACTCATAATTGGTGTCGATCGTGTGGAATCTTTAAAACTTCTATCGAAAGTTTAGGGCTTGTGAGGTGAGGTCAACGTCGTCAATACACCATTTCTTGGCCGAACTGTAGTTATTCGAGCGACTTTGACAGAAGTTCTGTCTGTCTGTCTAATCAAACTCCTTTAAGGCGTGCTTTGGGTGAATACCCGTCTACGCTTTGGGTGGATTAGCCGTTATGTGATCTATAAAGCGGGGCCTCACTTCGTTCGCTTGATTGTACGAGTTAATGTTGAAAGATCAGGCCTCAATTGTTCTCAAGAACAAAAGGAAATCGTAGTTGTGTGGTGTGTAAATGGATGAAAGAGTCGACGTTGGTTAGCCATAATAAAACACGAAATCCGGTTTGGCCGGACCTGGATCCGACCGCTCTGGTACACAGCGCCGCCGTTTTTAGGTATATCCGCGAGTTGATCAGGTCGGCCGGTGGCATTCTGCCTTTTGATGAATACATGGAAGCCGCTCTGTATGCGCCGGGCCTGGGTTATTACGCAGCCGGCGCTCGAAAATTCGGTGAAGACGGTGATTTCGTCACCGCGCCGGAGATGGGCGAATTATTCGGACACTGCCTGGCTCGTGAGGCAGAGCAGATTCTCGCAGCGATCCCCGATGCAGTGGTGCTTGAGTTCGGTGCTGGCAGCGGGGCGCTTGCCGAGACATTGATCACCACGCTGGCCCAAAGTGGCCGACTGCCCTCACAGTACAACATCGTGGAGATAAGCCCCGATCTGCGCCAACGCCAGCACGAGCGGTTGACCCCTTTATGCAAGCGGTACGGGCTAACGCTGCAGTGGCAGGAGTCAATACCTCAATCACCTTTTAATGGACTGATCCTGGCCAATGAAGTGGTGGATGCGTTTCCGGTAACCCGGTTTCGGGTTAAAGGGGGCCAGCTTCAACGGGCGGGAGTGCGTTTGGATGGAGATGCGTTTGCCTGGGATTGGATGGATGATCTGGACGCAGATGGAATGGAAGCGCAACTGGTGCAAAGGCACCAGCTGGCCGAGGGCTATGTTACCGAGGTGTGCCCACGGGCCCATGCCTGGATCCGGACGCTGGGGTCTTGCCTGGAGCAAGGCGTTGCCCTGATTTTTGATTACGGCTTTCCAAGCGATGAGTACTACCTGTCACAGCGTTCCCAGGGGACGTTGCGTTGTCACTATAGACACCGTGCGCATGATGATCCTTTTTTGTATCCGGGGCTGCAGGACATCACCTGTCATGTGGATTTCTCGGCTCTGGCAGATGCCGGGCGTGAGGCTGGTCTGCAGTTGCTGGGCTACACCAGCCAGGAGGCCTATTTGTTGTCTTTGGGTCTGATGGAATTGGCGGCGCCGCGCGACGATGATGACCAAAGAGCCATTCTGGCAAGGGCTGCACAGATCAAGCAGTTGGTGCTGCCGTCGCAGATGGGAGAGGCATGCAAGGTCATGGCGCTGGGTAAGGCCATGGAGCACCCTCTGATAGGATTTGACCTGCGTGATCGTAGCGCCAGTCTATGATTGAACCGGCACAGGCATTCTGGCTTGCGCTCGTGCAGGGCGTAACCGAGTTTCTGCCGATCTCCAGTTCTGCACACCTGGTGCTGTTGCCAATCCTGGCGGATTGGCCTGATCAGGGGTTGGGTTTTGATGTGGCCGTGCACGTG
>CBFIBN010000052.1:0-12064 GCA_965660775.1 Arenicellales bacterium | reverse complement strand
CGCGTGATTCAAAGGGGCCGGCAAACAATGCTTCGTCCGGATACAGACGGGTGACGTTACGAAAATACGGTTTCGGCATGCGGAACGGTCCCAACGTAACCGAATGAATACGGTTCTCCGGGACTCGATCGAAGACATCTTCGAAAAGTCTCTGATAAAGATCCTGGTAGTGCAATTCATAGAGCACCGGATCAAAGCGAAGACCAACGTTCCAGCCGCGTTGTGCAAGTTCGGTCAATGCAGCGAGGCGTTTTTCAACTGACGGTGCCTTGTGTTCGAGCGTTGCTGCAGTCAGATCCGGTGTCAGACTGTAAGCAATCACCACATTGGATAACGGTGCGGTCTCAAACAGACTTCTGATCTGGGTGCTCTTGGTCCGCAGTTCTACCTGTGCATGCGGGTGCCGACGTAACCAAACCAGCAGTTCTCGAACAAATTCGGTCACAGGCTCCAGCGCCAGGCTGTCGCAGTCGTAACCGGAAAAAAACCAAACGTCTTCGCCGGCATGGATATTGAGTTTTTCCGCCATGCCATCAAAAAAGTGTTCGTAATTAACGAACACGACGTAATGTGCAGAACGATACATGCCCTGTAGAAAGCAGTATCTGCAATCATAAATGCAGTTCAACATATGCGAGAAATAGTAGTTGTGCTCACCGCCGATACCGTAACCCTCCGGTGCCGGCAAGACTGTGGCGCCGAACTTTTTGGCCAGTATCAGCGCAGGCTTTTTTTTCTGCAGGCGAAAGTTCTGTGCCTTAGGATTGAATACCTCCTGGTACCGATCGCAGGTGACATACGCCGCATCCGGGAAGCGCCGGATCATGTTGTCGGCGCGTTCATGCCGTGCAACAGCGTTTTCCACATAAATGGTATCTATCATGGCTGCTGTTCAACCCGATCTGCGGCCTCCGCCCCTTGTGGAGCAGACAGATTCACCGGTAGCGCTGATAGTTTGCTCTCCAGCCACGTCAGCACAGTGCTGGCGCCTTGACACACAGATGTCCCCGGTACAGCCGGTAACTGACCTGACCTCGCCTTTAAGCGGCTCAACAGAGGAGTGAGCTGGTGGCGCTGTGAAACCGTGAAATGCCATTGTTTGAGATAAAGGGATGACAGGTCCGGCAGGGGCCGCGCAGTGTCGAGAACACGGGACAGATCAGACAACTGACCGACCGTACTCTCAATAGCCGACATCTGATCGGCTATTAACAAACTGATCTGATCTGCTGTCAGATCAAGATCTGACCCGGGGTTGTCCGAGATAATTTTCAGACTTTGAACCAACTCGCCGGTGCTGCAACGACAGGCGATCTGATAGAAGCCGGAGGCCTCCATATCATAAGCGCAGCAATCCGGGTAATGCCGCTCAGGTTCATCCACCGTGACCAGTGGCGAGCGCAGCAATTTGACATCCAGCACGTACGGCGGATACCAACTGCGTCCAGACGCGTGTTCCGTGATTCGACTCGCAAGCAACACGCTGCCGATCGGCGCTTGCTGATGGCCGGCGATACCGATGTTGAGCCAGGCCTGGTCCACGCTCTGGGCAGTTCTATGGAACAGATGGGTAACCGCGGCGGCACAGTGGGTTCGTCCGATCCCGCTGACCACAAGCGACAGACTGCCATTGCAATACACAGGAAAAATACCGGCCGGGCGATCCTGCACAAGATCCAACGCCTCAATAATCGGCCCTGCCTCAGCCTGCAAAGCGACGACCAGGTTGGTCATCCAGCCGCTTCCTTGGTATCGAACCTGCTGTCAGCGTATTTTCCTGAGTCTTCTAGACAATGACGCGCCCAATTCTGCTTGCGCTCGTACGCCTGAATTTCATCGCGGCGGTGACGACGCCTGGCGCCCTGCAAATAGACATCCAGCTTTGTTAGCATCTCGTTGGTGGCTGATCGGACCTGCACACTTGTCAACGTCCCTGAGCAAATCAGCTTTTCAAGTGAGGCAATGCGGAATCGGTCCATGCCCGAGTATTTCGTCGACAACTGGTCGTCGTGCCCACCGTACTTCACGACCAGTTTCTCCGGCAAATAGGTGACCGGGAGTTTGGCACAAAGACGAAGCCACAGATCATAGTCCTCACAAGCGGGCAGCTCTTCGTCGAAACTGCCAAAGTCCTCGAACACACTGCGGTGAAGTAACACCGCCGATGGTGAGATGACGCAGCGGGGCAGACACTGTTCGAAAATATTGCCGCCGCTCTTGAGATGCTTGTTCATCGGGTTCACCCGTACGCCGTTACGAATCCAGATTTCGTCGGTATGACAGATTCGGGACCGGGGCTCGTTCGCGAGGGCCTGTAACTGCTGTTCGATCTTGGATTCACACCAGGAATCGTCAGAATCCAGAAAGGCAATCCAGTCTCCCTGAGCTACTGATATGCCACGGTTTCTTGCCGCACTCACACCCTGATTCGACTGGCTTAACAAGGTGGCGTGGGGATAGTCAGTGCGTACCCGTTCACAGGTGTTATCGGTGGAGCCGTCGTCAACAACGATCAGATCAAGCGATGCATGGGTCTGAGACACCACAGACTGCAATGCCCGGTTGATCAGGTGTGCACGGTTAAATGTCGGTACTACGACCGAAACAGAAGGCATCGAGCTCATTACTACTCCCCACTAGCGTGCAGGTGGAGGTGGAGGTGGCACACGTATCAACACCGCTGTGAGTATTGCAATTACCGAAAACATAACAAACACCCACAACGACCATACATGGTTGCCAATATAGTCGCGCAGGATACCGGAAATCAGCGGGCCGGCTGCCTGCGCGCCCACCTGAACCGCCAAAGCAGTGCCGCGAATAGCGCCATAGCTCGCGGGTTTGCACTCCGTTGCCTGGTTTTGTGCATCGCCAGGTCAACGCATGACAAACGGGTTGGGCACCTCTTCTGAGGTAGATAACCAGACGGTCTTGGTTTGCATATATTCCCGAATTGCCTCCTGCCCGTTCTCTCGTCCCAAACCGGACTGCTTGTATCCTCCGAACGGCGCCATGTAACTCACCGCACGATACATATTGACCCAGACTGTTCCAGCTTGCAGTCTTTTTGGCAGTTCGGTCGCCCGTCGAATACTCTGTGTCCAAATACCAGCAGCAAGGCCGAATACCACGTCGTTGCCAATCGCAATAGCCTCGTCTTCGTCCTTGAAGGGAATTACGGAAAGCACCGGGCCAAAAACTTCCTCCTGTGCGATCCGCATACTATTGTCGACATTGGTATAAATTGTCGGCTCCACAAACCAGCCTTGGCCACATTCGGGGCGCGTCGCTTTATCGCCGCCAAGAACACAATCGACCCCTTCATCATGGGCGATTTGCAGATAGCTCAACACCTTTTCGTACTGTGGATAGGTTGTGACCGGCCCGACCTGCGTATCTTTTGACATCGGATCACCCATTCTTGCCGTTTTGGCCAAAGCGACCAATTTTTCTACAATTTCATCGTGTATCGATTCCTGGACCAAAAGCCTGGATCCAGCGATACAGGTCTGCCCCGTGGCAGCAAAAATCCCCGATATAGCCCCCTTAACCGCATTATCGATGTTGCAGTCATCAAAAATGATGTTTGGAGATTTGCCACCTAACTCCAGACTCACTTTCTTTAATGACTGAGCCGCGCGCGAGTACACATGCCGACCACTCGCGGAGCCGCCGGTAAATGCAACCTTGGCCACATCCGGGTGGGTAATCAAGGCTTCGCCGACTTCTTTCCCGTATCCTGTGACCACATTGACCACGCCTTTGGGGAATCCGGCTGCCTCAACTAATTTTACGTATTCTAGAGCTGATGCCGAGGTGAACTCGGAGGGCTTGATGATGATCGTATTACCTGCCGCCAAGGCCGGTGCCAACTTATAACTTACCAATAGAAGTGGCGAGTTCCACGGAATAATCGCTACACAAACGCCAAGAGGCTCATGCCGGGTATAGGCAAAGACTTCCGGCTTATCTATTGGAAAAATCGAACCCTCGATCTTGTCGGCCAGCCCCCCGAAGTAGTAATACCATTGCGGCGCGTAACGCATCTGCATATGCATCTCAGCATATAACTTACCGTTGTCCTGCACCTCGACTTTTGCCAGAGCTTGTGCATTCTCGGCTATTAGATCGCCTAATTTCCGAAGGAGATGTCCGCGCGCGGTTGGCGTCATATCCCGCCACTCGGGGTTATGAAAAGCCTTTTTCGCAGCGTCGACTGCTCGGTTGGCGTCGTCCTCCCCACCTCTGCCGACCAGCATCCATGGTTTTCCCGTGTACGGATTATGCGACTCAAAATAATCCCCGGTCAGTGGTTCCACCCACTCTCCGCCCAAATACATCTTTGATTTTGAAAGTTCAGTCATCTCGATTATCTCCTTTTCAAATTATGCGCCCTTTGGGCAGTACACCTCATACAGCACGCAAGAGTTCAGCCGCACGATCTAATGCTATCTCAATGTTCTCTACGCTATTGGCATATGAGAATCTGATGTAGCCTTCTCCGAGAGCGCCAAAGCTTGTGCCTGCAACGGTGGCGACACCCGCTTCTTCGAGCAAACGATCCTGTAGGACCCGGGCGGTCAATCCTGTCCTGTGGATGTTCGGGAAAACATAGAACGCGCCAATCGGTGTACGGCAACTTACACCGGGAAGACTGTTTAACCCCGCCACAATCACACGCCGCCTTTCGTCGAACGCCGACACCATCCCATCAACCGCATCCTGCGGCCCTTCTAAGGCAGCGATCCCGGCATACTGAGCGGCCGAATTCACACAAGAGTGGCAATTGACCGCCAAACGAGTCGCGCCTTCTACCAGCGCTTCAGGCCAGACCGCATAGCCCATCCGCCATCCGGTCATTGCATAAGTCTTACTCCAGCCATCGAGTAAAATGAGTCGATCATCAAGTTCAGGATACGACAGGAGTGATACGTGCTCCCGGTCGTCGTACGTAATTCGTGAATAGATCTCGTCACTCAATATTGCAACGTTTGGATGCTTTTCCGTCAGGCCCGATACCAGCCGATCCATCTCAGATCTGGGCACAGCCCCACCGGTTGGATTGGCGGGAGAATTCAGAATCAATAATCGGGTGTTATCGGTAATCTGGCTTAAGATGGTGTCGGCATCGAAAGAAAAATCGTTCTCTTCCAGCAAGCGTATGGGCACGGCCTTTGCGCCGGTGAACTCGATGACCGACTGATAGATAGGGAATCCAGGATTGGGGTACAGGATTTCTGCGCCCGGCTCACCGAACATCAGGATTGCGAAAAACATCGTTACCTTTCCGCCTGGGACAATCACAATACGATCGGCAGAAACCTTGGCTCCCCGACGCTTCACAAGATCCTGTGCTACCGATTCACGCAGTTGTGGAATACCCGGAGAAGGGGTGTAGCCATGGTGACCGTCATGAAGGGCTTTGACTGCCGCCTCCACAATGTGCTCCGGGGTTTTGAAATCGGGCTGGCCAATCCCAAGATTAATGATGTCCTGCCCCCCACGGGCCAATACATCGGCCCGTGCCAGAACATCGAATGCCGTCTCGGTACCGAGCCGGCTCATTTTTTCTGCGAGTCGCAGCATGTTACGCAGGCCTATTTCTTAATCAGAAAAGCTGACCATCATACCGGACGCTGAACTTTGTGTGGTCAATCGCTTTTGACTGCGCTTGAATCGGGCGCTGCACAACGTTGGCGATATCGTTCGTTCGGCTACTTCCGCCAAATTCATGTGGCTTGATTTCCCCTGGTTCATGTCCCAAATGCGCCCATCAGCTCTGTCAATGTCGCCAAAGCGGGCTCCTACTTAACACCCGGGGTTAGGCTGCCCACTATTAAGCCGCATGACTACCAGGCCGTTGCGGGTTGCGTTTCAGCGCTGCATCTTATTTTTCAGCACTTGCTTGGGAGCCATTAAATGCTTGAAGGCGCAAAACTTATTCAATCGAAGCTGTCGCAGCCGGATACGGTACCCGCAACGGTTAACGCCCACAGACTACGGCCGGGTTGGACAACTGGCGGCCCGATGACCGCGCCGGCAAACACCGCGGTCATACCACAGGTCTGAAGGCAGTACCCGCGATTGCTCTGGAGCGGCTATGATTTGTAAATTCTGACAGGAGAAGAGAAATGTCATACCTGAGAATTAGCGCCAACGACGGTCTGTACTATGAACATGATGCGCCATCGGGCACCGATGCCCCCACTTTTGTTTTCGTCAACCCGGTCTCTGGAACCGCACAACAATGGCAGCAAGACGTTGGCCCAGCGCTCCGTGATGCCGGTTATGGCACTCTCGCTTATAACTTTCGTGGCCAACCCGACAGTCCCTTCTCACCCGGAACCGCACTTGACGACACACTAATCGCTGGGGACCTGCGCCTGATCACCGAAACCTTGGAGATCAAGCGACCGGTCTTGGTCGGGCTGTCGATTGGGGGTCTTTTCGCCACCCAGTCACATCTCGCCGGGTTGGATGTGGCTGGATTGGTCCTTATCAATACCTTGCGGCAGATCGGACCCCGTATAGCGTGGATCAATGATGCAGTGGTCCGGGTCATGGAGGTTGGCGGCCCTCAGTTGATGGGCGACATGATGACGCCGCTGCTTTGGGGGCCTGACTGGCTCGCTGCCAATCGAAAAGCCTTTATCAAACCCGATACCGACTACCAGCCACTGGATAAAAATTCTGGCACATATAATCTGCTGAAAAATATGGGTGCAGCCGATTGGAACGTCGATTACGAACACATCACTTGTCCCGTCTTGGTGATTATGGGCTTGAATGATCGAGTATTTTTCGACGCCGAAGTTGTTGATAAACTGGTAGGCAGAATCCCAAACGTTCGCCGAGTCGATGTGGAAAACGCCGGCCATATGCTCCCGACTGAAGCACCACAACCACTGATCTCAGCTCTACTGAACTTTGGTCAAAACCTATAGGTTTTAACCCCTGATTATTCACCTAGTCTCAACGGCTAACCCACTTGCCTGATCTATCTATGCTCACTGGACTTCGACAATCGCTGTTTCGGACTATGAACCAACGAGTATTCTATGGTTGGGTCATTCTTCCGGTTGCTGCACTCACCATGTTTGGTACCGGGCCAGGCCAATCACATCTGATTGGCTTGTTTTTCGACCCACTGTCGCAGGAGCTCGGGCTTTCCCGCACCGCCATTGCGGCGGCGTATGGCGCCGCTACCTTGGTCGCTGCCTTTTTACTCCCCAAGCTCGGTAGTGTGATTGATCGGGTCGGTCCGGCCCGCTTACTCTGGATACTTACGCTGGCACTCGGCCTCGCCTGCGTGTTGTTTAGTTTTGCATCCAGTTGGCTTGCCATCGCAATCGGTTTTGGCTGCTTGCGATTCCTCGGCCAAGGCTCCTTAATGCTGAGCTGCAACAACTTGGTCTCTCAATGGTTTAACCGCAAGCGGGGCTTTGCACTTGGCATAATGTCGTTGGGGTTCCCGATTTCGATGGCGTTGCACCCCCCTTTATGCCAATGGTTGATCGAGACCATCGGCTGGCGCGAGACCTGGATCTGGCTCGGAATCAGCACCTGGATTATTCTGTTGCCGCCGATCATTCTGTTGGCCTACAACAAGCCTGAGCAGGTCGGCCTCGCCCCAGACGGTGTCCCGCAGGCCAATGACTCCGGTGAAACTACTGTGATGACCGGGCTGACCCGAGGCGAAGCCCTGCGATCGTCGACGTTCTATATCATTACAGCCAGTCTTTTTGCTCTATCGATGCTGGTGACTGCACTCCACGTAGAGAACAAAGGCATCTTGATGAAACATGGCCTCTCTGCACAAGACGCGACTTCCATGTTTACCATTACTGGCATTACAGCAGCAATCACAATGCCAATCATTGGTCGTATGCTTGATCGTTTTCGAACCGAGTGGATGCTCGCCGGCGGCCTACTCGTTATGGCAGCGTCACTTGTGTCTGTCACGCTGGTCGACAGTATGACGGGGGCCGTGATTTATGCCGTGATCTTTGGCCTGAATAACGCCGCCACCATGAACTATGTTGCGTTTCTTTGGCCGAGGTATTTCGGGCGTAAACACCTGGGGAGCATCCAGGGAACGGGGCAAATGATCGTTATCGTCGGAGCGTCCCTGGGCCCACTCCCTCTGGCGATGGCTTTCGATATCTCCGGGACTTATGACTGGACTCTTCGGAGTCTGGCTCTTCTGCCCATACTTTTAGCCGTCGTGGCCTTATTTCTGCGGACGCCGGCAGCATTGTCGCGATCGGCGGTGGCCCCGACTCACTCTGATCCCAAGCCTTAGGCGGACGGGTTTTATGTTGTAGCACCCCGCTAGAATCGTGAGGAACAAAAAGTGACAAAACCTGTGGTAGTAGTGACCCGAAGCTGGACAAAGACCGTTCAAACCGCTATTGCCGAGCGCTTCGATGCGAGGTTGAATCCCTCTGATCGAATAATGAGCGCCGAAGAGATCGTGGAGCAGTGTCAAGGCGCAACTGTGCTGTGTCCGTGTGGTTTCGATCCAATAGATGCGCACTTGATCTCAAAATTGCCCGATAGCGTAAAACTGATCGCAACCATTAGTGCAGGCACTCAGCATATCGATGTCCCAGCCGCTACCCAGCGTGGTATCTACGTCAGTAATACGCCGGACGTCGTTGCAGAAGATACGGCAGACCTCACGGTTGGTTTAATGATATCGGTCTGTCGACGCCTGATTGATCTGGATAACGTTGTGCGGCGCGGCGACTGGCAGGGGTTTAAGGTCGATGACCCTTTGTGTGGTTTGAGAGTCTGGGGAAAAACAGTCGGCATCATTGGCCTTGGTGGCATCGGGCAAGCCGTCGCTCATCGTACTCGGGGGTTTCGCATGTCGATCCTTTACCATAATCGAAAAAGAAACCGCACGGCCGAGAAAGAATTCGAGGCTCGCTACTGTCCCGATCTTTACGAACTGCTCGCGCTTGCCGACATTGTCTCAGTCCACTGCCCGCTAACACCCGAGACCGAGCACCTTATCGATGATCGCGCATTTGCCGCCATGAAACCAAGCAGCGTGCTGATTAACGCTGCACGAGGCGCTGTCGTCGACGAAGATGCTTTGATACGCGCCCTGCAAAACGGCGTGATTGCCGGCGCAGGCCTTGATGTCTATAAAAACGAGCCGGAGGTCAACCCCGCCCTGATCGAGATGCAAAACGTCGTGCTGTCTCCCCATATTGGAACGGCGACGATTGAAGCTCGAGATGACATGGGATTTCGCGTGATAGAAAATATTGAGATGTACCTCGCGACGGGTGAGCCCAAAGATCCGGTAACCTCATAGTCACCTGGTACCGATACCTAAGCTCCAAAACCGCGAGCAGATTACGTCATCAGCGGCCGCTGGGGCCCTGGGCCCTATAGCTCATGCCAGGGAAACTCCAATTCCTGGCAAGTTCCCGGTTTGCCAATCAGAAGCCGTCGTTCGCAGCGATCAACCACTTAGCATCAAAGACACATAGTAGAAAAACGAAATCAGCAGCAGCACAACCCAGGCCAGCGAATGACCATTCTCCTTGGCCCACCGAACAAAACGGTCTTTCATGATCTTTCCGGCAAATGGTGAGAAGCGATTGTATCAGCCCTGTAGCCCTCATCGCGAGAGCGTGCCGCAATGACAGCGCAGGCAAACTGCAGGACCACCCCGCCTAGGATTAAATTAAATCGGTGGTGGCGTCGAAATTTTTTTGCCCGGTATTTTCCGCTTCCTTCCGTTGATCGGTATTCAACTGTTGGCTCTCAGCCTGATCCTGTTCTTCCCCGAACTGAAGACGCTTTTCAGGTAGTCTAAAATAGAAACTTAGCAGCCTTGTGTGAAAAAAATATAGCTGGAGACTGAGAAAGAGAATCAATGCGAATTGTAGTGGCAGGTGGCGGACTGATCGGGGCACGCCACATCGCCCATGTTCTTGACCATCCGAGCTTCGACCTGGTCGGGGTAATCGACCCGGACCCAAAAGTTCGAGCTGCCGCTCCAGTCGCCAGCTTTGACTGTATTGAAGCCGTTGATGTACCGGTTGACGGCATCATTATTGCCACCCCCACCGACCTACATGCGGCCAATGCCGAAACGGCGGCCGAGCGTGGGTGGCATATGGTGATCGAAAAGCCGCTAGCGAGCACTCTTGAACAAGCTCACCGCATTGTGGCCGCTGTTGAGCACGCTGGTGTAGTGGCCTTGGTAGGGCATCATCGGCGCTATCACCCCAAGGTGGGTGCGTTGAAAGAGCTGTTGGATACGGGGCAGATTGGCGCCACGGTATTGGCCTCGATGATCTGGGCGGTTCGCAAGCCGGATGAATACTTTGATGTGTCTTGGCGGGCGGGGCGGGCAGGTTCGCCAATCATGATCAATCTGGTGCACGAGTTGGACCTGCTGCGGTTTCTATTTGGGGATCTAATCCATGTGTCTGGCTTTGGCTCCAGTGCATTGCGTGGGCAGGACCGCATCGAAAGCGGCGGCGTCACCCTGGGATTCACCAATGGGACTGTGGCTACGCTTGCTTTTGCCGATACCAGTCCATCGCCTTGGGGATTTGAGGCAGGCACGGGTGAGAACCCCAATATTGGCACCACAAATCAGGACATGTTGTGGATTACTGGAACCAAAGGCGCGATCAGCTTTCCTTCGCTGACGCTCTGGGGTGAGGCAAAAGACTGGTCACAGGCTGCACAGCCGAGCAAAATCTCCTGCGCCGAGGGGGTGCCATTGGTGGCTCAGCTTGAACACTTCGCTGATGTTGTCGCCGGACGCGCGACGCCGTTGATTGATGTGCGGGATGCGACCAAGACGCTTGTTGCAACTCTGCAGATCGAGACGGCGCTGATGGGTGAGCCAGTGCAATGAAAAGCCTTCGCTGTGGCCTTATTGGTGACCATATAGGCGAGACACTGTTTCCGGCAGCACTGCAGCTGATGTGCCAGAAAGCGGGGATTGAACTGAGTTTTGAGCTGATCGATACAGCTGGGAAATCGGGTTTTGACTTTGCGCCATTTGTAGATGGCTTGCGGGCAGATAACTGGCACGGCGTTTCAGTCACACACCCTTATAAGCAAGACGCAGCAGACTATGCTGGTGAGGGCATGCCACCCGAATTGCGCCAGTTGGGCGCCTCAAACATTCTGGTGTTTGGGGACGCGCTGACCGGGTTCAATACCGACTATTCCGGGTTCGTGTCGGCGTGGACTTCGCAACTGCCAACCACCAGGGTTGGTGTGGTTGCCTTGGCAGGGGCAGGTGGTGTTGCACGCGCGATCGGTCCGGCTTTGATCGAGCTTGGGGCCAGCGAAATTATAATTTTTGATACCTCGGCTGACCGCGCCAAGGATCTTGCGCAACGCCTTGGGTCCTGCGCCACGATAGCATCACCGGACCAGTGGCCAAAGGCCATTAGAGGGGCCGATGGCTTGGTCAATGCCACGCCGTTGGGCATGGCGTACAATCCTGGCAGTGCATTTGCAGCCGATCTGATCGGGACGCAAACCTGGGCCTTTGATGCCGTGTACACGCCAACCGACACTCAGTTTCTGACCGATTGCAGCCACGCCGGGCTGACTATTCTGACCGGGTTCGATCTGTTCCGGCACATGGCAATACGTAGTTTCCAAACCTATACTGGGATCAGTCCCAACCCCAGCGTAACCCTGTCCAATTTGGCGGTCTTACGCCCAGACTAAAGTCGTTGGATCGATAGTTTACCCAGGGCGTTGCCCCGAACCATTCCGCCGCTGCAATTAATTGAGAGAGAAACAAATGACAAAACCAAACATCGGATTTATCGGCATAGGCTTGATGGGCGCTGCCATGGTGGGGCGTCTACAGTCCCTTGGTTATAGCCTGACCGTTATGGGGAATGTGTCTCGACCTCGTATTGATGCTGCCGTAGCCAAAGGTGCGGTTGAGGCCGTGAACGCCCGGGAACTGGCCAAGGCAAGTGATATCGTCATGCTGTGCATGGATACTTCTGCCTCAGTTGAGAGCCGGATGAATGGGGCTGATGGCGTAATAGCCGGATTAAAGCCG
>CBFIBN010000051.1:0-12170 GCA_965660775.1 Arenicellales bacterium | reverse complement strand
AAAGTAATTGGTTTCCTGGTAGGTCAAGTCATGAAAGCGACCTCGGGTAAAGCCAACCCGCAGGCGGTGAACGATATTCTGAAGAAACAGTTGCTGAACTAAATGCCGGAATCAAGAGGCAAGCCGGTGTCAACAGGGGGCCAAAACTTTACTGCTGTGTATAACCTGCGGTACAGCCCCAGGATAATCGGGTAAAGTAAACCAACTGCCCTAGTAGACAGAGCCAAAGATGATGACAGTACGCCCGTTCACCCTTGTGTTAGTCGTCGCACTGACTACGACCCTGCTGAGCGCCTGTGGCGGCAGTAGCAGCGGGGGTGTTTATAACCAGGCATTCAATGCATCTGGCCGATGGTCAGGGATAATAAAAGATACATATTATGGTGAAGCGCTCATCACTATGACTCTTTCTGACAACGGGGGAGATGTGGTCGGTCAAATGATCACCTTCGGCCCCAATAGCTGCTTCACCGGATACTCGATCGCCCAACTTACCGGCACGGCAACTCAACTCCCTGCCAACACCTCTGGTGATAACCCCCTGACGGGTGATCAAGAAAATAGCAATCAAGGCTCTGTGGCTTTGAGTATGACCGTAGATGAGACTCTAACGACAGTTAACGCGGATGGAGAAGAAGAGGAAGAAACGACCACATACATCGTAACCTTTGTCCTGACTGGAAACTCCGGTACGCTAACCGGTAACTGGGGCGGAACCTGGTTCGGACCACTGCCAGTAAGTACTAACTTCTGCCGATATCCCGGGATTGAAGGTAGCATCACCCTTCAACGCATTTAGGTCATTATTCGTCCTGAATACCTCTTTTGACAACTTGGCTAGCCGCGACAGCGGAATTTGGACAACCCCTCCACGGTTACACCACCCGAACCCGCGACACGATGATTCACCCACGTCCTTGAGCTGGCGCAACAAGGGTTTCAACCAGTCACTCGATCTCGTACGTAAACCGGCACCGCCTCATGCCAGGCACCGCTCACCCCCTGGGCCAGCAACCGCCGGGCAATGGCAGCCACATCCAGAGCATGCGGAAATCTCTGCGCCAGCCATGGCATGGGCCTGTCACCCATAAACACATCCGAATACCGATCCCAACCACTCCCAACCCCAGTACATCCTGAAATATGTGCAGCCACCTCTCGGGGCTCACTGACACAGGGCATCTCATCCCACCGCCAATGACCCGGAGCTTCTGGATCCGATCTCAAGCGGGCCCAGTACACCTGATCCATGCGGGCATCAATAGCGGCCAAAACACTATTGCAACCAGGCTGGTCTCTTCTTACGCCCTCGGCAAGGGTCATTAACGAAGAAACTGCAAACAGTGGCTTTTCCAGCCCCAGTGCCAGCCCCTGCGCGACACCAGCACCAATGCGAATGCCAGTAAAGGAACCCGGCCCCGCATCATAGGCCAGCGCGCCCAGCGCCGAACCTTCAAGTCGCGCTTCTGCCAACACGGCTTCAACCATGCCTAATAACGTACGAGAGTGCCCCTGAGGGTCCACAGCGTAGCGCTCGAATGATTTATCACCGGTGAGGCAGGCAGCCGAACAACCTTCAGTCGCTGTATCCACAGCTAGCAGATTGACCGAAGGTACCCCCTGCGGGGACTTACTCATAAGCGGGCGATGCAACGGGCCAGAGCATCAGGCCACTCGGGCAGGGTTACCCCGAAAGCCTCTTGCAGGCGCTCGCAGCAGAGCACCGAGTAAGCCGGTCGCGGTGCGGGCGTCGGATACTCGTCAGTGGAGATATCAATAAGCTCCACATCATCATACCCCGCCAGACCGAAAATCCGCTCGGCAAAGCCGTGCCAACTGGTCACCCCGGCGTGGGTCGCGTGAAAAATGCCGTAGACATCATCTCGCCCCTGCGCCAGCGCTTCGACCACGGCAACACTGGCCTGAGCCAGATCCCAGGCATAGGTAGGGGAGCCTAACTGGTCACCCACCACTCGCACCGGCTTGCCGTTGGCCGCCAGGCGCAGCATGGTTTTGAGGAAGTTATGGCCCACATGGGAGTAGAGCCACGCGGTGCGCAGGATGACATGTTGGTCGGTCGCATGTACTACTGCCTGCTCACCCGCGAGTTTGCCTCTCCCATAGACGCTTCGCGGGTTGACCGGCGCACTCTCGCGGTACGGAACTGACGCGCTGCCATCAAAGACATAGTCCGTGGAATAATGCACCAGCGGGATCTTGACACCGGCACAAGCCGTCGCCATAGCACCGGGCGCCCGGGCGTTAATCGCGTCTGCAAGATCCGGCTCAGTTTCAGCCTTATCGACCGCGGTGTATGCCGCTGCGTTAACGACCAGATCGGGCGCATGCTCGTGCACGTGGGCAAACACCGAGTCCGCCTCGGAAAGGTCAATCTCGGGTTGATCAAGAAAGATGGTTTCGTGCAATGGCCCCAACAATTCGGCCAACGCAGTCCCTAGCTGGCCCACCCGCCCGAACACCAGAATTCGCATCTCAGGCCCGGGTCACAAGATCGGGCAGTTGTGCCAGGCGCGGCGCGGCATTATCCTTATCGGATAAGATTGGATTCGCAATCGGCCAGTCAATGCCGATATCCGGATCACTCCAAAGCACTGCTGCATCATCAGATGACTCATACAATGCAGTGCACTTATACGCCATCTCTGACACCTCGCTTAATACGCAAAAGCCATGGGCAAAACCCGGTGGTACATAAAGTTGTTTGTGATTCTGGGCGGAGAGTATCAACCCGAACCATTGGCCAAAATGTGGTGAATCCCGGCGGATATCCACCGCCACATCGAAAATCTCGCCAACTAGCGCACGGACCAGTTTGCCCTGCCAGGCAGGATACTGATAATGCAGTCCACGAAGCACGCCTTGAGTCGAGCGTGAATGATTATCTTGTACAAAATGACTCGGCAAGCCCGCCTTTGCAAAATCCCGGGCGTTGAAACTCTCCACGAAAAAACCCCGCTCATCATCAAATACGCGAGGCTCTATAACCACTACGTCGGGCAATGTGGTTTCAGTAACCGTGATCAAGAAGAATTCCTATGGAAAAGCCATCAGACGCAAAGACGTCGTTTAGGATAACTGAATTAGGCCAGACTTGTGTACCCGGCGTGCTTTATTATCAGGCAATACAGTGGTCAGGCGATCGACAACCAAAGCCTTAAAGGTGCTTGTCAGGTGACGATGTCGTTGAAAAAGCTCTTCAGCCTGTCAGACCAGGAGCTTTCCCGTGGCGTATGACGATCACCGCCCTCCTTCAGCGCCCGATCGAATTCGCGCAAAATGTCTTTTTGCTTGCGACTGAGATTTACAGGGGTTTCCAGTTTAATCTTGCAGTAAAGATCACCCACCTCACCAGAACGCACGTTGCGGACACCCTTGCTGCGCAGCCGGAAAACCCGCTCAGATTGGCTTTCTGGTGGAATCTTTAACTGGGCACGGCCATTTAAAGTAGGAATCTCGATTTCGCCGCCGAGCGCTGACATCGCGACACTGACAGGCATTTCGCAGTAGAGGTTGTCGCCATCACGCGAGAAAATCGGGTGCTGGCGGATCCGGATCTGTACATACAAGTCTCCGGAGTGGCCGGCCGTGCTGCCCTGACCTTCACCGGCGAGGCGAATCTGGTCACCATCATCAACCCCTGCCGGTACCTTAACCTGTAGGGTCTTGGTCTTTTGCACGGTGCCATTGCCCTGGCAATCACTGCACGGCGAACTGATCACCGTGCCTCTGCCGCGGCAATCTGGACAAGTCTGCTGGATCGAGAAAAAACCCTGCTGCATACGAACTTGGCCCTGTCCAGCACAGGTGGAGCAAGGACTGGGTGTTGTGCCCGGCCGAGCCCCTGATCCGCTACAGGTCTCGCAGCGAACTTGCGAGGGAACGCGAATACGGGATTCCGTCCCGTGCACGGCATCTTCCAGCGATAGCTCCAGTGCGTATTGCATATCCGCACCACGACCTGTACCACGACGCCGACCGCCGCCGCCGCCGCCAAAGATATCGCCAAAGATATCGCCAAAGACATCGCCAAAACCCGCAGCGCCCGCACCACCCGCACCCACTGAGGGGTCAACTCCGGCATGGCCAAACTGATCGTAAGCCGATCGCTTCTGCGCATCCGAAAGCACTTCGTACGCTTCTTTGGCTTCTTTGAAATGTTTCTCAGCCGAGACATCGCCACTGTTTCGGTCGGGGTGATATTTCATGGCAAGTCGACGGTATGCTTTTTTCAGCTCCGCGTCCGAGGCTGTACGATCAACCCCAAGTGCCTCGTAATAATCCCGTTTTGCCATTACTTAACCTGCTATCTGCCTAGCCACTAACGTGCAAAAGCCGGTCCTGAAACACCGGCTTTAGCACTACCCTGAAATACGCCGGGCGTCCTTGCATTGACGCCCACAAGACGCCAGTTTAATCGTCTTTCTTATCCTTGATCTCTTCAAACTCAGCATCAACGACATCGTCTCCTCCCGGCGCACCTGCATCGGCGTCAGACGCCGTATCGGTTGTACTACCGGACGCATCGCCCTGCTCCTGGTACATCTTCTCGGCTAACTTGTGGCTGGCTTCCATCAAGGAATTGGTCTTGGTTTTCATATCATCAATATCGTCGCCCTTGACCGATTCCTCAAGATCTGAGATCGCGCCCTCGATGCTTTCTTTCTCACCGGCCTCGAGCTTATCGCCCGCTTCAGACACAGTCTTACGCACCGTATGCACCATAGCCTCACCCTGGTTACGAGCATCGACCAGTTCACGCGCGTTACGATCTTCTTCAGCATGGTCTTCGGCCTCCTGGACCATACGCTCGATCTCTTCATCCGAAAGGCCCGACCCAGCAGTAATCTTGATCTTGTTCTCTTTGCCGGTCGCCTTATCCTTGGCTGAAACATGCAAAATGCCGTTGGAGTCAATATCGAAGGTGACTTCGATTTGCGGCATACCCCGTGGGGCATTAGGAATATCAGACAGGTCGAAGCGTCCTAGCGACTTATTATGCTGCGCCATCTCACGCTCGCCCTGCAGAACATGCACCGTGACCGCAGTCTGGTTGTCGTCAGCCGTTGAAAATACCTGATTTGCCTTAGTTGGAATTGTCGTATTTTTCTCAATCAGCTTGGTCATCACGCCGCCGAGTGTCTCGATGCCCAGTGACAACGGAGTCACATCCAGCAACAATACATCTTTGACGTCGCCACCCAGCACACCACCCTGGATGGCAGCGCCAACCGCAACCGCTTCGTCCGGATTGATGTCTCGACGCGGTTCACTACCGAAAAAACCCTTGACGGTTTCCTGCACTTTCGGCATCCGGGTCTGGCCGCCGACCAGGAGTACATCATCTATGTCGGACGCTGAAAGACCCGCATCCTTAAGCGCTATCTTGCACGGTCCGATGGTGCGATTAATCAGATCATCGACCAGCGCTTCGAGCTTGGCGCGCGAGAGCTTCATGTTGAGATGCTTGGGTCCGCTCTGATCTGCCGTGATGTACGGCAGGTTGACTTCGGTCTGAGAGCTCGAGGAAAGCTCAATCTTGGCTTTTTCCGCCCCTTCTTTAAGGCGTTGCATCGCCAACGGGTCGCCGCGAAGATCCATACCCTGGTCTTTCTTGAATTCATCTGCCAAGTAATCGATCAGGTGGCGGTCAAAATCCTCGCCGCCCAGGAAGGTGTCACCGTTGGTCGAGAGCACCTCGAACTGGTGCTCCCCATCAACATCCGCGATCTCAATGATCGAGACATCAAAGGTGCCCCCACCCAGATCGTACACAGCGATCTTACGGTCACCGTGCTGCTTTTCCAGGCCATAGGCCAGAGCTGCAGCGGTCGGCTCGTTAATAATACGCTTGACTTCAAGACCTGCGATACGCCCGGCATCTTTGGTTGCCTGGCGTTGTGAGTCATTGAAATAGGCCGGCACCGTAATTACCGCTTCGGTTACCTCGCTACCCAGGTAGTCCTCTGCGGTCTGCTTCATTTTTTGCAGAATCCGGGCTGAAATTTCGGGAGGCGCCATCTGCTGACCGCCCGCTTCAATCCAGGCGTCGCCATTTTTCGCCTTAATGATCTTGTAGGGCATCAGTTCGAGGTCGTGCTGAACAACCTTTTCATCGAACTTGCGTCCTACCAATCGTTTGGAGGCAAAGACGGTATTGTGGGGGTTGGTTACCGCTTGGCGTTTGGCGGATTGGCCAACCAAGGCCTCGCCATCTTCCGTGAAAGCCACGACTGATGGTGTGGTCCGGTCGCCTTCGCTGTTTTCAAGAACTTTGGGCTTGCCGCCATCCATCACAGCGACACACGAGTTAGTGGTGCCCAGATCAATTCCAATAATGCTTGCCATATATATTTCCTCGAAGAGGGTATTCAGAGTAGTCGGTTAAAGTGGTTGCTGTTAGTTATGTGGGGTTGAAACCGGGTGGTTTCAACTATCGACCGGTGCTTTGGCAACAATGACCATGGCCGGGCGCAGCAAGCGGCCATGTAGACGGTAACCCTTCTGCACTACCTGGCAGATATGATTCGGCGCCACGTCGGTCGACTCGACCAGGCTCATAGCCTGGTGTGATTCTGGATCGAGTTTGTCACCCACCTCAGGACTCACTTCAAAGACCGAGAAACGCTCAAAAGCGGCGTCCAACTGCTTAAGGGTTAACTCCAGGCCTTCAACCATCTGTTCCACGAGGTTGTCGCCGCCAGTCAGATCGACTGCCCGGGCAAGCCCAAGGCTATCGCGCACATTCAACAATTCGCTGGCAAAGCCCTCCAATGCAAAACGCCGGGCATTGACAATCTCACCTTGAGCTCGCTTGCGTGCGTTATCAGCATCCGCGTGGGCACGTAGAGTTTCGTCTTGTAACTGAGCCACTTGCGCTCGCAACATTTCAAGTTCATCCGGCGCCTCGCCCTCACCGGCTTCACCGGTGGTCGCTACGGGACTGTCTGACACGCCGGATGTGTTTACATCTGTTGGCGGTTCAAACTGCTCGGACTCAACGGACGATCCGTCTTGGGCTTCAGATTGTTCCGGCAGGTCAACATGATCGGTCGGGGGGTTCGGCTTGGCGCTTGTCATGACCGGGCGAGCTCTCCTGTAGGGGGTTAGGTTGGCCCTATCGGGCGCTTTGACCCGGAAGAAATGGGGTATCTGGCCGGACTTTTCAAGCCCAGCCGGTAGGTTAATTGAGGAGGTTTCGTAGTTTTAGTGCAAACTGCGTAGCGCGTTGCCGAGAACCCGAGCCGTGATATCAACTATCGGAATGACCTTTTCATAAGCCATGCGGGTGGGTCCGATGACCCCAAGTACCCCGATACAGCGCCCATCGGACTCGTACGGGGCCGTCACAATACTGCAGTCGGTCAAAGCGCTGTAACCCGACTCCTCGCCTATAAAAATGCTGATACCAGTGGCACGCATGCTCTTATCAAGCAGGTCCAGCAAGTCCTGCTTAGTCTTGAACGCGTCGAAAATGTCACGCAATTTTCCGAGTTGGTCAAAATCCGGAATACCCAGCAGCTTGGTCTCGCCACTGACCACTACACCCTCCTGGGCAGATTCGTCATCCAGCAGCTGGCTGGCCATCTCCACGGCGGTTCGCATCATCCGGCTCATGGCATCACTATCCAACTGCATGTCAAGCAATAAGCGGTGGCGTACCTCATGCAAGGTACGGCCAGCATGCTGCACATTAAAGAAGTTAGCAGCCTCCACCAGTTCCGAGGGAGTGAGCTTTTTATCAAGAAACAGCACTCGATTCTGCACTCGACCATCGTCGGTCACGAGGATCGCGAGCACTCGGTCCTCCGCAAGCTCCAGAAACTCAACCTGCCGCAACTTCGCCTGCTCATTGTCCGGAAGCATGATTACCCCTGCATACTGGGTAATGTCCGAGAGCAGTTCTGACGCGGCTCCCAACAGTTCGTCTGGATTCTTTGCGCTGGACAACGCTTCACTAATCTCACGCGCGTTCGATTTTTCAGGCATGTGCATCTTCAGCAGGCTGTCTACAAAAACCCGGTAGCCCAATTGTGTGGGAACTCGCCCCGCTGAGGTGTGTGGCGCGCGAATCAGCCCTAGATCTTCCAGATCAGACATCACATTACGAATCGTGGCTGCACTGAGATCGAGACCCGGCTCCCGAGACAAGGTTCTGGATCCCACTGGCTCGCCGTCGCTGACATAGCGACGGATCAGCAGTTTGAGCAGATTCTGCGCTCGCTCGCTGAGTTCCAGGTTGTGCGATTGTCCTGCTGGATCGGTCACGTTCTTTCTGTTGCTAAATACTAGTAAAATTAAGGTTGCACTGCCTTTCGATTGTGAATTGGATCATACCACCGCTAGTAAAGGGTGTAATCACGGTCGATTCGCTAACCAGGAATGTACAAAAGAGCGACTACAGTGGGAAAAGACATGGTATTCAGATCAATAGGGTTATTTGGACGTTATCAGGATCCTGCCGTCAAAGTAACGCTAACTGAAATTCAAGAACACCTGGAGCGTCGCGGTCGGGCGGTATTTCTCGGCGATACCACCCACCATGGCATCGAGGATCTACGGCTTGAGGATTCGAGCAAGCCACTACATGAAACCATTGAACTGGGAATAGTCATTGGCGGCGACGGCACCATGTTGCATGTCGCACGCGCACTCGCCCGCTGTGAACTGCCTGTGATTGGTATCAACATGGGTCGATTGGGCTTCCTGACGGATATACCTGCTGAACACATGCGCGATGACCTCGACGAACTGTTGCGCGGGGAATTTGAGATCGAGCAGCGGATGATGCTCTTTACCCAACTATTGCGTTCGGGTGAAGTGCTTGATGAGCGTACTGCACTCAATGATGTCGTGCTGTCCAAGGGTGGCACGGGGCAGACAATCGAGTTCGACACCCGGGTAAATGGGGAGGCAGTTGGTCGCACCCGCGGTGACGGCATCATTGTCGCCACCCCGACCGGCTCTACGGCCTATGCCCTCTCGGCGGGCGGGCCGATCCTGCACCCACTGCTGCCGGCTATCGTACTGGCACCGATATGCCCGCATACCCTGGGCCAGCGCCCGCTCGTGCTGAATGCCGACTCCACCATTGAAATCGAACTCATAGATCTTGCCGGCGAAGATGGCAATATCTTCATCGACGGACTCAATCTAAGGTCTGTCACCGGCAACGAAATTCTTCAGATTAAGCGAGCCGATATAGTCGCGCGTACTGTCCGCATCAATAGTCACAATCATTACGAAGCACTACATTCCAAACTCGGCTGGGGCTGACACCGCCTGCACTTATGATCAACTGGCTGGACGTTCGTAATTTTGTTGTGATCAAGCAGGTACAGATGACATTTGAAACTGGCTTGACAGTGGTCACCGGGGAAACCGGTGCTGGCAAATCAGTCCTGGTCGATGCTCTGGCTGTGCTGCTCGGGGATCGGACTTCTGGCGATATCGTGCGCAGCGGTACCAAGCGCTGCGAAATTCAGGCAGGTTTTGATGTCAGTCATCTGCCGGATGCTGCGGAATGGCTGGCCACCATGGATATGGTCGACGACGAAAACCATTGCATCTTGCGCCGAGTGATCTACCCGGATAAGCCCTCGCGCGGCTTTATCAATGGCCAGCCCGTGCCGATCCAGTCCCTGCGCGAGATAGGCGCTTTTCTCGCCGACATCCACGGCCAACATGAGCATCACTTGCTGCTGAAAAAACAGGTTCAGCGCGAACTGCTGGATACTACCGGCGGCCTGGCAGACCAGGTACAGGCACTCGGCCGTCGGGCGAGCGACCTGCAAAGCGTTGCAGCGATGCTGTCTGAGGCCCAGTCAAAAGTTCACGAGTATCGTCAACATGAAGCATTTCTGCGCCACCAGGTGCAGGAGTTGACACAACTTGATCCAGACCCTGATGAGCTGGTGAAAATCACTGAAAAGCACAGCCGCCTGGCACATACCCGTGAGCTCGGCGAGGGCGCCTGGCAGTTGCTGCAGGAACTCGAAGAAGCCGAGGAATTATCAGTATCGGTCACACTCGCCCGAGCGGCTACCCGACTGAAAGAACTGTCCGCTTTTGATCCGCGGCTGGCGCCACTGGCAGAACAGACGGACAACCTGGGGGTGCAACTGGCCGAGACCGTCGCCGACCTGAAACGCTTTCACGATGACTACGAGCTAGACCCTGGTGAACTGGAACAGATTGATCAACGCCTCGCCGCGCTGCATGATGCGGCCCGCAAATATCAAGTAGCGCCGCAAGATCTTAAAACGCGACTTGAAACCCTGAGCCAGGATTTAGCCGAGCTCGATTTGGGCAAAAACAATCCGCAAGAACTGGAACAGCAACTGACCGAACTGAAGGCCGACTACGATAAACGTGCCGCCGTAATCAGCAAGGCCCGACGGCAAACGGCAAATAACCTTGCCAGTGCCGTCAACAAGCAATTACCCGCACTAGGCCTGGAAAATGCTGTATTTAGTGTGACGCTGCATGGTGAACCGACAGGGAAACGCGGCCAACACGGCACCGAGAGTGTGCAATTCGAGCTGCAGGCGGCTCCTGATCTGGCCGTTGCATCGCTCGAGCGCGCCGCGTCCGGCGGCGAACTGTCCCGCATCAGCCTGGCCATACAACTCGCTGTTGCCGAAGATTCCAGTGCGCCCAGCTGTATCTATGACGAGGTTGACATTGGCATCGGCGGGCGCGTCGCTGAGATTGTCGGGCAGAAACTGCGCTCGCTGGGAGAACATCGCCAGGTGTTGTGCATCACTCATCTCCCCCAAGTGGCTGCCCAGGGGCACCACCATCTGAAAGTTACCCGGCTGTCAGGCGACGAGACTGAAGTCGAGTTGAGCATACTGGACGAGGCCAGCCGCTCCGAGGAACTGGCGCGCATGCTCGGCGGTGTCGAGATCACAGCGAAGACTCGCGCGCATGCCGAGGAGTTGCTCTTGCGGGCAGGCGTATGAGTATTTCGATACGTCCTGCGACCACGGCCGATGTAGAGGCGATACATGTGCTGCTGCGTGATTACGCCAGCGAAGGTCAGCTACTGGCGCGCTCTACAGACGAGATTTGTGAGCACCTGTCCAACTTTGTTGTTGCCGAGCGCGACGGCGCTGTTCGCGGCTGCGGCTCACTTGAAGTCTTCACCGAAGAGCTCGGCGAAGTGCGCAGCCTCGCGGTGCGCCCCGGTGAACACGGCCACGGCCACGGCCGGCTGATGGTGCAAGAAATCGAGATAACGGCGCGCCGCCTCGGTCTGACACGAATTATGGCTCTGACCTATGTGCCTGGGTTTTTTCGCAAACTCGGCTACCGGATCGTCGCCATGGAAACTTTGCCGGAGAAAGTGTTCGGCGTATGCGTTACTTGCCCGAAATTCGATCACTGCGACGAGATCGCCATGGAGAAACAGCTTGTCTCTTCATAGGCGGAGCATCGATCGTCTTGCTCGGTTATGATTCGCCGCATGATCCACACGTATCGCCTTAGACGGATTGCCGCTCTGTTCGCTCTGGGAGGTGTGCTGGCGGCTGGCACCGGTTGTGTACGCAACTACCAGATGGAGGTCCAGCAAGGCAATGTCATCAGCGCCGAGCAGATCGAAAAGATCAACCCTGGGGTAAGCCGCGATGAAGTTCGCTTCATACTTGGGACACCCCTGATTGAAGATCCATTTCATGCACAGCGCTGGGATTACTTTTACAGTCTTGATCCGGGCAAGGGCCAGCCGCTGACCCAGCATCGCCTCAGTATATGGTTTGAAGCGGACCGGGTAACACGCACCCACGTCGAGGGCGCTGGACTCCCCGGAGCAGTCGAGCCCGATCTTGAAGAGACTGGCCCCGGTTTTTTCTCTCAGCTTTGGGACAAGGTAACACCCGGCGAAAACTAGGCTTTGACCTTGCGTTGCGCCCGCAAGCGTCGAGCCTCGGTGGGACTGACCAATAACGGCCGGTAAATCTCGACTCGATCACCATCTGACAGTGGCGTGTCCAGCGTGATCCGCTTAGAGAAAATCCCGACTGATACGTTTTCAAGATCGATCTGCGGAAACTCGCTCAGCACGCCGGAAGCAACAATGGCTTCACGTACTGTGGCCCCACGCTCAAGCTTGATGGCTTTGAGAAACTGACGCTCCAGCAGCACATAGG
>CBFIBN010000050.1:0-12450 GCA_965660775.1 Arenicellales bacterium | reverse complement strand
AGTGGGCGCAGAAAACCTGGAACTGCGAGTTGTCCTGCACGGCAAGGGGTTGACCCTGCTGCTTGAGCCCGACCAGGCACAGTACACCAAACTCAAAGCCGGTAACGCCACCGACAAGATGACGGCCAAGATATCCGGCCTCAAGGACCAGGGTGTTGCTTTCGATGTCTGCGCCAATACCTTGCGCGGCAAAAAGATCGATATCGAAGCCAATCTTTTCGATGTTTCCGAAGCGGATATTGTCCCAAGCGGCGTCGCTGAACTCGCTCACTTGCAGGCACAAGGATTCACCTACATCAAGCCTTAACATCAACGGTACCCTGGCCTTTAAGCCGGGGTACCTGTCTTTCGCAAACCTATAGAGCTCTCCACTATCCAGGCGACGCAGTTGGCGTCAGCCGAATAATAGCCAGGGCGTTTTACGCAGTGGTTTTAACACAAAGATCGCAATAATCAGCCCCACTCGCTCAATGGTGTAATCGATAACTCTCGGGGTAGACCTGGATCGCCGGCACCTTACCCTCGCATAGTTCATCCTGAATCCGCTCCCAGTAGTCTGCTCGCAACAGGTCGCCATGGACGCTGCGGAAAAGTTGGCGTAGTGACCGGTCGGCGATACGCAGGCCCGATTCGATTTCCTCGGGCAAAAATATCACGCCGTCTTCAAAAACCCAATCCGGTATATCTTCCTCGCCGTCATAGCGGTCAGCGTTGCTGCGGATCTTGACCTCGGTAAATGGCTCCAACGCGTCGTAATCGAAAAGATACACGCGTATGTGGCTGCCCACACCATAGTTACGCCCATCCAGATCACGGTTGAAGATGTTGGCTGCCATGTTGTTCTTTATACAATAGCCCAAATTCACTACCGCCCGTTCGCAATCCGACCGCGACGCATTTTCTAAAAACACAGGCAAGGGAATCATGCGTCTTTGTACAATCAGGTGATGAAATACCACCGAACTTCCACGCAGCGATACCGTATAGCCTGCATCGCGCAACATCTCGTCCAGTAGCGCGTTATTGAAATGTTGTTGCGGCAGCGTAACGTTGTAATAGATCACGTTGTCCAGCATGCTGCCAGTGCGGTTGATATCGTGAACCTGGCTGTACTTGGCAAGCACCGAATCAACACCAGCAAAATCACCCCACTTGTAACCCTCGGTCGGGTGGTCACGGATGACTTTGAGGTTGTACGCCGAATCCGGCGCCTGGAATCCAATGGCCACGGTACCCGGAAAACCAATCGCCGTGTCAAATAGGGTCCCGGATTCATTCAATTCCCGGATCAATTCGTCCATCACAGCGACTTTGCCAAAGTGATTAAAACCAATGGATGAGTAATGCAGCCCCAACGGGCGCTTAGGCATAATCTCATGCAAAAACTCAGACAGCTCGTGGTAGTGATCGTTCGTTACGATGAAATTGGCACGGGTGGTGCTGAACAAATTATGCGCCGCTGACTCACTGGATGGCACAGCATCAATGTAAATACCGCCTTCATCGTTGAGCAGGGCCAGGATAAGCGGAACAACCGGCCGCTCGTTCAACCGAATGCAGCCAACAATATAGGCACCACGATTGCGGAAAAAACCACCCCGGATGATATCGACACCAACAATGTGCGCCCCCTGATCCGAGGATAACAGGGCGTTGATCTGCTGCGCTGCCAGCACGGCATCACCTGCTTGGTCTCGATAAGGGGTACTAAAACCAGGCAAATCGAGAATCTGGCGTACCAGGCCGGCGTTGATCGTTGAGACCGGATAGCTCACCATCATCTCGCTGATGCCAGCCGCACTCGCGTCAGCCTTGATACCGACCGAATAGTCGACCGGCTTCCACTCACCCATGAAAACGGAACGTCGCACCGAATGCAAAAAAGCAAGTGCGAGGTCGGCCTCGTATCGGCCAGAAACCGAAACTCGGTAAAGTTTTTCAAGCTCATCCCATAGCATCGTCGCAGACTCGGACGCTGGCACCTGGGCGACCAAGGCCGAGGCCAACGCATGCATACGCTCGCCGTAAAGCAGCAATTGGTTTTGGCTATGAAGCAACGATTGTGGGAAATCGCGTTCCTCAAAGGCTCGCTTGGCGCGGCCGGGAATGGCACGAAAATCGAGATAAAAGCGATCGAACTCCTGTAGTACCAAATCAGAGAGAATCTGCGCGCGCTGATCCGGGCTACGTGCCAACTGCAGACCATCGGCAAGGTCTGAGAAACGCGGTCGTATGACGTCGGTGCTCATCAATAGCCCTTTTACAGACTTAGACCGAATGTAAACCCAGTCATCAAAGCTCCCGGGGGTCCAAAGTTCAAGTTGGGTTTAAACCGTTGTTCGAGTCTTGGTTCCCGGCGCATACCCGGCGAGGTCCCAGATACTGATTGATGCAGAATTACGGCGAGTCTCAATCCGATACTGGCACGCGCGGCTTGCGCAGCAGTTTTATTATTGGCAGCAAAAAGAGCAAAACAGCGCCACCCATGATGGGGCCCGAGATGGGCCTTTCGATAAAGATCATCAGGTTGCCGTCACTCATCAACAAGGCCTGACGCATTGATGTCTCAGCCAGTGGGCCCAGCACGATCGCCAATACCGCTGGAGCCAGTGGGTAATCCAGTTTGCGCATCAGGTAACCGACGATACCAAAAATCAGGATCAGCCAGACATCATGCATGTTTTGCGTGGGCGCGTAGCCACCCACCAGACACAGTACAAAAATGATAGGCGCGAGGATGGTAAAAGGCATGCGCAGTACGCCGATGAACGCCGGTATGAATGCCAGGTTGATCAACATGGCAAAGAGGTTCGCCACGTAGAGACTGGCAATAAGGCCCCAGACGAAGCTCTGGTGCTCAACGAACAGCATCGGCCCGGGTTCGAGACCCCAGATCACCATGCCGCCCAGCAGGATCGCCGTAGTCGGCGACCCGGGAATGCCCAGGGTGAGCATAGGCAGCATTGAACCCGTGCTGGCAGCATTGTTAGCCGATTCGGGTGCGGCCACGCCTTCAACGTTCCCTTTGCCAAAAGAGTCCGGGTCCTTGGACATCGTCTTGGCCATGCCGTAGGCCATAATGGATCCCGGGGTTGCTCCTGCAGCCGGCAGTATGCCCACAAAGTACCCCAGAAAAGATCCCATCAAACTGGCTTTCAGTGAATGTTTGAGGCCCTTGAGGTGCGTGACGATACGCCCGATACTGAACGACGCCTGGGAGACTTTTACCCCACCATGGCTGGATTCGATGGTCCAGAGCATCTCACCAATCCCGTAGATGCCAATCGCCAGAACCAGAAAATTAATGCCATGGAAAAACCCGGGCAGACCGCCGAAAATCAACCGCGGCTCTCCGCTGATGATGTCCAGACCCACAGCGCTCAGCACCAAACCGATGAATATTGAAAAGAGTGTCTTGGGGATATCGTCGCCACCCAATCCAACAAACGTCGCAAATGCAAGCATCATCAGTGCAAATTCCTCGGCAGCACCAAAAGCCAGTGCGACTTCGGCCAAGGGAGGCGCAAACAGCGTAAACAACACCACCGATATGGTGCCACCAATAAACGAGGCGCCGGCAGCAGTAATCAGCGCCTGGTCTGCTTTGCCGGCAAGAGCCAGCGGCCGACCATCAAAGGTGGTGGCGACAGCGGTCGAAGCGCCGGGAATTCCCAGCATGATCGAAGAAATAGCACCGCCGTACATGGCGCCATAGTAGATGGCTGCAAGAAAAATGATCGCGCCTGTGGGCGGTACCAGAAAAGTCATCGGCAGCAAAATGGCGACGCCGTTAACCGAACCAAGCCCCGGCATCGCGCCAATAAAAAGACCCAGCGCACAGCCGAATATGACAAGTGCCAGGTTCAAAGGTTCCAGCGCAACGCCAAAACCCTGCATCAACAGGTCAAACGTTTCCACAGGGCCTCACATGAAAATATCGTACAACGGATAGAAAAGCGGCTCGGTGTAACCTTTCGGTAATGTGATCCGCAGCGCAATCTCAAAGAAAAAGAAACTGACCACGGGTGTGATCACAGACACCGCTACGCTAAGCGGCCAGCGGTGGCCTCCCATCACCCGAACGTAGTACAACAGGAAAAGCGGTATGGACAGGTATATGCCAATAATGTGGATCGCCCCGATCATCAGTGTCAGTGCAACGATGACCCTGATTATTGTACTCCGGGTTGTAACGGCCAGATAAGGCTCGGTCGAACGTGACGGTGGGGTTTTCCGCTTAAACCAGCGTGCGACAATCCACACACAACAGATCAGCATCCCAAATGCCAGCCAAAAGGGAAACGCCCCACCGCCTGGTCCTTCATCAGGAATCCAGCCGATGGGGAGCTCCGCACTCTTAACCATCAAGTAGGCCGAAAAGACCCCAAGAAACAGGGCCATTAACAGCTCGGCTCTACGCATGACAGTTGCTCCTTACTGCCTAAACCAACGGATATGCAATCAAATCTCGCCGATATCCTTCAAGATGACTTCATGGACTGCCTTTTCTCGAGCCCAGTAGGCCTTGAGCTTAGGCCCAGTCAGGAAACCACCCATCAGGCTCTTTTTGGTCATGTAGGCCTGCCACTCATCCGTCGCATAGACCCGTGCGAACACGTCACGATAGTAAGCGGCTGCTTCATCACTCATGCCTGGTGCTCCAACCACGCTACGTTGCATGAAGTAGACGTAGTCCTTGCCCAGCTCTTTGAAAGTCGGCGCGTCTGGAAACAACGGTAGCCGCGTTGGAGTAAACGAAGCGATTGCCCGGGTTTTTCCAGCCTGGTAAAAGCCCAATTGCTCGGAGGGATTATTCACTGTGGAATTACAGTGATTACCCGCCAGTTCCTTGGCTACCCGGCCGCCGCCTTTGAAAGGCACATACTTGATCTTGAGGTCATACGCTTTATTGAGGAAGGTCGTCAACAGCTGATCTTCCTGGCCTTTACCCGTGCCGGCCATGAGCCAATCACTGCCTGCGGCTCTGGCTGCAGCCACGAACTCGTCAACGTTGGTGATGCCCGAATCGACGTTGACCCACAGCAGGAAGGTATCCTCAGCCATGCGCCCGACAGGTGTGAAAGTCGAGATGTCTACATCCAGACCCGGTTGACGCAACGGTGTGGTGTAAAAACTGTTGAGCGTCACCATTACGGTGTGGTTGTCGCCCTGCTTACCCTTCATATGAATGAGTGCCTCTGCACCAGAGCCACCTGGTTTGTTGATCGGAACAAACGGTTTGGATGCCAAGCCGTGCTTTTCGATCACACTTTGCATCAGGCGTGCCATTTTGTCGGCCCCGCCACCCTTTCCGGCCATAATCACAAAGTCCACTGGCTTTTTTGGCTCCCAGGCCTGCGCGGGCCCTGCGACCAATACGGCCAGAGCACTGAACAGCGCGATCAACGGTAAAAATACATTGCGTTTAATCATATTTCCTCTCCTCTAAGTTGTTGTAGATTGAATGCACATGTTAGTTGTAAATTGAATGCACATATATATCTTGTATTGCCTACACGAGCATTCTGGCAGTAGAACCCTTCAATGTAGGCGAGCACGCCAAAGACTGTCAAGAACGCCTCTGCAACCGGCAAAATAACAGATCAGACGCGATCGGGTGTACGTTTATAGCCGGCTTGGGAAAGTTGTCACTACGGGATGACAGCCACAGGCCAAGTTGTTCAGTCTATCGGGCTGTTGTTCGCCGTAGAGGGTGATCGATCTGCGAGATGTGTCGTACTGATTCTGCCGAAGGTGGCTCATGGGGCAAAAGAATCATCACCGAAAACCGTGATATCGCCGTGACACTTTAGCGTGGTTGTGGTGATTTCAATCGCTACCGGCCATACCAAGTGGTATCAAATGACCGCCCCAGCGCGAGGCAATTTCTGAGGCCGTTTCAAAACCCTTCAGGCTTGTGCAAGTGCCCAATTCAGCCACCAGGACGTGAGCGCATATTGTCCGGAAGGTAAGTGGCAAGATCCGGGAAGGCTATCAGGATAAAAACCATCACCACCATCATTGCGAACATCGGTAGCGCCACCTTGGATAGATAGCTCATCTCGTGACCGGTCATGCCTTGCAGCACAAAAAGATTAAACCCAATGGGTGGGGTGATCTGTGCCATCTCGACAACCACAACAATAAAGATGCCGAACCAGATCACGTCTATACCGGCGGTGCGAATCATCGGCTCAACCACGGCCATGGTCAGCACTACCGATGAGATGCCATCAAGAAAGCAACCAATCACGATATAAAAAAGCATCAGTGACAGGATCAGCACCGTCGGTGACAGACCCAGCGAGGCGATCCATTCAGCCAGCGCCCGGGGCAAACCGGTAAATCCCATCGACAGCGAGAGAAAGGCGGCGCCAGCCAGAATCAGTGCGATCATGCACGAAGTTCGCAGCGCACCGAGCAGGCTCTGAATGAAAGTCTCGCGGTTTAAAGAGCCCTGACCAATCGCCAGTATCAATGAACCAACGACACCAAACGATGCAGCCTCGGTGGCGGTAGCCCAGCCCAAGTACATTGAGCCGATGACAAGAGCCACGAGCAGCAACACCGGTATGAGAAAACGTGACTCGACGATCTTCTGGGCAAAGGAGATCGGGGGCTCAGGCGGCGGCACCTCTTTGGGTCGTACAAATGACCACACGGCGACATAGGTCATGAACAGCAGCGCCAGCGTCAGCCCAGGCAGAATCCCAGCGATAAACAGTTTGGATATAGATTCATTGATAGTGACGCCGTAGACAATCAGTGTCAGCGACGGCGGGATCATCAATCCCAGCGTAGCCGACCCTGCCAGGGTACCAATAACCATGTGCTCTGGATAACCACGCTTTCGCAGCTCCGGGATCGACATCTTACCCACGGTGGTCAACGTAGCCGCCGATGAGCCGGACACGGCCGCAAAGACAGTACAGCCTGCGATATTGGTGTGTATAAGCCCGCCCGGTAACTTCGCCATCCAGGGACTTAAGCCCCGGAACATATCTTCAGACAATCGCGTGCGGTAAAGAATCTCGCCCATCCAGATAAAAAGTGGCAGCGCAGTCAAAGACCAACTCGAGGCTGTGGTCCAGATGGTGGTAATCATCGCGTCGCCGCCAGGGCGGGTGGTGAAAAGCTCCATGCCCACAAAGGCCACACCCAGCAATGCCAGGCCAACCCAGACCCCGGTTCCCAGCAACAAGAACAAGGTAAACAGAAAAATAGCTGTCAGTGCAAGATGTTCCATGAGTGAGTCGCGTCAATCAACAGCGTTGGTTTTTTCAGCCGATTCATCAAACCCAAACAGCACGATGCTGATGAAGCGATCCACCATAGCCAGAGCAAAAACGAAAGTCCCCACCGACATTGAGATCTGGGGAATCCACAGCGGTGTTGCGTCCTGGCCCTGGGAGACATCGTTCAGCAGGTGTGACCAGTAGGTGGCCTTGATAGCGTAGTAACAGAAATATATCGACAGCGCGCCACCGATGCCGTAACACCACAATTCACCGATACGACGAAAGCGCCCCAGGCGCGTGAGCAGCAAGCGAACCCGGATATGCGCGCCATGGTTCAATGCGTAAGCCAACGCCAGAAACGACATAGCCGCCATGCAGTAACCCGCGTAGTTGGTGGAACCAGGAAATACCTGTCCCGTCCAGCGGGCGGCCATCTGCAGTACGATGATCGCCAGCAGTGCGAGCATGAATACCGCCCCCAGCATACCGGCCGTGAGATACACGCCATCCAGGGCGCGCCGCAATGGGTGCGCTTTCATATCAAAAAGAACTAAGGTTCCAGGTGCGGAGCCGGCCGCTTGGCCGGCCCCTTGCCTGGCAGTTTTACATTGCCTTGTAGGCGTCTACGATGGCTTTGCCCTCGTCGCCGGCCGCTTCCATCCATTCACCGGACATGGTCGCGCCAATGGCTTCGAGTTCGCCACGCAACTGATCGCCGGCCGGCTGCACTTTCATGCCGTTGGCCGCCAGCTGGGACAGATACCAGCCACTCAACTGCTGTGACTTGGTGGTGCCGGCACGCTCGGCCAGCATGGCTATACCCTTGACGATATTCTGCGTATCGGCATCCAGTGCATCCCATGCCTGCTGATTGACGAACACGTAGTTACGGGGTAACCAGGCATTCACCTCATAGAAATGCGACAGGTGCTCCCAGACCTTTCGGTCATAACCGGTTGAACCGGACGACACGAATGCCTCGGCAACACCGGTCGCCAGTGCCTGTACCAGTTCAGCCGCTTCGATCTGCACCGGCAGCATACCCATCAGTTCGGCGACACGGGCAGTGGCAGCGTTATAAGCCCGGAACTTCACACCCTTGGAATCCGCCGTGGAGTTCACTTCCTTGTTGAAATACAAACCCTGCGGCGGCCACGGAACGGCGTAAAGCAACACCAGATTCTGCTCGGCCAAAGTCTTTTCTATGGTCGGGCGTGCAGCCTGCCACAGTTTATCTGATGCCTCGAAAGAGGTCGCCAGGAACGGTATCGAATCCACGCCGAAAATAGCGCTTTCGTTCTGGTGTGCTGACAATAACCGCTCGCCGGCAGGCGCCTGGCCAGTCTGCACAGCTCGTTTGATTTCATTACCCTTGAACAGCGAGCCGCCACCGTGGACCACAATCTCAAGCTTGCCTCCGGTTGCCACATTAACCGCCTCGGCAAAAGCCTTGCCGTTTTGGGTGTGGAAGTTGCTGTCCGAGTAGGCCATGGGCATATCCCACTTCTCGGCCGCTGCCGGCGCGCCAGCCAAGACCGCCGCAGTAGCGATCGCTGATACACCCAGAGTCTTTAACAGTGTTGCTTTCACAGAATCCTCCTTGGTTTTGCTATTACTTTCGTTTTTACCTTCATTGCAATCAAAGCGGTGTCAGTTGCATAGACCGCCCGTGAGCGATTCGACCCCGCTACGACATGCGGCCCCTATCGCCCTTGCCTGGCCTAAAACTTGCGCCCAGCATCAAGACCCAATGTACCGCAATTTAAATACTAAAGGAAAGGTTTTTATCTTTGACGCAAAAATTATGCAACCCACCCGCTCAAGGCTGTATCGGACTTGGCGTTGTCTGAGATCATCGAGCGCTCGGTGGCCAGTGGTACCAGGTGTTTACAATAGCCCACAACTCTAAACAGGACATGGCCGACGGCTAAGTTCAAGGCCGCAGGGGAGATAACAATGGCTGGTAAAGCAAACGCATCGGCGCACGGGGGCAAAACAGTCTACGGCGCTACGGTTGGCATGCTCATGCTCGATACAGTCTTCCCCCGTATCCCGGGCGATTTCGGCAATGCCGCCACCTGGCCTTTCCCGGTACTCTACCGGGTGGTGCGGGGCGCCTCTCCCAACCGGGTAGTGCGCCATCGCGCCGAAGGCCTGCTTGATGCCTTTATCGAAGCCGGCCAATCGCTCGTTGCCGACGGTGCCGATGGCCTGTCGACCACCTGTGGCTTTTTATCGTTGTTTCAGGACGAGATCGCCCGCGCCGTGAAAGTACCCGTGGCCAGTTCTTCCCTGATGCAGGTGCCGCTGGCTCAACAACTGTTGCCCAGCAATCAGCAGGTGGGTGTTATCACAATCTCTCGGAAGAGTTTGACGGTAGATCACCTGGCAGCCGCTGGCGCGCCCGCCGATACCCCGGTGGTGGGCACCGAGGGTGGCCGGGAATTCACCCGGGTGATTCTCGAAGATGAGGCCGAAATGGATGTCGATGCCTGTCGCCAGGACCTGCTCGATGCCGGAGCTGCGCTGGTGCGCGAGCACCCGCAGGTAGGTGCCGTCGTGCTTGAGTGCACCAATATGGGGCCCTATGCTGCGGACCTGCGCCAGGCGCTGGGCCTGCCGATATTCAGCATCATCACCTTTGTCAGCTGGTTCCAATCGGGCCTGCTGCCGCGGCGCTTTAGTGGCGTTACCGACGACCCACGCTGACTCGAACACACTGGCGGATCACAACCCCAGGTAACGGGCCAATGCATCGGCGGTGGTTGGCAAATCCGCAGGGGGCGTTGCCACACGCACGGTCTTGTCACGGGTTGTCGCCCCCTGCACGATCGACAGTTGAGCACGCTTACATCCCAGGGCACTGGCCAGAGTTTTCAGCAGTTCCTGGTTGGCCTTGCCGTCGACCGGGGGCCTGGTAATGCGCGCCACCAGGCGACCCGCACGCACAGGCCCGAGCCCGGCCTGGCGGGACCGGGGGATCACCCGCACCCGCAGGATTATCGAGCCATCGGTTTCGGCTTGTAGCCACAAGTCTTCAGCCACCGCATCTCTTTGGTGATTACCCAGTCAGCAAGTTTTCCGCCCTTGATCACACATCCCGCGACATTATGACTGAGTGATTCTAGTTGACTCAAAACACCCGTCGGCCTGTAATGGTCCTGGCAAAAGATAACAGTGAGCACAAGCATGGATGAGCAAACGGCACGCGATGCCCCGGCAGCTGAATTCGGCCACGCGCTGAAAGGCTTTGGCATCAACCTGCTGGTGCGCAACGTCATGCGCAGCGTCGACTTTCTTGAACAGGTCTTGGGCATGCGAATGCACCGGGCCGACGACGATTTTGCGGTACTCGAATCAGCCGGGCACTTCATCCAGCTGCATGGCGATCATACTTACCATTCCAACCCGCTGCCGTCACAGCTCCCCGAGGCCGGCGCCCGCGGCGCAGGGGTGGAACTGCGGCTGTACGGTATAGACCCGGATGCTTGTGAGGCAAAAGCCATCGCTGGCGCTCACGTAGTACTGCGCACCAGCGAGGACCGGCCACACGGCCTGCGCGAGTGTTATCTGCTGGATCCCGACGGCTACTGCTGGGTACCCGGCATTGCCATCAAAGACCCGTCGAGCTGAAACCCAGCCTTAGCAAGCAGTACCCGCTGGCGCGTGGATCGTTGACCCACTACATCATTCATTAAGTGTGCGACTTCAGATGTGCGACGACCGATGCAACCGGCCAGCATCCACTGGTGCCAGATGATCAGTTGACCACGAGCGCATCGAGCGCATGGGTGATCGGCTCGCAAGCGCCGTCGGTCACAATCGCCTGCTCACCCAGTGCCATCATATGGCCACTGGCTCTGTCGACCATCAGCATGTGCATGAAAAAAGTCATCCCCGGCTCCAGCACCTGCGGATCGCCTTGGCGGATCAGCGGATCTTCCATCCAGGTGGGCGGAAACATGGCGCCCATCGTATAGCCACAGACGTTAAGGTAACTGTCACCAAATCCCCCGGCAATAAAAGCCTGGCGGTGGCTCTGAAAAACATCGCCCACGGTCCTGCCTGGGCGCAACGCTTCTTTGCAGGCCTGCAATGCCTCGTGACAGACATTAAACATGGCATGGTGTGCTTCGCTCGCTTTGCCAGTAACCAGGGCAAAGGTAAGTGCTGCGTGGTAGTGCCGGTAAGACGCGGCAAACTCGTGAAACACCTGGTCGTTGGCGTCGATGTGTCGCCCACCGGATTTGTAACGCACCAATAAGGCCGAGGGGCCGCTGCCCATGGGCCAGACATGCGCCGGGGTATCGCCATCGCGTGACCAGACCACCCGGTGCATGGCGCTGCGGATATCGCCCTCGAAGGCTCCCGGCACCGAAAGCGCTACCGCCTCCTCCTGAACCGCCTGACAGATCGCACCAGAGCGGCGAAGATAATCCAGTTCCGCCGGACTTTTTACCAGCCGTTGCTGACGCACAAGATCCGAGGCATCTACTGTTTCGCAAAAACCGTTGAGCGCCGCTTCCAGCATCTGTCCACGCCTGGCAGAAAGCCCGTAGGCATCGTACTCGACACCAATGCGCTTGCCGCGCATACCCTGACCCTGGAGCATATCGCGCACATCGTTGCCCGGGTTCTCGTCTTGCGAGTCCATCCAGATGCGAACGTCATCAATTATCGATGTGTAAGCCGCCTGGACCCGGTCGGCGGAGCGCGTCACCAGAATCAAACCGCCATCCAGCCCCAGGAACAATGCCTGGAACAGCACAAAACCATCGGTGTCATAACCGCTGAGGTAATACATGCTCTCCTGCTTGAACAGCAATAGGCCATCCAATGCTTGCTCACTCATCCGCTGCCTTGCCACAGCGATGCGCTCAGCAAATTCTGCCGGGGTAAAATGCAAATTCACTAATCTCTCTCCATAGTGATCAATCGGTGAGCGCCTGCCCGGCACGCCGTACCTCGCTCATAAAGGCTTCGAGTTTGGCGGGGTCCAGCTGATCATCGGTACGCACCCCGGTACAAAGATCTACACCGTAGGGCCTGACCTGGGTAATCGCCTCGAAGACGTTGGCGCTGTTTAAGCCACCAGCGAGGTAGACAGGAATGTGGGTGCGCTCAACAAAGCGCCGGCTGATAGTCCAGTTATGCGTAGCCCCGGTACCGCCAAACTGTTGATCTGCCCCGAAGGTTTTACCCGAATCCAGTA